>NTJR01000002.1 GCA_002457595.1 Marine Group II euryarchaeote MED-G36
CAGTCTCCACCGTAAACCGTAAGGGGAAAAGCTGGCTTGACGTGGATCGGATCAATAACGATCGACGATGCGAAAGCAGGGCCTAACGAACCAATGTGCCTCATTTCTGGGGGCCATTGATAACAGAAAAGTTACCTCGGGGATAATTGAGTTGTCACCAGCAAGAGCACACATCGACCTGGTGGCTTGCTACTTCGATGTCGTCTCTTCCCAACCTCCTGGTGCAGCAGCTGGGAAGGGTGGGGTTGTTCGCCCATTAAAGGGGATCGTGAGATGGGTTTAGACCGTCGTGAGACAGGTTTGTTGCTTTGTGGTTGAAGCGTGTAAGATGCCTGATCGGAAGGGCCCTTTAGTACGAGAGGAACGAGGGCTCGGAGCCACTAGTTTACCAGTTGTCTGGCAAGGCAATGCTGGGTAGCCACGCTCCAGTGGATAAGAGCTGAAAGCATCTAAGCTCGAAGTCATCCGAAAGACGAGGCATCTCAGGGGACTCGTAGAAGACGAGTTTGATAGACAGCGGGTGTAAGTACCGAGGTTCGCCGAGGTATTCAGCCCAGCTGCACTAACCCCCCGAGCATTCATCTTTCTACTTGCCCACACCATATTTTTGTGGGCCTCTGTCCAATAGGCATTTCGATTCTATCACCAAACACATTCGAAAGAGAGTTGTGCACGGCCAAAGCGGAGGGGTAATACCCGGTCCCATATCGAACCCGGAAGTCAAGTCCTCCTGCGTCGTATTCTGTACTGTGGTGCGAGAGCCCACGGGAACTTACGTCGCTGTGCCACTCTTTTTCACCTCCCCGCATCAACATTCATCCGCTATGGGCGGAGCCATACTTTTTGAGAAACACAGGTGAGCCAATGGGAATCGGAACAGGAGACATCCTCGGGCATACACAAGTTGGTGTATACCTTAGCATCGTAGGTGACGTTCTTTTCCACCCTTCTTCGTTAGATCAACCAGCAATAGATGATTTAGCTGCTAGATTTGAAATGGAAATGTATCCTACACTAATTGGTGGTTCTGCTCTTCTTGGTTCTTTAATCCGTGGAAATAAGAAAGGCCTTGCTGTTGCTGACATTGCAACTGAAGCCGACCTAGATAGATTAACCAGTTTTGGCGATGTTGTGGTCATGGAAAGTGGTGTGAACGCTGCAGGAAATCTTGTTGTTTGTAATGATCATGGAGCAGTCGTTAGTTCTGTAATCCCTGGCCCAGGTGCTGAAATGATTGGAGAGGTTTTGGGTGTTGAGGCAATACGCTCAAAAGTTGCAGGTCAAGATACAGTGGGGTCATTATTAGTGGCAAATAACAAGGGTGTACTTGCCCATCCCGACATTCATGCTGAGGAAGCAAATAGGATTCAGGAAGCAATGCAAGTGCCAGTCATGGTTGGGACTCTGTGCTTTGGCTCTCCTTATGTTGGTGCAGGTTGTGTGGCTAGTGAGACATACGCATTTGTTGGTGCTGGTTCTACCGGGCCTGAATTAAATCGAATTGAAGATGCACTAGGTCTCATCTAAAAAAAGAAGGATTAAATGGCATATTTTTATCCAACTTCTTTGATACTTTAGGTAATGGATATTTCAGTCCTGTTGCTGTGTTAAAGAGAACGACTTTTTCCGATGGACTAACCAACCCTTGTTCAAGAGCAACTTCGTAGGCTGCGAAAGTAGCAGCACCTTCGGGGCATAGAAGTAATCCGTCCGCTTTTCCAATCATATCTCTTGAACGCATAATGTGTTCGTCATTGACAGCAATAGCGAACCCATTAGATTCCCTCACTGCCCTTAAGATGAGAAAATCTCCAATTGCTGCAGGTACACGAATTCCGCTTGCTTCAGTTTTAGCATTCTGCCAGAATTCTGCGTGTTCAACTCCATCTTGCCAAGCCTTCACAATTGGAGCGCAACCAGTTGATTGTACCGCTACCATTCTAGGGAGTTTACAATCAATCCAACCTAATTCTAGCAATTCATGGAACGCTTTCCACATTCCTATCAGCCCTGTGCCTCCTCCAGTAGGGTAAAAAATGACATCTGGTAAATCCCAGCCAAGTTGTTCAGCTAATTCAAGACCCATAGTTTTTTTTCCTTCAATACGATATGGCTCTTTCAAGGTCGAAACCGCAAACCAACCAATAGATTCCTTTCCTTCTCCAATAATTTTTCCACAATCTCCAATTAACCCATTGACGAGAAATGTATCTCCTCCTTGTGCTAATGTCTCAGAGGTGTTGATTATTGGAGTGTTATCGGGGCATAATACTGTGCTTTTCATTCCCGCCCGGGCTGCGTATGCTGCTAATGCAGAGCCAGCGTTTCCATTAGTAGGGATTGCCAATTGATCAAATCCAAATTCTTTTGCCATTGATACTGCTAACCCCAATCCTCTAGCCTTGAAGGATCCTGTTGGTAGTCGTGACTCGTCCTTGACCAATACACATTCTGGCTTACTTTTCAGGTGCGATAAACTCCCGAATAGCTCAATTAGGGGGGTTATTACTTCTCCTAATGAAACTCGATTTTCGGGTTCACTTACTGGCAGGAGAGGTGCATATCTCCAGAAGCCTAATTCTTTTGAATTCTCAATAGTCTCTCTCGAAACGTCTTTCCTAATTGAATCCAGATCATATTTTACAAGAATAGGCTTACCTACCGATGATAGTGTATGAGGAGTACCTTTCTCAATTATTTCACCAGTGTAAGAACACTCGAGATGTGATACATAGTCGCGGCTCATTGAATGGTATCTAGTGAACTAGTTCTTTCAATATGCCGAAAGGCAGTTCTGAAATATTTCAGATTGCTGTTGGAGCGACATGGTCATCTTCTTTGTCATCCTTAGAACGTACTCTATTCCAAACCGTGCTCATCAATTCATCATGATGCTCTTTACAATAATGGAATCGCCGATAAGCTTCGCGAAATGAATAGGCCTTTTTCCCTGTGGCTACAAGAAATCCATCTGGAGACAGTCGGCTAACCATCTCTCCTTCGACGCTGCAATCTGGATAGTCGCATGTCGGCATTGTGCAACCTCAGGCATCACTTGGTTTTGGCACTTCGGGTGAAATCACTAACAAAGGTGCATTTGCCTCAACACTATCGCCTGGTTTGTAGTTAACTTGAGAAACAGTCCCTGATATTGGAGCATGTATCTCATTCTGCATTTTCATCGCTTCTAAAATCATCAAAACATCTCCTTCTTTGACTTGCGCCCCTATTTCTGCATTTATTGAGATGATTTTACCAGGAATTGTTGATGAAATTGTCCCTGATGTTTTTCCTTTATTTCCTCTCTTCCGTTTCTTCCCCGCAGCCTCTTCAACAATTCTTCCTTCAACACTGACTGTGAATGATTTCCCATCTACTTTGACTTGCCAAAGTCCATCTATCTTCTCAAGTTCTACTTCGAACTCATCTCCATCGATGGTAACTTTTCTTTTCTTAGTCATGAAATCACCTCGGAGTACTTCTTCGTGTACGTGCGCGGAAAAGATTTCTTCGTCCTATTAACATGCGGCGATGATCACGGGCCCATGAACTACCCCTGTCTCTTGTGTTGGAAAGTTTCAGATAGTCTCCGTCTTCTTCTTCAAGTAACACAGCGAGGATTGCTGCGGTGCGAATTTTTTCTTTCCTACTAGCCATCAAAATACCTCACAAAGGAATGTTTCCGTGCTTACGTGCGGGTCTAATTTCTTCCTTTTCTAGTAGTGCCCCAAGAGCCTTAGACAGTTTTTCTCTTGTGTTTCTTGGCTGAATTACATCATCTAGATATCCTAAGGATGCTGCTCTATACGGGTTTGCAAATGTGTCCTCATAATCCTCAATGAGTCTTTTTCTCTCTCCTTCTGGATCGCCAGCGCTGTTGATTCTTCTTTTGTGAATAATTTGTACAGCACCTTCGGCACCCATTACTGCCAATTGAGCTGTAGGCCAGGCAATATTGTAATCGCCACGAATGTGTTTGCTAGACATGACGTCATAAGCGCCCCCATAGGCCTTGCGAGTAATTACTGTGAGCTTGGGCACGGTCGCTTCGGCATATGCGTAGAGTAATTTTGCACCGTGTCGGATAATCCCCCCCCATTCTTGACTGGCTCCAGGGAGAAAACCAGGTACGTCGACGAATGTAAGCAGTGGGATATTGAACGCATCACAAAACCGTACGAATCTAGCAGCCTTAACTGAAGCATCTATGTCTAGACAACCTGCTAGGACTTTGGGTTGATTTGCTACAATACCTACTGTGTGGCCTCCTAAACGTCCAAATCCTACTACAATATTTTGTGCATAATCAGCTTGTACTTCAAGGAAGGCGCGATCATCTAGTATTTCTTCAACAGCGTCAATGATATCGTAGGGCGTGGAAGGGTCTTCAGGAACTAATTCATCCAAAGATTCGCAAATCCTATCGGAAGGGTCAGATGTAGGTTTTATTGGTGGTTTCTCTAGATTGTTTAACGGAATCAGGTTTACTAATTCTCGAACTAGATCAAGTGCCTCATCATCATTTCCTGCCGTGAAGTGAGTGACACCTGAACGTGTTGCGTGTGTGGACGCTCCACCGAGATCTTCGAAAGAGACTTCTTCGTTCGTCACGGTTTTGATTACCTCAGGTCCTGTAATGAACATGTGAGACGTATTATCAACCATTACTACAAAATCTGTAATTGCAGGCGAATAGACTGCACCACCAGCACAAGGGCCCATTATTACTGAAATTTGAGGTATAACTCCACTTGCGCGAACATTGCGGAAGAAAATTTCAGCATACGAACCTAGACTTGCTACTCCTTCCTGGATTCTAGCCCCGCCACTATCATTTAGTCCAATTATGGGGGATCCTGTCTTTAGAGCCATATCTAGGATTTTACAAATTTTTAGTCCATGCATCTCACCTAATGATCCGCCATAAACTGTAAAATCCTGTGCGAAGCAATATACAGTTCTTCCTTCAATAGTTCCGTGCCCACAAACAACTCCATCCCCAGGTATTACATTACGGTCCATTTCGAAGTCTCGACACCTATGTTCGACCAATGCGTCAACTTCTACAAAGCTTCCATCATCGAGTAATTGCTCTACTCGCTCACGCGCAGTCATCTTTCCACGGTTGTGTTGTGCGGCTATTCTTTTCTGGCCGCCGCCAGCTTCTGCTTGCGCCTTACGGCGCCGCAAGTCATCAATGCGCTCCTCCACACCAGACATGAGTTAGCCTGCAACGATGCTAGCCCGCCCATGAGCATTCCTGAAAAGCAAGCAGATTCAATATCCATTCAATCGGTTGTTTGAAGGCCACCATCTGATTCCAAGATACGGACTGAACCATGCGAATCGTTGTTGCTAAACCCGGTTTAGACGGTCATGACAGAGGGGCGAAGGTGATTGCTAGGGCTCTAAGGGATGGAGGGCACGAGGTAATTTATACCGGTTTAAGACGTACTCCTCAAGAGATTGTCAGGATAGTTACTGATGAAGATGCAGCCGCTGTCGGCCTTTCCACTCTTTCTGGTGCTCACAACGTATTAATTCCAAAGGTGTGTGATGGTTTACGCGAGGCAGGACTAGGTGATGTCGTGGTTTTTGCTGGTGGAATTATTCCTGAACAAGACCGTTCTCCCCTATACGAGAAAGGTGTTAGAGCTATTTTTGGCCCAGGTTCAACAACAAAGAGTATTCTAGAGTTCTTAGAAATGGTTTCTTCTCGGAAGAAAGCCGCAGAGTCAGTTGGTGTTGGTGAACAGATAGGTTGGCGCTGGAATGAATGAAACGACCTCTCTATTCGAATCTGCCAAATCAGGGGATCGCCGTGCATTGGCTAGATTGCTTAGTGTCCTTGAAGAGGGCGGCACCTCTCCTGTAGAGAATGGTTCTGGAGATTCAATTGGAATAACTGGCCCTCCCGGTGTTGGTAAATCCACGCTCATTGGCAAGTTAATTGACGAATGGGTTTCCAGAGGTGAGACCGTAGCAGTATTGGCTATTGACCCCTCGTCGCCTCAGACAGGTGGGGCATTGCTCGGAGATCGTATGCGTATGGTGAATGCTGATTCTTCAGATGGTATTTACGTGCGTTCACTAGCTACAAGAAATCATCCAGGAGGTTTAATGGATTGTTTGACTCCCATGGTCGACGTTCTTTGTGCATGTGGATGGGATCACGTTGTTCTCGAAACCGTCGGAGCAGGTCAATCAGAAATCCGAGTTGTTGCTTTTGCTAATCGGATTATTCTCGTTGATGGTCCCGATAGGGGTGATGTGATTCAAGCAGAGAAGGCAGGGATAATGGAATTGGCAGATTTGATTGTAATCAATAAAGCCGATCTTCCTAACGCCAATAGAGCAGCCGAAGCGGTCAAATCTGCCCTCTCTGCTGGTTCTAATATTGATGTGCCTGATGTGTTATTGGTCTCCGCACATAGTTCTATGGGGGTTTCTGAATTAGTCGATTCAATCACCGAATTACAATCCTCCAAAGACCGTGAGCGATTAAGAATTAGAGAGCGGCTTATTTCAGCATGGGATTCGGCTTTACTAACCTCTAATCTATTCGATGAATCAATTAGAGCAATAGAGACCGGAAATATGACACTCAATCAAGCAGTCGGACATATCAGAGATAAATCAAATTGAGAGCGAGAAATGAATTAAGGTGATTTGATGAATGATGAAATTCCAGTTGATATTGACCATATTCAACATTCTGTGGGTGGTGCTGGAGGTCATTGGTTCCGACGAATCACTCATGTGTCGATGTTCCTTATTCCCCTTGTATACCATCTATATGGGATTGAGATTGCAAATATAGTAAATCTAGAACCAAGAGATTTCGTCATCGCAGTCGGAATCGCATTTGTAATTATTGAAGCAATACGAATTAATTTTGGAATCATTATTGTAGGTCAGCGCGAATATGAGGCAAATCAAGTTAGTGCGTTAGCTTGGGGGGCAATCGCCGTATGTTTGACTCTAATTATAGCACCTCAGGAAGGCGAGGGTCTTGAGGCTGGAAAGTTCACGATTCCAATCATCTGTGGTTTGACTTTCGTGGACCCTCTTATGGGCGAGGTTAAGCGGGCAAAAATGGGGATGAAGAAGGCTATAGTAGCCGGCATGGTTGTATCATACATTATTTGGTTGGGTTGTTATGTTTTATTTTCAACTCCAATTCTTTATGCAATTGTTTTAGCCCCCTTTACTGTTCTTGGTGAAATTCCAAGAGTTAAGTGGATTGATGATAATGCAACAATGATTTTGTTTCCACTAATCCTCCTCCTTATCATAAAGGCAATAGTGTGACATCAGTACATTTACAACCCTAATTCATCTCGCAGTGATGAGTGACATGGTAGAGTCAGAACAATCTAGTGGTATTGTTGAATCCCCGATTTCGCAGAATACATACATCTTTGTATGGACTTTAGCATCGGTTCTTTCTTTTGCTATATTTATTGTCTATTGGTAATCATCCTTCACCGAGGGATGAACTCAATTTAGGCGTTATTTTCACATCTTATTTGTCTAACGCTCTGAGTTGTCCTGCTCAACTTCATTTACATTTGATTCAAGTAATTCCATTCCAACGATTTCATAATTAGAAGGAAATAGAGCAATGAATACTGCTCCTATAATGGAAGCTAATCCAAGATAGAACTGTTCTTGTACCATAATTAGTTCTAGACCAATAGCGAAGAGAATTAGCCCCCCTAGATTAGAAACCCAGACTAGTGTTTTGTATGTCGATAAACCGACACCTTTGCTATTTTCTGTTCTTTTCGGTCCGAATTCAGCCCCGAATCTTACTGGTTCTTTGTCAGCCATAATATCACCTATCTATCATTATAATCGCATCAGTTGGACAGGCAAGAACGCATAATTTACACCCAGTGCATGGTTCGCGTAGAATCCTTGCTTTTTTATTTACTTCAACTTTCATAATTGGACTTGCTAGAGGAGTGTCATACAGTTCTATTGCATCATCATCACAGACGATAGTGCATTGATCGCATCCAATGCATAATTCTTCTTTCACCCATGCTACTGCATCATCGCCCCCTTTCAATTTGGCACGCTCTTCTGCACGTAAGGAATTCATTGCCATTCTTATACGACGTTGTTCCTTTTTGCGTCTAGCAGCAAGGTCCGGAATGTCAGTCATCTGGTGCGATGCTGCCGGTTCTGACTTCTCAAGGCTACGGTCTACAATTCGTCACATTCATGGATATGTTCTCTCACGAAGTATCGTGGATGACAATAGTGCTCCAGTTGTATTTTGGTATCATGACTCAATGGCATGGCTAAGCTTACTCATTGGTCCCCTGATTTGGTTTGCAATGGTTTATTCACTTTCTATAGAGGTTGCTTGGGTTTCTTCAGCCTGTGCCATTATAATCGGTTTCTTTCTTTGGCTAGTTGCTCTAGGGTATGAGAATCCTGAGATGGCCAAAGCCACCATTTGGGGCATAGTAATAACAATAATTCTTTCATTGTATTCAGCCCATCTCACATTCCTGTGAATGTGATTAGGGTTTCTTGGCATTTACTTGACGTGCTAGGAAGGATACAACATCGAGGATTTCAAAGTCATGTCGGGGATCGCCTTCAAATTTCAAGCACTCAAAGTGACTGACACACTTAGGACATGAAGTCAACATAATTTCAGCTCCAGTTGCCTTTACTTCGTCGAAGCGTTCGATACGAACAGCTCTACTGTTTTCGTTACACGACATCATACTTGAAACACCGCAGCACAAAGCATCTTCTCCTGAATGTTCCATCTCAACTAGGTCAACTCCGTCTATTGCTCGAATAAGATCTCTAGGTTCTTCATAGAGGTTCATCTGGCGTCCTAATCTACAAGGGTCATGAAAAGTGACTGTCATCTCTTCAGGAGTTTCCAAATTCATGTCAAATCCATTCTCAATAAGATACTCAGTAGTGTGCATGACTTTCATATCATCTAGCTCATAATCCATTGCAAAAGTTCTGAAACATTCAGCACATGAAGTGACTAATGTGTCAATTCCACTCTCTCCTAGTTTCTTCTGATTGTAAACCTTAAGTTTTTCAAATACTTCAGTCATGCCCTGCCACTTCTGGTCGTGGCCACAGCACTTTAGGAAATCTCTACCAAGATAAGTTACTTCCTTCCCCATTTCTTCGAATAGAGTGAATGCTGCCTCTGTAGTTTCTCCAAGGTTCATTGAACCTTCATTGACATGGCTGAAAATCATTTCTTGATCGATATAGTCCACACAGCCAGGATAGTATCCTACACTTGAGTCAATAGGATACTCACCTACAGGGATAAATGCCTCATCAGCACCCTCTTCTGCTTCAGCGGCAAGTAGAGCCTGCAAAACGGTGTGAGGGATTTCCGCAGCCGGTGGCCCTCCTACTATCAGATTACGTCGGATATCAACGTATGAATCATAGTCAACTAATTGTGGACATGCATTTGTACAGGCGCCACAGGTCAGGCATGAATAAAGTGGAACTCCATCATTTTCGTTATTCCATGTGTTGTAAATGATGTTGAGTTTATCTCCAGCGTTGAATAGACGAACAGGACAGGCATCATCACAAAGATCACATCCGTAACACATGTTCATTTCCCATTCATATCCACGAGCCATACTGCGCATCAACATGAATACCATTGCGCCAATTCCTAGGCAAGGAATGAACATTGAATAAATTAATTTAGCATCAAGACTTTTTGGATTCTTTTGGAAGGTTGGATTTTCAAGCATCATCTCACTTAAATCGGACCCACTAGGTAGTGAATCTCTGTTTACTATAGCCCCTCCTTCATCTAGTAGTAGAGGTTGGAATGCTACTGCGGAGAAATCTGTAATCATTGTCACACTTTCATTTACATCCTCTGAGTGTACAGAATATTCTAGATTATATGAAGCATCAGTTGATAGTTTAAGGGTGGTACTCTCACATTCACCATCCGTTTTCCAAATCTCTTCTCCTGCTTCATCTGAAAGTGTAAGAGTTTGTTGATGTGTTCCTGCATTTCTAACCGTTGTTCGGAAATTACAACCAATATCAACAAATACAGTTGAGACTCCTAAATCCTCAATATACATTGTATCGGACCAAGTATCTGAAATTTCTGTAGAATCAGAATTCCCCATATAACTAAAATCTGCTCCAGCAGCATTTCTTCCAGTTTCTTTGTCGAGATGTCCATTTACTCCTTCAAAATCAATGACGATATTTTGAGTTGGCTGGAAAATGCTCCATTGAGTCCAATGAATAGCAGGAATTACACACCATTTGGATAAATCAGCTCCTTCGTCTAACTCATGCCAAACTTCCAGTCCAGAACTGTCTGAGAAGGTCAGACATTCATCTCGCCATTCAGACTTGACATTCCCTTTCTCATAGTAAACCAGAGTGTCTGCCGGTTGCCCGCGCATATTTTCCAGATCCTCAATTTCATCCATGGCCCCAAGGCCGCCATAATCCCAAAAACCACCTTCGTAGATTGGCCACGTTACTGCTGAAATCAGTACGGCAATAACAAGAGTCCCAATTGCAACTTGCTTCCCCATTGATGAAGTGACCCTGGCTCCTATGGAATTAACCAAGAACCATTTCACTGCAAAATACAATACTGCAAATATGAATATCCCTGTCAATACCCAAGGGATTGCGTTGAATACTTCTGCAGTCCAAGGGGCCTGTCTGCCACATAAGAATTCGTGATGTGAATCAGCCCAACAGTAGTCAGAACGGTCTTTCGCATATAATTCTAAGAAAATATTGATTGAAAATACTGATATGAACCATACATGAGCAAGGTAAACGGCTCCTGCTGTTGCAAACCATGGGTCTTCTACAGGGCGCTTTTCGCGACCTCCTAAGAATGGCGGGAGCGTTAGTATTCCAACAGGAATCCCTGTCAGTGCAGCCCCCCACCATGCAGCATTCCAAGAAATTACAGGAGAGCCGAGGAATTCGCCGATAGGTCCTGCAGGAATGACGAATTGAGGCAGATACTCTCCCCAGCGCAAGTAACCGTATGAGAATAGTACATACCAGTCAGGGAAAACAAATCCTGCTTGTGCGAATGGATCTGCAGCACTATGCAGTGGAGGGGGGATTAACCAGCAGTAGAACGCGAGAACCATTAGCATAGCAGCTAGAATTATCGTATCTCGTAAGACCTCAGAAGGCCAGAAAGGATGGCCCATATGGATGCGTTGCCTTTCCTCCTCTGATTCAAGGAGGGTTGATTTCTCACGCATATAAGTGTCAGCGATACGCCCAAATCTGTCTATCATACTCATGTCATGACCTCCATATCAATGCGGCTCCGCGATTCCTTGAACCCAGACTATGAATAAATGAACCAGGATAAGTCCTGTAACTACAACTGGAAGGATGAATACATGCAGGAAATACATTCTTGTTACCGTTTGACCAGATAGGGAAGTTCCTGCAAACATTGCAGTTGCCACCCAACTTCCTATGAGAGGTGTCGAGTTTGCCATATTGATTCCAATAGTAGCCGCGCCGAAAGCAAGACTATCCCAAGGTAGAAGGTATCCTGAGTATCCAAAGAAAATGGTGAAGAACATTAGAGCAACTCCGATTAGCCAATTTAGCTCTCGAGGATTTCTGTATGCCCCTGTGAAGTATACTCTGCACATATGGAGGAATACTGCTGCAACCATGAAGTGGGTTGCCCAATGATGAATCGATCTGATTATGTATCCAAATGGTAATTGTGTCATTATGAATTCCATTGATGAGTACGCAGGAGTAGGGTCCCCTTCTCCTCCTGGGACGTAGTAAAGACCTAGGATCGTACCTGTGATTACCAGAATAATGAATGCGAGGAAGGAAATACCTCCAAGGCAATATAGAGGATACCAATACCAGATAATACGTAATTTGTATTTTTCCGCATGAGTTAGAGGCATTTGGCGATGCATACTATAGTACGATTCTCTACTCATACTCCAATAGTCTTGGAGTCTAAATCGAGTGTCTAACCATGAGAATGCCCAGAGAAACGATTTCTCAGCCAACCCCATGCTTCCTGCACTAGTCTCAACAGCCCTCAAGATATCTTTGCGAGGCATTTCTTCACGTTCTTTTCTTAATGTAAATGCTACAAGCACAACAACAAGTGTGATGAAAAGCCAAAGGAACCAGAATTGTAGCATATTTTTCACCTCAGTCGCAGTATGTATACCAGTCTTTGAAATCCGGCAGGGCTTCTATTGAGTCTCCTGATAAAACCCAGGGGATTAGGGGTAATCCTACAGGTGTTGGCCCCCCAGTTCTTCTAATTCCTATGAAATCGAACTCTGCTCCAGTTGAACGATTCCTGTTTCTATTTTTCTCAATTGCAGTAGGGTCGAATCTACTGGAATGACAAATGCAGAATAATTTGTTTCCGCCGGCATCAACTGCTCCGGGCGTCCATTGTTCTTCAGTAAAACTGTTCTGAACAAGTTGCCAACCAGGGATGCAGCATAAGTGTGGACAACGAGAGAAAATGACAATTAGATTATCATGAATTGATAATATACTGTATTCTGGCTCCTCAATCTCATACCCACTACCTACGTATTTTCCGCTTTCTGTATAACCATCTAGAAATTGAAATCTTGGCTGATTTGTGACTAGGGGTGCATTCACATTCTCTGAGTGTGGCACGTACATTACATTGACTGGAAGTCCTGACCACACACCTTGGGCTCCTGCCATTCCGGTAGAACTAGCCGCAGATGCACTTACAAAAGCAGAATACGACATTGGTTCTAAGTGTCTATCTCCATACCAAGTAGAATCTTCAGCACCTGTAGGTACCCAAAACCGAACTGCAGTGTCTCCTCCTGAAGAATCTGCAGTACCCATTAGGAGAGAAGCAAAACCAATGCTGCCCAAACTTGCCATTGTGATTACGCCTGCGGCGGTATTGAATGAATATCGCATGAATTCTCTACGATCAAGAACCGGATTATTCTCTTCCACGCTCTCTTCAGCACCAGGTATTGGTCGGAGTCGGAATCGTCTTGCCATCTATCACACCTCGTACTGTTGCCACCCTTCTGGGTCATTAGGAGTAATGTATTTGTTTCTCCTATGCTTTACGATAATTAAATCCGGCATTACGAATCTCATATAGACGACCCCCATCATAATTACAGTTAGTAAAGTCATTGCAAGATGGAATGATAGTTGTTGTTGATCCCAATGGTTGAACAAACCGTAGGAGAGAGTTCCTGCCCAGTATAGTGTCCACAAAATACCCCATAGAGCAAATACTAGAATCAACCATGAATCTCCAGATGGTGAAATGCTAGCTCGGACAATTGTTCCTGGTTCGGGTTCATCAAATACTCCATGATCTACTGCCGCATTATAAGTGTCCTCACTTAGACTTACTTCCTCAAGTGCCTTGCGAGCATCATCAACGCTAACCTTTCCAGATTTTACTTCTCGTAAGAGTTTCAAAACCATGTCATCCTTCATCATTGGTCACCTCTGCGTGAATGTTTCATGCGTAGTTTGAGTAAATTACTGCGGCCAGAATAGTTTTCCGAAATTCCATATCTAAGGAAAAGTCCACAGAAAATAATGACTAGAATTACTGCGCCAAAGCCTAGGAGACCTAACCAGTGAGCGCGCAGTGCAGCCCCCATTTCATGTAAATCTACATGGATTTCGGAAGGAGCAGGAGGGGTGATTTCTCCATTGCCACTGAATACTGTTCTAGTCTCACCATTGTCTTCACCCTCATCGATTGATGTTATTAATCGGTTCCAGCGGTCTAAATCAGATGGTATTCCGTCTCCATTGACTGCATTTCCTGCAAGCCAAAACGTCGTAATCCCAGTGCCGCTATCGGGAGCGGTCCAGACTACATGCCAAGTTCGTTCGGCATTCTCTGCACCGGATCCACTGTGAGTCATTGTTGTCGAATCATCATCCCAATGGTGGGTTTCACTCTCGTATCCTTCTGCAGCGGCGAGAGTTCCAAAACTAACTCTCATGGAAAATCCACCCGCGTTTGATGTAGTGTCGATAGTGGGGCCACCAATAATTTGTATTTTCAGTTCGTAAGATGTGCCTGCTGAGTAATGATATGGTACTCCTTCGAGAATTAGTGTGACAGAATTATCTGGTAATTCAGAATGGCAAGTGCAACCAGCAACCGAAACGTCTCCATTACCATCCTCATCACCTCCAATACCTGTGGAATAGGCTTGTGTTGAACCCGCCAGAAGCAAGGCGAAGCAAGTTAGAGTGAGTAGCCTTCTTGAGGTCAAATGATGCATCTTCATCTTATGACCTCTAATGACGGTACATTCCACCGGACTTCGGGCTATCAACGTTTCAGTTTGACCCCTACGGGGTCGTTCATCATTGTGGGGTATTGAATTTTGTCAGCAACCTGCGAAACCTCATACGAATAACCGCCTTCCAGCATTTGATGGCCGGACCTAGGTGGAAGAATATCTACCGGCTGAGTGATGAGCAAATTTCCAAATTAGATGATGCCGAAGAAGCTATGGTGATGATGGAAATAAATAGAGCGGAATCAATTCTCTTGGAGTTGTTAGATGAGGATTCTAATTGTGTCCCTGTCCTTAACAATCTTGCTCACTTGAATGGCCGACACCTGTCTGATTTTGAAAAAGCGATTGAGTATTATGAGAAGGTTCTAGATATTGAGCCGGATAATGCTTGGGCGAGAGATGAAAGAAGGCGATATCAGAGATATCTGACATATGATTGACCCGCACTTTCATTGAATGCCTTCAGGCTTGGTGGCAATATGCACGAAGGCGCGATACTGATTTGTGGCGTCGGTGGGATTGGTTGCATCTGGGCTAATTCTGCTCATCAAAAGTGCTCGGATTTGTCCGATTTACTACTCATTGATGCGGATGAATCATCGTTTTTTGAATCTCCTCTGGCTCATTGTTTGCACTTGGATGCAATTGGAGATGGAGGTGGCGCAGCTGCTTTACCAAGTCTAGCAGCACACCGACTTGCAGAGGGGTCATCTTCAATTTCCTCGCTACTTGATGATGCTGAATTAGTTGTGTTGATGACTGGTCTAGGTGGTGGCACTGGTTCTGGTGCTGCAAGTGAGTTAGCTAGCCTAGCGCGCTCTAAGAATTGTCTGGTGATTTCAATCGCCGGGCTTCCTTTTGCCGAACAACCTCTTCGTTCTGCCATTGCTCAGGCTTCATTACCTGCTCTTGATGCTAATTCCAATATTTGCATTCAAGTTAGTATGGAGAGATTAGCGTGGTATGCAAGAGCAAGGGGCTCGGACTGGAGAAAGGGTTCAGGATGGATTCAAGATTTAATTGAAGGTCTTGTTACAACTTTGGCTAGAGTTGGTAAATTAAATCTTGATTTGATGGATTTACGCACCGTTGTGAACCACATAGGAGATGCAACCTTGATAGTAGGTTCAGGGTCTGTTGCTAATCCTAATGAGGTTGTTGAGGTTGCAAGGCAATCACCTCTTGTAAATACTAATATCGATGGAGCAAAGGGTTGTTTAATTCAAGTAGAAGGGGGTCCCGATATGACTCTCGCACACCTAAATGAATTAACTGAATCATTTGTTTCTAAATTACACCCTGATTGTCAAGTAATTTTAGGCGCTAGATCTAGTGACGAAATGTTAGGTCGCCTACGTCTTGTTGCTGTAGTTAGTGGACTATAATTTCTATTCGTCTATTTACTATATACGCGTAAGAGGTATTATTGAACCAACCATAAGTTAAGGAGATGTCTCCTCGGACAGTCATGGCGAGCCCAAGTAAGGCGGCACGTGGAAAGCACCGATGGATAGGTGCAATAGTAGATCGCCCAATTAATCGCGAGTCATGTCAGGAACTTATTTCAGTCATTTTAGGGATGTATGATTTCCGGCTCTTTGATTGCTATTCAGATGGCTTCTCGACTAAGGTGATTATCAAGGTCTCTTTAGGGAATTATTTTCCGGCACGAGAAATTCTTAGCAACGCTCCTGATATTGAACCTGTCTCGAGCTCTGGGAAGATAAGGTTGGTAAGAGAAAAACTTGGCCTAAAAAAGAAAATCAGAAAGAAAAAATAAGCTGCTCCAATTCGTCGGTTGATGCAATATTGGTTTCGCTACTTATTTCCAATGCCCCCTTCTCTTCAATTCCGATAATTCTGACCTGTTTCCCATTTAGTTCGGTGAACGCGCCTCGAGATAATGAAGTCGATATGGATTTCCAAGAAATCTCTAACATTTCTTCTTTGTCCAAAAAGGGAACTCGGTAATGTGCTGAGAATGCAGAAGCCAATGCTCCATCTATTCTTTTGAACACGTCGTCATAACTTAGTTCACAACTCATGTCTTCCCATCCAGAGACTGGAATCCCGTTCAATAACCTTGATTTTTTATTGATGCCCACGCCCACTCTAATTCGTTCATCATCAGAAGATGATTCAAGTAATATTCCACCTATTTTCCTGCCATCGAACATCAAATCATTTGGCCATTTACATTGAATGTCTAAGCGATTGGAAATTAATCCTCCAATAATTGATTGAAGTAATCCAGGACTAATCGATTGTAAGATTTCCTTATTGGTCGACCAAGTCCCGGTCAGGTCTCCTTCTTCACTTTCCCAAACAGAACCTCTTCGCCCCCTCCCTTTTTTCTGTGTTCTTGTTAGTACTCTTTGCCAATCTGTTTGGTGAAGTTTCTTTGCATCCTCCATGGTCGAATTTGTAGAATCAATTACTATGGGTTCAACTCCCTCCCCAGGCTTCCAAAACGCCCAAACTTCTAGAGTTTCATCTGCTAATCTTTTTCTTGCCAGTCTATTGGCGCCCCAGCCGGAAGAAATCCAATCATTTGGTGAGCTTGGGCTTTTTGGTTCGGTTCGAAATAATATGACAACCAATAAATCAGATTTCATTTGTATGTTCTCGCTTAATAGGGCTCTCAAGTATTCGCTCCATCCGCCCTTGCTATCTAAATCAGTAAGTCCGGCTTCTTCTATAGGTTGTAAGGAAGGCTGATTCTTTCCAGGAGGGTTGAGGTATGGCAAGTTCCAGACAATAAGGTCGCAATCTCTTGGCAAGTCCCATCCTGTTTCGCCAGGTCCTCCTTCTTCTATATGGGTGCTATTTGTGAGCCCAATAGATTCCACATTTCCTCTTGCTGCTGAAACAGCAAATGGGTTGACGTCAAATCCTCTGACCTTCCATCCTCTTTGAGCGAGCGCTATACTAATTGCTCCAGACCCGACACCTATCTCTACTGCATTTCCAACACCTCCTTCTAATTTTTCAAGAGCAGCAAGTAGAAGGTCTGTATCTTCGCGAGGTGGGTAGACTGTTGCTGGGACAATTAAATCGATTGATTCATTGGTTCCATTATTGAACTCAACAACTCTGTGTGTCTCCCTTGCTTTGATATCGGATACATGATTAATCTCCTCAGATTCCATTTCTTTCCCTCATTTTTTCAAAAACCTTTATCCATATCATGAGTTACTAGGGTTTGTTCTCTTGGCTACCCCAGGAGGGTGCATGTCCAGCCTTGCCTATGCTACGCATAGACCGTCACTTTCTTAAACACCTCGTCGGTCGGCGGATAGCCCAGCATCAGCCATGGGCCTGTAGCTTAGTCAGGTAGAGCGCCGGGCTTTTAACCCGGTGGCCGTGGGTTCGAATCCCATCAGGCCCGCCTGATAAGGCCGCAGGCCCACGGTTTATGTTAGGTAGGTGGTGTTGTTTTGGCAGTAAAGAGTTCAACAAAAAAGAGACTTATCGAACTGGGAATTAATGAGGATCATGCTCACAAACTTGCCGACGACGCAAATATGGACGCCATCAAGAGAATGACTGTTGAAGAAGTCTCAGTGAAAACTGGCGTTGCAATGTCTGATTCCACTCTAGAACACATAATGGGCATTATTCGGGAACACAATACTTCTCGTCGCCGCAGTCGTTCTGGCAGAATAACTATTTCACGTAAGGCCATGGAATTAATGGACATTCCACAAGGAGATGACAGATTCAATGTATTGAATCACATTCTTGTCCCTCATCATGAATTAGTCGACGCCGATGATGAGTCTGCAATTCTTGCTCCATGGGGTCTTGAAGAAGCAGATGATTACGGTGGAACTAGGGTTGCAAAAGAATTACTTCCTAAGATCCTGATTACAGATCCTGCTGTTCAAGCCATTAAGGAAAAAATAGAAGCCGAGGCTGATGATCTTCCTGCAGGATGGTTGACGAACAGGATTGTCAAAATTATTCGATATAGTAGATCTGCTGGGTCTAGTACGGCATTCCGTCTTATTGTGGAGAGTGCTTAGGGGGATTAATCATGAAGGAAATAGTAGAAAGTTACTTCCAACAAAGAAGCCTTGTTAATCATCAACTTGCATCATATAACGATTGTATCCCATCTGGTGATGGGCGTCTCAGCCGGATGGAAAAAATTGTTCGCAATATCCGTATCGGTACTGACGAGATAATCGAGGATGACGATGGTGGAATAATCAAACTTGACGTTCTAGATAAAGAAATTGTCATTCGAATGAAGAATATTCACCTCGGAAGCCCCACGATTCGTGAGGCTAACGGCGCTGAGCATCCAGGTACTCCTCTCGAATGTCGCCTTCGAAAGTTGACATACTATTCTCCAGTTCATCTGGATTTCCAGATTATCTGGGACGATGACCCTAATGAACCAGTCCCTAAAGTCGAAGAAAGAGTCCACATTGGTAACCTTCCAATTATGGTACGCTCTGCTCTCTGTAATGTGCACGCAAATCACATTTCTCATCTGTGTGGGGATACTGATAGGAAACTCTCTCCGCATACATCTGCAGAAGATGCTGAGCGACTGACTGAGTTACTCCGTAAAGCTGGTGAAGATCCTCTTGACCCTGGTGGTTACTTTATCATTAATGGAACGGAAAGAGTTCTAATTTCGATGGAAGATTTAGCGCCCAATCGAGTAACTGTCGAGAAAAATAAGAAATATGCTCATGAGACTGAAGTTGCGAAAATTTTCTCTCAGAAAGATGGTGTACGTAAACCCCTCAATATTGAGAAGCGACGCGATGGTATGCTAATGGTTAAGATTCCTAGTGCTGGAACTACACCTATTCCTGTAGTTTTGCTAATGCGTGCTCTTGGCATGGAAAATGATAAAGAAATTTTCACAGCAATTGCAGGTCCTGCTGAGGCTATGAAATACACAGTGGCTAACCTTAACGAAGTTAAGGATAATGAAGAATATAATGTTGAGAACTCTGACGAGGCTTTAGCATGGCTTGAGAAGAAATTCGCAGCGGGCCAACAAAAAGAATATCGAGAAGCCCGAATTCAAAATCTCCTCGACAAAGAGTTGCTTCCTCACTTGGGCTCTGGCATTGAGTATAGAGAGAAGAAGGCAATTTTCCTTGGAAGAATTGTCAGACAAGTTCTCGAAATGGCAATTACTAACCGCGATCCTAATGACAAAGATCACTATGCAAACAAGAGAGTCAGATTAGCTGGAGATTTAATTGAAGATTTATTCAGAGTAAGTCTTCAACAATTGGCTCGCGATTTGAAGTATCAATTAGAGAGGCATCACAACAGGAAGCGCGAATTGAGAATCAACGCTTGTTTGCGACCTGATGTACTTACACAGAAGATTATGCATGCTCTTGCAACAGGTAATTGGGTTGGTGGAAGAAGTGGCGTTAGTCAGTTATTAGACAGAACAACATATCTTGCAGCATTATCTCATATGCGCAGAGTAACCAGTCCGCTTGTCCGCAGTCAACCTCACTTCGAGGCCCGTGATCTTCATCCTACTCAATGGGGTCGTTTATGTCCGAATGAGACTCCAGAAGGTCAAAATTGTGGTCTTGTGAAAAACGCCGCTCAAATGATTGATGTATCTGAAGAAGTTCCTGAAACTGATGTTAAGGAATTATTGCGTGAGGCTGGAGTAGACTCTTCACCAACAGGTTGGGCGGATGGCTCTCGAGTTCACGTCAACGGCGATATTTTTGGTTTACACAAGAATGCGGCAAAGTTGGTTAATCAATTCAAGCGTAGACGCCGCCAAGGTAGAATTAGACCTGAAGTCAGTATTCGCCATGATTCTGCTAATCGTGATATTTACATCAACACTGACCGGGGTCGTATTTTACGACCTATGTTAGTGATAGATGATGGTGATTTGATTCTTTCAAAGGAGCATCTAGAATTAATTCGTTCAAAAGAATGGACCTTTAATGACTTAGTGTCTAATGGTATTGTTGAATGGGTTGACGCTGAGGAAGAAGAAGATCTTCTTGTCGCGCCTCGTCCTTTTGATTTGCCACCAGCTTCTCCTAAGTATGGTCGCCCGATTAATCCTGCAATGGTTGAATGGGTCAACCTTGGCGAGCGTTCTGGAGAGGAACAAATCAAAGAAGCAAATTTGCGAGTTGAGGTTTACATGCCTAATGGTGAATTAGTTGTCGAAGAATTCAGTGTCCCATTGAATTATTACCAAGAAGATATGGAAACCCTGCGTAGAAAACAGAAGCGAAACAACACTATTCTCGTTTACACGCACGTAGAGATAGACCCACAACTCATACTCGGTGTTTGCGCATCTCTTGTTCCATACCCTGAACATAATTCTACACCTCGTGTTACTGGAGGGACTGCAATGGTAAAACAGAGTCTTGGCCTTCCAAGTGCAAACTATCGACTAAGGCCAGATACTCGAATGCATGTTATGCATTACCCTCAGCAGTCAATTGTTGGAACTAGAGCGATGGATTCCACTAATTTTGCTAGTAGGCCTGGTGGACAAAATTTTGTCGTTGCAATCCTCAGTCATCATGGGTATAATATGCAAGATGCAGTAATCATAAATAGAGCTGCAGTAGAACGTTCATTGGGGCGCTCTTCATTCATTCGCACATACAATGCTGAGAACAAAAGATTCCCCGGCGGTCAAGAGGAGAGAATCGAGATTCCTGGCACTGGACTTGATGAAATTAAAGGATTAAAGTCGTGGGAGAATTATACTCACCTTGAGAGAGATGGTCTACCAACTCCCGAGACCTACCTGACTAGTGTTGGTGCTGAGGCCAGTGTATTAGTGGGTAAGACAAGTCCTCCGCGATTCCTTGAGGAATCTCATGGACATTTCTTACAGGCCCAAGAGCGTAGAGAATCTTCAATGATGATTCGCAATGGTGAACATGGCTGGGTGGATAATGTATACGTTACTGAATCTCTTGATTCGGGTCTACTTTGTCGAATTACTGTACGAACTGAAAAGGTCCCCGAGTTAGGTGATAAATTCGCTAGTCGACATGGACAGAAGGGAATTATTGGAAGATTAGTTGACGAGAAGGATATGCCATTCACATCGGACGGTATTGTTCCAGATCTACTAATCAACCCGCATGCTATTCCTTCTCGAATGACTGTTGCTCACGTTCTTGAGATGATTGGCGGAAAGGTAGGTTCCATGGAAGGTAGGAAAATAGATGGTACTGCATTCAGCGGAGAGAAAGAAGATTCTCTACGTTCCGGACTTCTAAGGAATGGATTCGCACATACTGGTCGAGAATCAATGACAAGTGGTGAAACTGGTGAGGCATATCAGGCAGAAATATTCACTGGAGTTATTTTCTATCAACGTCTACACCATCTTGTAAGTAGTAAATTGCACGCTCGCAGTCGTGGTCGTGTACAGATTCTAACTCGACAACCAACAGAGGGGCGTGCTCGTCAAGGTGGATTACGATTCGGAGAAATGGAACGTGACTGTTTAATCGCTCACGGTGCATCAATGGTAATCAAAGACAGATTACTTGATGAATCAGATGGTTGGTCACTAATGGTTTGTAACAATAGTGGATGTGGCCATATTGCCTACTATGATTGGAAGAGACGAACACCTGTATGTCCGGTTTGTGGAGATAGGGCTGATGTTCATTCTGTGCAAACTTCTTATGCATTCAAACTATTATTGGATGAGATGAAAAGTCTTGGTGTCGCTATGCGGCTAGAACTGGAGGACAAAAGATGAGTGCCCGTGGAGTAGCTCAAATCCCAAAGAGGATTGAGTCGATTAAATTCAGCCTAATGGACCCGAATGAAATTCGTAAGATGTCTGCTGTTGAGGTTAAAACAGCTGACACATACAAGGATGACGGTCATGCCTTCAAGCAAGGTTTAATGGATCCAAAGATGGGTGTCATTGATCCCGGGATTCGATGTGAAACTTGTGGTAATAAGCATGATGAATGCCCAAGTCACTTTGGTCATATAGCACTTGAACTTCCAGTGATTCACATAGGATTTACAATGCTAATCAAGACTTCACTCAAGTCTACATGCAACGATTGCAGCCATATTTTGCTACATAGTGCTACAGATACCCACCCATTAGATCCGGAGAAATCCGAACAAGATTACTATCGAGATCGTGTTGCAGATGTGATGCGCAAGCATGGTGTCGGTTCTACAGAATTCAAGAAAATTATCAAGGAGATTGAGAAAGAATGCTCAAGTGCTAAGCGTGCAATCTGCATGCATTGTGGTTCCGAACAAGGTAAAATAATGCTTGATAAGCCTTCAACATTCAAGGAAAAGAAAGCCGACAAGGGTGAGCACAAGCTCAATGCAAGAGATATTAGAGAATGGTTAGAAAAAATACCTGATCAGCATCTTATTTTCCTTGGTATGGACAGTGCTTCAAGTAGACCCGAATGGTCAATCATGAAGGTACTTCCTGTGCCTCCAATTACTGTTCGTCCATCTATTACTCTAGATAGTGGAGATAGGTCTGAAGACGACTTGACACACAAATTAGTTGATGTTTTGCGTATTAATCAGCGTCTAAGGGAAAATCGTGATGCTGGCGCTCCACAATTGATTGTCGAAGATCTGTGGGAATTGTTACAATATCATATAACTACATATTTTGATAATCAGACTAGCGGGATTCCACCTGCTCGCCACCGATCAGGTAGACCTCTGAAGACTCTTTCTCAGCGCCTCAAGGGTAAAGAGGGAAGATTCCGTAGTAATCTATCAGGTAAGCGAGTAAATTTCTGCGCTCGTACGGTAATTAGTCCTGATCCAAACTTGGGAATCAATGAAGTGGGTATTCCAGTTAGGACAGCCAAGGAACTAACGGTTCCTATTAGGGCAACTAGTCGAAATAGGGAACAATTGCGTAGAATGATTCTGCGCGGACCGGATAATCATCCTGGAGTTAATTACATCATCCGTGGTGACAACTTCCGAGTTCGTATTACTGATCGAACGAAGTTTATTTGGTCCGGGTTCAGATGTCTGAACCCAGACTGTCATTCCGGAAGCGAGGATGAGCCATATGCAGGTTATCGGCCCGATTTGAATGCAGTTCTCCCTGCACCTAACTTCCTACCTGGTCTAGAATTGATGAAGCAGATGAAGAGAACTGCAATGGGTGAACTTGAGGAAGTTTGGTCTGTGGATCTCGAATCGACAATTTCTAATCTTCGTGGAGAAGATGAAAATGGTCAATCAATAGCTAACGATGACCCACGCGCAATGATTCACTATCGCTGGGTTTGGGAACAGAACAATCCAGATGAATATCTTCCAGATCATCTCGAGGTAAACTGCCCTCACTGTGGTAGCCCTTCGATTGAGGACGAACATGGAGAGGTTTATCGAACAGAAGTCGAGGATCGTCTTTCGACTTATGATAGAGATGGAAATCCAAGGCCTGGTGTAATTGTCGAGCGTCACTTAATTGATGGGGATGTGGCAATTTTCAACAGACAACCTTCCCTTCATAGAATGTCAATGCTTGTTCATGAAATTAGAGTGATGGAAGGAAATACTTTCCGTTTTAACCTAGCAGATTGTACCCCTTACAATGCTGATTTCGATGGTGATGAAATGAACTTACATGTTATTCAATCGGAAGAAGCGCGTGCTGAGGCAAAGATACTCATGAGAGTTCAGGAACACATTATCACCCCTAGATATGGTGGTTCTGTGATTGGTGGGATTCACGACCACATTTCAGGAGCATACCTTCTCACTCATGGAGAAAGAATACTTCCTAAGGAACTCGTAATGGAAGTTCTAGGAGCCATAGGTTGGGATGGAGTTCTTCCTGAGGAATCAGAACATAATGGAGTCGTAGGATACCTTGGAAGTGACGTTCTAGGTCTTATTGTTCCTGCTGGATTTAAACTAGATTATACAAGTAGAAGTGGTGATGAAGTCAAGGTGACATCATCAGGGAACGTTTCGGGAACTATCGATAAGCGAGGCATAGGTGCAGAAGATGGTCGACTTCTCGATGCTGTTGTTCAAACTCATGGTACAGAAAAAGGTGCTGAGTTCATAAATAGAATGACAAAAATGACGATCGCAATTTGTACATCTATGGGATTCACTACAGGAATTGACGACGAGGACCTTCCTCCACAGGCTAAGGCTGAAATTGCTGAAATCAACTCACGTGCTAGTGAAGAGGTTGATGCAGAACTTTTGAAATTTGGAAAGAATGGTCGCCGATATGAAACAAGACCTGGACGAACACCTATTGAGACTCTCGAAGAGAATATTCTCCAACTTCTTGATTCTGCTAAGTCTGAGTCAGGAAATGTTGCTAAGTCTTACCTAGGGGATGACAACTCTGCTGTAATTATGGCTACATCCGGAGCTCGTGGTTCTATGGATAACTTGGCTATGATGGCGGGCTCTATTGGTCAACCGAAAGTTCGTGGTAAGCGCTTAGAGCGTGGTTATAATGACCGAGTTCTATCGCACTTCCCTCGAGGTGTTAAGGGTGCTGAAGAGAAAGGATTCGTTGCTTCTTCATTCAAAAAGGGTCTTGAACCAACTGAATTCTTTATGTTGTCAGTATCAGGTAGGGAATCTCTTGTTGATACTGCAGTTCGTACTTCTAAGTCAGGATATATGCAGCGTCGTCTGATAAATGCAATGGATGATTTGAGAGTCTCTGATGATGGAAATGGTTCTGTTAGAAATACAGCAAATAGGATTATTCAATTTGAATATGGAGAAGATGGAATTGATCCTGCTCGCAGTCGAAAGGGGATGCCATTCGATATCAATCAGGTTCTTGATGACGCATTAGGGAGTGATGAATAATGGTAGTTAAGAGTGCAACCAAGAAGAAATTAATGGATCTAGGGATCCAAGAGGAGTTTGCACATAGGCTGGCAGATGACCGAAAATGGGACAATGTGAAGGTCCTATCCCCTGGAGAAATCGCTCAGATTTGTGCTACAGATTCGGGGATGGCTCAAAAAATCAGTGAAGTTATTCAAGGCTCAACTAAGTCTGCAATGAAGGATAAGACGACTCAGAAAACAGTTGTCCGCCGTCGTGTGGCATCTCGCCGCCGAAAGAAGAGCGTCTTGCCATTGCAAGACTATGATGTTGAATCTAAGTTGGTGCAAATCCATAGAGATATTGACTCAGAAAATCCATTATTTATTCAGTTAAGCGATGTTGCTGCTAAACAAAATATCAAGATTACACCCAAAACAATTGATGACTTAGTCAAAGGAATTTTGTCTAGAGGTACTAAGAAACTAACAGCAGCTCAGGCCAAAAAAGTAATCTTGAGCGCTGACTCAAGCATGGTTTATTCTCGTGCAGATCCTCATGAGGCAGTAGGTATTACTACAGCACAATCTATTGGAGAACCAGGGACTCAAATGACGATGAGGACTTTCCACTATGCTGGTGTGGCTACTGTCAACGTAACTCAAGGTTTACCACGTGTGATTGAGATTGTAGATGCTCGTAAAGTACCTAAAACTCCAACAATGAAGGTATATCTAGAAGAATCTAATTCTAAGGGCAAACCACTACGAACTGATGAAAAGAAGGTTCAAGCAATCGCGGCATCTCTTGAAACTACAACAACTAGGGACATTGCTTCAATTGATGTCGATGTTGCTCAAAGACATCTGAACCTTGATTTGAACCGTTCGAATCTTAAACTCAAGAAGATGACTGGAGCTGAGGTTCGCGATAAGCTTTCTAGGGCTCTAAGGCTCTATATTTTGGCTGATGATGAGAATAGACCGAAGGTTCTGAAAATTATTCCTGGTGTTACTAAAGAAGATGATCTAGCCAATCTTGCAAATGACCCTCCAACTTATACTGCTCTTCTTCAACTAGAAGACAAGGTCAAGAAACTAAGGCTGAAAGGACTTCCTGACATTGTCCGAGCTAATGTTCAGGGACCTCACCGAGAAACTGGTGAATATTATATTGCAACTATTGGTTCTAATCTTGCTCGAGTCAGTGAGTTCGCCGGTGTTGATCGAGGGAAAACCTACACTAATAATATCAATGAAATTTACCAATATCTTGGAGTTGAGGCTGCAAGACAGGCGATAATTAATGAGATGGTAGCTACACTTGAAGGGGCTGGTTTGGAGGTTGATGTTCGTCATCTAATCACTGTGTCTGATGTTATGACAAGTGAGGGTGAAGTTCGCGCTATTGGAAGGCATGGTGTTAGCGGTACAAAGCATAGTATTCTTGCACGTTCAGCCTTCGAAGTTACAGTTAATCACTTACTAAGAGCAGGTATTATTGGAGAACGTGATCAACTACGTGGAGTTACTGAAAATATTATTGTCGGTCAACCCGTAGCACTCGGAACAGGTAGTGTAGAGCTATTCTATATCCCTGAAGAAGCTGAGGTTTGATGGAGGAATATTATGGATTTAGCTAGACAACTTAAACAAGGAATTACTACAGGAAATGTCCTTTTTGGGCAGCGTCAAACTACTAGTGCGTGTACAAAAGGAGATGCGCGTTTAGTGGTGGTAGCTGCAAATTGCCCAACTGATTTCATCAATGATTTGACCACTCGTCATCCTGATGTACCCGTACATCAAGTCATCATGGTGAATAGACAATTAGGGGCAGCCTGTGCTAAACCATTCCCAGTTAGTGCACTATGTGTAATTGATCCAGGCCAATCAGATTTGCTAACCTTAAGTCCAAATTTGTAATCTCGAGAAATTCTCTAGTAGCATTAATTGAACCAAAATGAATGAACTCTAGCGTTTTATTCAAAGTAGATATGGTTATCAGATGCCATGGATGGTACAGTACGGGATATGTTACACCTCCGCGGTGTTCGCATCTCTCCTGTTGAAGGATTCAGCGAAATCATTGGGTTTCGTTGCTTGGGTGTGGCCGAAAAAATCCCCGATTTTGATAATCAGGGAGGCTCTTTAGTACATATTTGGCACGTATCTAGAGATGCATTACCCGTTAGTGTTTCAGAAGCAGAAAGATGGCTAGTAGATGCCCCACCTGGTCGCCATTGGATACTTAGTGAACGTGAATTTTCAAAACCGGCACATCAGATTTTATCTAATATTACAGTAGAATTCTGGGGGCCAGAGAAACTCGCTCGATGGATTGGTGAATCTGTATTACGTGGAGACATGTCAGCCCAAATTTCTTTAGAATCTGAGAAAATTGAAGATGAATCTCAAGAAGTAATAATTTCAGAATCTGAGGCGATAAAAGTTTTCTCTTCAAAAATAGATCTTGAAGATTGGTTAATCCAGAGAGGGATGGAACACGTCGACTCTAATCCAGTATTATTACAGGCGACAATTTGGACAGTACATGGGTCCTTAATTAGTCCAAGTGGATTAAATGAATCTCATTCTTGGAGAGTTCTTGAAGATCCATGGGCTGAAAAATTAGAACTACATGACGAATCTGAAATGTTAAGGAATTCGCCTAATATAAGATTATTAAAACCTCAGGAGACTAAGTGGTTAGGAGATAATGATTTGAGAACTATGTTAATCGGAATTCTAGAAACACGCCGCCAGAAAGAAGACGATTCTCGAAAAAGTGCAGTTCGCAGTACAATGCTAGAGAGGTGGGAATTTGATTATGAAAACGCTAGTCTCGAGAGCACCCCTGCTGCCATTCCTGGATGGATATTGAAAACTGGAGGCGTAACCGAGATACTCCATTCTAGAAATGGTCGTAGCTACAACATTAATTTCGCTGAAGTGCCATGATTTCGTCAGTAGACAGAGTGTCTCCAGACATTAGGCGAGTCATTAAGTCAGTAACTTCTACTTGTTCATCATTAATTGCGTCTCCAGAGTCTCTCGCTTCTAGTGTTTTTAGTAAATCTTGCATAGAGTGGATACAACGTAAAGCGACAATATATCGGCTGTGTAATGAATCTGCTTCTCTTTTTGCCCGAGTAACTCCTGCTTGTGCTTTGTTTGCTTTTTCACGAAGTCGATCTACCTCGTCAGATAATTCAGCCATTAAATCATGAGAGTCTTGCGCCTTAGAAACTGCTTTTTCTACATTTTTATGTGCTTTTTCCTGACTTTTTTCAGCATTTCGAAGATCCCTCTTCATTTCTCTTATTCCGCCACCCGTATCATTTTCTTTTGCAGATTTGAGTTCTGCAGATAATTTTTTCATTTTACTCAGAAATTCTCTTTCCTTTTTACCAAGAAATCTCCCTTGTTCATACATTTTTTCGAATTTATCCATTTCTGCGCGAATACGAGCCGGAGAACGATTCTTCTCAACTTTTTCCTTTTCCGCTTCTTCACTTTGTTTATCTATTTGTTCTCTGAATTCAGTTCTAATTTTCTTTAATTCCCCTGAGTATTCAGCACGCAGTTCTTTTAAATCGCGAACAATTTGATTTTGTTCATCTCTCAGACCTTTTTGATTTTGGACTTCTGTAATTAATTCCTTAACCTGTCTGTTTAATTCATTTCTTTGATCAAGCAAAGCGCGAACTTTTGAATTCCATTGATCACGTTCCTCGCGATTGTATGAAATTTGTTCATTAACTTGCGAACAGCGAGGGGTAAGTACATCTCGAACATCTTGACTTTGCATCGACATTAGTACGTTCCTCCTGATTCTTCCCGATGCGATTTCCATATAAGGCATAGTATTGAATTTAGAAAAAATATTTTTCGTTTTATTCTCTTTTCGCAGCGGAATTACCTTTCCGAGGCCCCCCTCTTGTGACCCCTAATTTTCTTTTTTGCCTTTTTCCAGTTCGTGGTTTTTGATTTTTCTGGGATTTTGTTTCTTCAGTAGCAGCAGGTGTGGATAAATCTGTCAACCGTCCTGAATCAAGCAGAGCACTCAGTTCTGTTGTATTTAGGGCCCCTCCTTTACTTGCTCTTTGTTTGACATCTGATAGGCGGATTGGTTTTCCTCTTGAACTAGTTATTTTTAGATAAGAACGTAGTAATCCTAGATTTTTCCGAATTATTTTTCTTTCTTCTTTTATTTTATCTAGACGCTTATCTATCCCCGATATTCTCTTACTCATTTTTCTGATTTCATTACGGGTGACATTATCCGAGTTAATTTCCGATTCTTCTACAGCTGCATCAACGGTTTCTTTCTTTATTTTGCGGGTTGCATCTAATTTATTTGTGATTTCTCTAATCGATTCAACAAACTTAACATATTCTTGATGCGCATTTTCTGCTTCCCTTTTCTTGACAATGGCAACTTGTAATTCGAAAAACCGGCGAAAAGAATCTAATTCTCTAGGTAATGTAGGGACAGTAGTTAGATCATTGTCAATTGTTGTTAGTTTTACGTATGTTTCTGCGAGCCATTCTTCAAGAACGCTAGCCGGTGGGGGGATTAATCGATTCATTTCATCTCTAGTTTTACGGCATAAATCGGCTTTTTTCTTAATTGAGTGAAATTCTTTTAACAATCCTTTCCGCTCAGAATTTGCCTCTTCAATACCTCCAATGGCTGCACGTAATGATTTTACAATTTTGATTTGCTCCTTTCTATCATCTTTAAGAGTATTAAATTCATCATCTAATGTTCTGATTTTTCGTTCTTGATTAGCAGAACGTTCAACGATTTCTTCATGAGGAATTGTTTCTAATTCGCTAAAATCAACATCACTCATTCCTCCTCACCTCCCTTTTTTTGAGAGGGGGGGGTAGTCTTTTCCAGTTTTCTTTGATTCTTTTTTGATTCTTTTTTTGCAAAAGAGGAAGGACCTCCTCCTTCTATAATTTTACGACTCGCTAATAAGTCAGGATACCCCTGCCCTAATTCTTCAAATCCATCCTTCAATCGCCTTTCCCAGTGAATTATTGCCTCGTCAGATTGATGCAATAGCTCCTTAGCACGGTCCTTTTGTCTCCTAATTTCTCGCAATTCATCTTGCATAGCTCTTTTCTTTTCATGTAATGGTTGAGCCTTTTCTACTGCCTTTAACATATCTCGATGAGATTTATCTGCTGTTTTGAAGAGTTTGGACATCTTCCTTCGTGAATCAATGTATTCTGCCATTTCTGGATTTGTTTCTCTTCGAAATTGTAGCCATTTTTCATTTTTCTCGAGTAATTTTTTTCTTTGGTCGAGTAATTTTTTTTCTGCTTTATGATCAAGTGCGGATGTCTGAATCATCTCTTCAATAGTTTCTAGTTCTTCAAAGAGTTTCTCTTTTTTCCATTCAGGATCTAAGTTTACCATGCCTCCCGAATCAATCAACTCATTTCGAAATTCACGTACCTTTGGTAGTAGGCCTCCAGCATCTTTTTGAGCGCTGTCGCGGATTAACTTTAGACTAGAAACTGAATCGTTTGCTTGTTGATGTTTTTCAACTGCTCTAGATACCTTTGGTTCAAGATTTTGTTCTTCGGCCTCCAAGGTTCTAATTACTGTTGGTAACTGCTCTTTCAGGAGAATCCTCCGGTTCAGTAAGGCTTTCGCCAACACCTCAGGAGGTACGCTCAGAAGTTCCTTTGTGTTCATGGGCAATCGGCCCAATTGCAAACCTGCAATAAAGGTCACTACGTGACCTTGAAATGGGGTTCCCTTCATACGCTGTAATATTCGCAGGCATTATGGATGAAAGGCAGCTCAGGAGGTAATTCAGCACTGAGTGTGTTGCTTGCTACCCTTATCCTAACCAACATTGCCTTTATTTGTACAGCCGAATCTAGATTTGAGATTGAGAACTCATCTGACTGGGACCTAACTGTAATTAATGGAGATACAAATCAACCCTCTGGAAACTCTAGTGTTTTCCAAGGAGATCTTATTTTTCTCTCAATTGAGGTATCTAATTCTGACATATCGGCAGGTCATGACGAATGGATATTCCGAATGATTCTAGGTGAAAATTCATCTCCTGATTTATCCGGTTTTTTAGATGGGTCGAATGAAACAATTCCTGTAAACATTTCATTTGGCCCCCTGCCTCAGGGTTTTGTTGAATTACTTTTTATGATCGATTCTTCAAGTGAAACGGAATCACTCTTCCTCAATGTTGAACCTAATCCATTGAATTTAACTGCAGCCGGAAATAATGATGTCGCATTAATTGGAGAGCCAGTCCATGTAGGTGACGAATTGACTGCTTCTATCCTAGTTCATAATCAGGGGATTGTCCCTCAAAGTGCATATCTTGAATTATCTCTAGATTCTACGGAGTATGCAGTTAGTTTACCCGTGGTTATTAATCCCGGTTCAAGCCGTGAGATTTTCTCGAGCATAACTCCGAATTCTCCTGGCCAGAGAATTGTTAATTGGCGTGTAGTTTGCGATAATGGTGGCGTTGCAAGTGAATTAAATGGCTCCTTGTATATTCAAGTTTTACCTTCTCAATCTATGAGTTTAGTGATTGAAGATACTCATTGGTCAATTGCTGAAGGATTACATTCGGATTTTTCAATATATCTTTCAGAGGGCCAATCAAGGGAGGTCAATCTCGAAATTTCATTTATTTCGCAAACTATTGAGTCAAATGCACAATCTTTCAATATTACTCTAAATCCTGGTATGAGGACATTACCTCTATCATTAGGACAACCTTCAGCTGATGCAATGATAGTTCGAATAACAGCACCAAATTGGTCTCCCGTTTCTTCTATAGAAAATATACATGAATTAACTCCGCCTACTCTCGCTCTTTCAATTGAATCGTCAGTTCCGGTTCCGGAAATTCCAATTCCTGATGAATCTGTAGTTCTGCCCTATGAATTAACTAATTTAGGCAATTCTGCAACACTTGTTGGAGAGATTATGGCAATAAGAACTTCCGATGGAAAGATTCTTGATTCTAAAACAGCACCCGTTGTTTCTCCTCAGGAATCTTTTTCAGATGAATTTAGCATTGAATCATGGCCTGACTCGGAAGTTGTTGAGATTGAGATCGTGTGGATCACTAGTTCCGAAACTCAGAGATTGTTGATAGAAATAGACACCTTTTCAGAAGAAGAAGGAGGAATTAATCTACCATTTGATTTGAAAGCCGCAATTTATGGTTCTGTTTCGGGAATCATCTTAGTCATGTTCTTCCTTGTGGTTTATCGGACATTTTCAGAAAATATTGATGATACAGGCCAATCTCGTTTTAATAAAATCCGGGAATCACGTGGAGAAAAAAAGAAGGCGGTTAAGGAGACAAAAATAGAAATTAAATGCCCTGAATGTGCTCAGAGACTTAGAATCCCTTCCTCGCACTCTGGAGCTGTAAAGTGTCCGGCTTGCGTTGCGAGATTTTCTGTTAATAACCAAGATTCTGACGCCTCAATGACTTCTGAAGATTCTACTATTTTGCATTCTGAGAAATCCGAAAAAGAAGTATTTTCTAAACAAAAAGAATTTATTTCTAAATCAACTGATGATATTCTTTCGTGTCCTTCTTGTGATCAAAAACTGAAGATTCCACTTGACAAACGTCCTGTAAAGGCACGTTGTCCTGCATGTAGGTGCGAGTTCTTTGCAGAGGTTGGTAATGATGAATGAGCTGAGTGAATTTGAGGAGATGTATCTCAAATGTATGTGGGAACTGCATAGTGAAAAACCCGATAATATCGTTAAAACTACTGTTTTGGCAGAATCTATGGGCGTCAGTCCAGCCTCCACAACAGAAATGATTCAGCGATTAGCCTCCCGGGAACTCGTCACATATATTCCATACAAAGGCTCCAGACTTACTTCTGAAGGTTTTTCTATAGCTGCCAGAATAAAACGCAGACAATATCTATTGGAAATTCTGTTATCTGATATTATCGGCTTTACTGGAGATGCCAACCTTGCTGCTTGTAGATTGGAGCATTCTATTGATGACGAATTAGAGGCCTCTATTGATCGATTGTTGGGTTACCCTAATCGAACATTATCTGGTCATAGGATTCCTGTTGTTGAAAGAGAAGTAAGGCCCTTTGAAAGAAATATTCTATTGCCGATTGCAAATATTCCTGAAGGAAACATTGGAAGTGTTGAGATTATTGCAGTTAATGGTCCAGAAGCAATCACTCTAGAAAAAATAGGGTTGTCTATTGGGTCTAGTGTCGTAAAAACTCAAGGGGATTTATTACTAAATGGTAAGCCAATATTAATCTCCGAGTCATTACAAAAAAGAATTCTAATTCGAACGGAGATGGTATAATCGAATCTGATTCAATTGATGATTTCCCACAAACTCTTGAAGAGTTAGCTATTGAGATTTCTGAACTTGATGAATCCCGCATTAATCAGAAACCTACTCGTATAGAATCTGCTGAAAGTTCATCTTCAATTGAAGAATCTGATTACAAATATACAGAGCGCCTAAGAGATCGTGAAAGGTTATTGCTGAGACTTGATAGATTATTAATTTCCGGAGGTACAAGGTTAGTTCTCTTCCTCCCAATGCTTGTGGTGATTAATTTTGGACTAGCACAGTCATACAGAAACACTACTCCTGAATGGTGGCTAGAACACGTTCAAGAAGTCATTCAGGTTGAAATGTCAACTGGAATGCATATATTGTCTATCTTCATTCTTTTCGCCGATTTGTCTCTTCTACTAGTTTTGTTTCTCTTATTGACATTAACAAGGAAGATTTTCCGTTTAGAGGCAGAATCGTTGACTCGTGCAGGTTTGACCTTCAAAAGTTCACACGGCTATGCTGAGATGCGAGCAATAATCAATGGTTCACGTAGGCAAGTTGTCGCTACTATGACATTATTATCCACATCAGCAATTTTTCTATTGGTAGCTTTACAAATAAGCACAGATGGTGATTTATCCCCGCGTCTAGTTTCCTTTTCTACTGGAACTTTACTAGCAGGTCAAGGTGTTTATCTTGTTTCTAATCAGAAACGATTCAATGCAAATGAACCTTGGGGGATGTTAGATTCTTTCTCCCCTCCGATTCACCCTGCTCTATTGCGCCACCCATTTTCTGATGTGATAAAAGCTCATGTGGATCCATTACTCGCTGTTCGAATTTCCGAATATCTCCGCAGTGTTGAAGATCAGGTAAAAACCAACTATTCAATTTCTCAGATACAAGAAGTACTTCTTCATTTACTCCATCTTAGGAGAAAGTCTCTAATTGATGAAGATGAATTCAGGAATTCTATTGAATCAATGATTGAAGCAGAACCTCTTGATCGTCTATTCAATCATCCAGAACTAGGTGAGGAAACTTGGGAACGTCTTTTGTCCCGTGCACAACTTGACTGTGCGCCATTTTTTAGATTACATGATCGCCTATTCATGAGGTATGAATCGGGTAGAAGTGATGATATTTGGTTCGATGTTGATATGGAAAATCTAGTCGTAGGACCTGCTAATTTGTTTGCTTTTGTACTTAATCAAACTAATGAGCCAATTGATTTGATACTAAGGGTCCAAACACCTGATTTTCGACCTAATGAGTGCGTATATAATTTGAAACTGAACCCTTTCAGAGATGTCGAAGATAGTATATTGAACAAATCTCGAATCACAAAAAATCTCCCTAATTTATTATCCTCTACTAGAATAATCTGGCAGAGCCTCCTCCCCTCATCTAATGGTGAAGCAACAGTCACAATTAGACTCGAAGACAAAGATGGAAATCTCGTTTCGGGTAGAGTTTTGACTGTCCAGATTCGTTCAGATTTGTTCTCTAGATTGCGCTTAACCACAGGCGCAATATTTATTGTGGGGGCAATCATTGCAATTCTTTCTCCAATTCTTCCATTTATTGGTTCGATTCTTGGCCTGTGAAATTAATTCAGGCCCATTGAATAAGGATGCATACTTCGGCCAATTGTGTCCGATGAGTCAACCAACCCCGATGATGACCTCAGGACTCGTCTTCATGCGATGGAAACAAAACTAAAGCGCATGCGTGAATCAAGAAATACTCATAATGAGAATGCTCGCAGGGCCGCTGAGTCTAGGAATGCAGTTCAAGAACAGGCAAAGAGCCTCCGAGATGATATTGACATTCTGAAAGAGAAGCAAAAAGAAATACGTGTTCGTGCAAAATTACACAAGGCCCGCCGTGATGAAATTCAGAGTCATATTCGTGAATTAATTTCTAAAAAAAGAGGACGTCGTGATGAAGAAAGAGGTGCCAAATCAATAGTCATCGAACTTTCTGAAACAGAGGCCGAGATAGAAAAAATCGAGACTCGGCTTGAAACTGATGGTAGCCTCAAATTAGAGGATGAAAATAAGTTACTCAAACATCTCAAAAAACTCATAGGGAAGCGAAATGAACTACTACCCTCTGTTGAAGAATATCAAACAATTACAATAGATCTCGGAGACATGGATGAGTCTATTTCGCGTTTGAAAGCAGAGGCTGATTCTGAACATCAAGCAATGGTTGATTCCCATAAAGAGGCCGATGAGGTGTGGGAGGAAATTAAACCAATGTTCGAAGAAAGAGACTTCCTTCAGGCAGAGGGTGATAGGCTACACAATGCCTTCGTCGAATCACGAAAGTCTGCGGACGAAGTGCATAGTGAGATGAAAGTACTTCTAGACCAAGTCAATGAGATTAGAGATACAATGAAGGCTCAGCGTGAGGAGCGAGAGAAAACTATCCGTGACCACAATGAATCAGTTAGAGATGCTCTCAGAGTACCATCTGAGAATGAGGAACTTGCCCAATCATTGGAGGGGATGTTCCTTGAGAGTGGTTCACTAACTCTAGGCGGCACAGGTTCTGAAGACAATCCCTCACCGACGAGTGAAAAATCGTCATCAAAGAGTAAGAGGCGTCGGTTAGGGACTACTCGTGGCCGTATCTGAAATGAATACGACTTTACCAACCACGTTCTTCAAGTCGAACATCCAAGGTTTCAATCTCTAACCCTGGCATTGGTTCTCCGATCATCGCACTGGCTTCAGCAACAATATCTGGATTTTCAAAATGATGAGTAGCTAGTACAATTGCGTCTGCTGTATTTGCTGGATCCGAACTCTTGAAAATTCCTGAACCAACGAATATTCCATCCATTCCGTGATGCATCATCAATGCGGCATCAGCAGGAGTTGAAATCCCTCCTGCTGAAAATGTCACAACAGGTAGTCTTCCTAGTCTTACAACATCATCAAGAACAGATTTTACTTCATTTCGTAATTCTTCTAATGTGCCAAAGGGAGTCATTTTTGGTTCGATGTTGAATTGAGATTTTTTCTCAACTCTATGAAATCCTTCCATTATTGTGTTTAACATTGTTTGTAATTCTGATTTATTTGAGTTACGAGCATGTTCAATTTCATTCGTTACTAGTCTTGCATGCTGAACAGCACTCACAACATTCCCAGTTCCGGCTTCGCCTTTTGTTCGCATCATGGCTGCACCTTCTGCAACTCTACGTACTGCTTCTCCAAGGTTTGTACATCCGCAAACGAATGGAATAGTGAAATCATTTTTCGCTATATGGAAAAATGGATCTGCCGGTGTCAGAACTTCAGATTCGTCAACCATATCTACTCCAAGAGTTTCTAGCACTCTAGCCTCTTCATCATGGCCTATTCTTGCTTTGGCCATAACTGGAATACTAGTTGTTTCAATAATTTCCTTAATCAAATCAGGATGACTCATTCGTGCAACTCCGCCGTCTGCGCGGATATCAGCAGGAACTCTTTCGAGCGCCATTACTGCAGTCGCCCCTGAATCCTCAGCAATATGTGCTTCTTGAGCATTAACAACATCCATGATGACTCCGCCTTCTTGCATTTTAGCGAATCCTCGCTTCAGCAATTCAGTGCCGTGACGCATCTTCTTCAAGTCGACTCGGTTAGGCATATCCGAGCCTCACGGCACGCCTTCATCAATCTATGTTTGATGACTCATGAATAATTTCATCTAATCAATCAGCCAGTACTGGAGAATCTCCCATTGCAATTTCAAAATTAGGGGCCTCTTCTTCATTCTTATCTATCCACGCCTCTTCTTCATCTGGAACATCCGTATCTGCGAAAATTGCTCCTACTGGACATTCAGCAACACAAGCAGCACAATCAATACACTCATCGGCATCAATGACCAAATAAGTGTCCGTTTCTCGAAAAGCCTCTACTGGACAAACCGCTACACAATCTTGGTACTTATGGTCAACACATGCGCTAGTAACTACGTGAGTCATATCGTTCCCTGAATCTGCGATACAACTACAACATAAGAATCCAACGGATTCATAGACAGAAAACAGCAGAAAATACTATGCTAGATAATCCGAGATAAGACCCAATACTATTTCTTCTGGATTTTGACCAGGATATGCTTCAATTTTGAATTTCCCCTTGACCCCGATCTTTCTAGAATTACCAGTTGCTATTTTCATATTGCCTTGAACCAATTCATCAATATCCAATCTGAGGTGGAGTGTTTTGTCCTCGTCGATAAATGTTGTAATGCCCCCCTCAATCATATTTTCAAGTACTTCTCGCCCTAATCCAAGGAGACTTTCTCTTGCATTCTTCTTCCGAGTTATGGTTAATTCCAATGTTGTTTGAGGAGCACCATGGTATGATTTTGATTTTTCCTGAATTACTTCACCCTTGCCTTTCGAAAGGGAGAGCAGTGATTTTTCAATAAGATTCAGATCATCCACAGCGCTACAATGAACACGCCATACTGCACTATGTAGGCTCATGAACCTTGGAAGTGCCAACCGTCCTTGAATACAACGCTCCGCATCTGTCAAGTGTTAGCGCACTGTGGCTTTCATTCATATACTGGAGGAGGGTCGCACGGCTCGCAAACGGGGTAGCCCCCGATACGAAGGTGTTTCTCATGGCAAAGGGCGCAAAGGCAAGGGCAGCGGCACGCAAGCAGAGAGACAAGTGGAAGGCAAAGCGCTGGTTCACAGTACGAGCTCCTCGTAATCCATGGTCCTTCCGTGTAATCGGAGAGACTCTTGCTGAAGACACCGATCAACTAATCGGACGCAAATTTGAGATAATGCAGAACGAACTTGACGGCGATTTTTCAAAAATGCACGTCAAGGTAGTGTTCCGACTTTCTGAAGAACTTGGCGGCGACGTTCTAACGGAATTCGTTGGTCATGATGTTTTGAAGGATCATATTCGTCGTCAAGTTCGCCGAAGCAGAGGGAAAATTGACGACACTGTTGATGTTGTTACAGAGGATGGATACTACATTCGATTCAAACCTCTTGTTATTTCTCGCTCCAGAATCAAATCAAGTCAGAAGGCTGAGATGAGAGCACGTGCCCGTGATGCAATACTGCAGATGGGTGCAACTTCGACATGGATTCAGTTACAGAAAGCCGTCCTTGATGGGTCGATGGAATCTAAGGTAAAAGAAGCGGTTTCCACAATTAGTCCAGTTCGTACAGTTATGATTCGCCGTAGTCAAATGTTACAGAGCGGAGTTACCGTAGATGAGGGCCCCACTTTAGATGAAATCCATTCTGAGGAAAAAGCTGCAGCAGCAGCAGCAGTCGAAGAAGTCGATGTTCTTGCCGCCGCAGAAGCTAGTGCTGAACTTTCAGAAATTAACGAAAGCACAGATATTTCTGAATCGGATGAAGAAGAATCTACTGAAGACGAGTCGGGAAATATCGAAGAAGATTCTGACTCTGAATCATCACCGGACTTCGCGTCAATGACTGTCGCCGAACTAAAACTGCTACTGAAAGAGGCAGGTAAACCAGTATCTGGTAAGAAGGCCGACCTTATTGCAAGACTACAAGAATAATCAGAATTGATTAATTTCGTTCCCCTTGACACTGTCAACCCCATTAACCCCTACCCAAGGCGAGGTACATGGCCCGAGTCGTAGTCATTTGTGGAACTGGGATGAGTTCTCTTTCTTCCGACTTTGCTGAAGATGGTTTTGAACTCACTAATTTTCGTACAGAGTCTCCATGGGGTGATGTACCGTGTGTTCTAATTCAATGTGACGTTGGAGAAATAATAATTATTGATAGGCATCATTCGCAAGGAACTTCTAGAACGCCTCCTCATAATATTGAACATAGAGCGAATATTAACGCTGCATCATCTTCAGATCCGAATCTAATTCTTAGCATAAATTCCGTAGGTTCAATGCGTGAGGATCTACCACCCGGTATGATTGGTGTATCGGGAGATGTACTTGATTTATCGATTAAACCTTGGACATTTCATGATCATGACGCATTTCATGCAGATAGAACTTCTATTTTCGATAATTTGGCATCTGAAATTTGCCACAAAGCTTTGACTGAATCTCAGGGTTTTACTCCAACAAATCTAGTAGTTGCTCAATGTGTCGGGCCTCAATTTGAATCACCTTCTGAAATTGATGCTCTAATTCGACTTGGTGCTGACGTTGTTGGGATGACTTTAGGCCCCGAAAGTCGATTAGTTGCTGAAACTGGTATTTCGCACGTAGCACTAGCTTGTTCTTCGAACTGGGCAGCAGGGAAGACACCCGGCAACCCAAGTGCTGAGATTGATCATCAGGCAGTGGATGCAATGGCCACCACTCTTCGTGCCCGAGTGAAAAAATGCATTTTTGCATTAATGAATCAATATTGAGGGGCCTCCATGGAAGAAATAAAACGTGGTTTAGTTTTAATTTGTTTTTCCATATTTTTGTTATTCTTTTCACTCGAAATGATGGAGAATTGGGATGTAAAAAGAACTGACTTTGAGAATGAGTGTGATCCAATGCTTAATCCAGGGCCGAAGGACCCTCAATTGTGTGCTGAATTATATCACGAATCAAATGTCAGTTTGAGTATTTTTGTAGTCGCTATTTTTTTATTCATAATTTCCGGAGTAAGTGGTTTAGTTACAATACTACCATCTGGTGATTCAGAATCATATCCACCCCCTGGTGGACTACATTGATGAGTCTCCTTGCTTCACCAGCACCATGGCAAGGCGTGTGAGCGTGGATGATTGGATAGAGATAGAGGCGGAGGACAGCCCCGATGGTTCTTGGTTGACGATGATGTCACGGGTTGCAGCCTTCCACCACAAGCACGCCTTCGCATCTAAGGAAAATAATGGACATGATATGGGTTACAGGGTCGCTTTGACTGTTGAAGAATTAGGTGAATTTGCAGCTGCAATAACTAAGGGGAAACCTGAGGAAGAAGCAGCAGAAGAACTTGCAGATTTGTTAATACTAATTCTTGGACATTCTTTAGCAATGAAAATCGATTTAGAAACAGAGTTTCACAAAAAGATGGACCGTATAATGAAGAGAAAGGCTAGAAGAGGGAAATTAGGAATCCGAGTTACCGAATATCAATCCGAAAACTAGTTCTTTGCGACTGAGAACTCTAATTGAGGTGTGCTTAAATCTACTCTGTGTTCCTCTTGGAGGTCGAAGGCAGCTAGGTTTATCGCATCTCTAATTTTCAATATTCTATATGGTTTTGAAACATAATATGTCAATCTCCATCGTACTGCATTATTTGCATTTTCTTTCAAAGAAATCTTTGGTTCCCTAGCCTCACTTAACCCATCGACATTCAGTTTAGCGGATTGGTATACGGCGCGAAGATAATTATTCACAACCTCAGTATTGGTTTCATATCCAATATTAAAGTCAACAAAATCTTTGAAAGGACCTCCGTGGTTTAGTTTGTAGAAATCAGTACGGTTACTCAATAATGAGTGGTTGGGAACCTCTATGTCATGCCCTTGAACAAGATCCCTTATTCTTGTTTGTAAACCTCCAATTTCCATAACTATTCCCATGACATTCATGTCTGGAATTGAGATCACATCACCTCTTTTCGCACTATTTCCACTAATGATTAATATCCCGCTCAGAAAATCTCTCAGCCAGTAATCTTTGGTTGTGAAAATCAAAAGTGCTAGGAATCCTAATGCTCCCGTTGTTTCTAAGATTCCTGTAATGCCCCAGATGTTGATTAGTGTAATGCCTGATGTAATAATAACAATTCCAAGTACAATTAATTCTAGAGTACGGGATGTGGCTGTTTCGACATGTCTAGAGGATCCCATGACATTAATGTCTTCACCATATCTAATCAGAATCATTCCATCAGCTATATTGTAAATGAGGTATGAAATGAGTAAGCAAAGAGACGATTGACTAATTTGCTCATCGGGAAATGAACTATTATTCATTATTATTGAGACGACGAAGGCTGCAAAAACTGTGAGGTTAAATGAATGAAGAGTACGCAATCTTGTTTTTGTTTTTACTTCATCAATTTCACCATGTAATTGTGCAATTTGTTTTGAGAATAAGAATACAAATGCATTCACTGCGAAGGTGAAATATTCAATCCAACTTAAATTGTTTAATCGTTCGACCAACAAGTCAAGAATCATAACCATGGCGCTAGGAGGCCGGGGTCAAGGATTAACTTATTTCCGGAATTGTATGAATTGTTGGGTTAAATCAAATATTGATTTGTCTCGAGACCACCCCGCAATCCACAAACTAAGCATGATTCCACCAATTTGGAATAATAGCCTGATCACATGTCCTGTAGGTGATAGGGATGCACCATCTCCTAGTTCAATATCTCCTATCCACATGTATAGATTAGCCGGGTATAAAACAATTAAGAGTATGGCGCTAGCGAATCCTGAAATTTCTCTTGTTTTTGGAATTATTAGTCCTAATCCAACTATTATTTCAATGACTCCACTTGCTAAAACCCAAAATGTAGCAGATCCTAGAAAGGGAGGTACTATCGGTTCAAACCAGCTTGTATCTGTGAAGTGCATTATACCCACATTAATGAAAAAAATACCACCAGCAATAGAACATATTATACGTAATACGCCGAAAATATTCCCTCCAAAAACAGTCATTTAATCACCGCTTCCAAATTGAATAGGTTGAAGAAAATTCGTTCTTATCATCTGCATCAACGGACTCTACTATTTGTTCAGACCAGTTTGTTTTGTCCCATTCAGGAAATCTAATATCACCACTCTCTGATGTATGTGTCACCGTCATATGAATTTCTTCCACCTCCCCAAGAAACATCTCGTAAATTTGCGCCCCTCCAATTATCCAACATTCTTCGCAGCCATCTGCATATGCAATCTCTATCGCACGACCAGGATAAAGTGCGGTTTCGGCTCCTTCATCCCGCCAGCTTGTATCTCTTGACATGACAATATTCAATCGCTCAGGTAGGGGGCGAAATGAGTCTGGTAATGATTCCCAAGTTCTTCTTCCCATAATTACAGCATTGAAGCCATCACCTTCTGTCAACTTCTTGAATCGAATCATATCTGAGGACAGTTTCCAAGGAAGTTCATTTCCTCGACCAATGTATCCATCTTCATCCATTGCTACAATCATCGCAATCTTCATTTTTTCACCTCAAATAGAAATTGGTGCGGAAATATGTGGATGATGTTCATAACCAAGAATTTGAATGTCATCTCCAGTGAATTCATCAATATCCTGTATGTCTGGATTTAATTGCAATTGAGGCATATCAAGGGGAGTCCTTTCAATTTGCATTTTTGCTTGCTCAATATGGTTCAGATACAAGTGACAATCTCCTCCAGTCCAGATGAATTCACCAGCTTCAAGTCCACAAACTTGAGCCATCATACAAGTCAAAAGGCTATAGGAGGAAATGTTGAACGGAACTCCAAGGAAAGCATCGGCACTTCTTTGATAGAGTTGACATGATAGTTTTCCATCATTAACATAGAATTGGAAGAAGGCATGACACGGCATAAGTGCCATTTCATCAAGTTCACCGACATTCCACGCCGAAACAATGATTCTGCGAGATTGTGGATTTGTCTTAATCAACTCTATTGCAGCCTGAATTTGATCTACAACTCGCCCGTCAGGAGTTTCCCATTTCCTCCATTGCTTTCCATAAACAGGCCCTAAATCACCATTTTCATCTGCCCATTCATTCCAAATACGCACCTTGTTTTCTTGTAGATAGCCAACATTTGTATCTCCTGAAAGGAACCACAATAATTCATGAATGATACTGGGCCAATGGACCTTTTTTGTTGTGATAGCAGGGAATGATTCATTCAAATCGAACCGCATTTGATGTCCGAAAAGCGAGATTGTTCCAGTGCCGGTTCTATCACTCTTTTCAGTCCCCTCTTCTAGGATGCGCCTAAGGAATGAGAGGTATTGCTCCATGCCGACTTATTCACGTGAACCGCGATAGTCCATGAAAGATACGGCGAAGGTAGTTCACTAAGGTGCACCAAGAATCCTCAAAGTTTCAATTAATTGATCAGTGAAATCACGGTATAATGATTTCATTATTGATCTTTGACCATGTTCATCAAGGGAAGCAATATTACTGATTCCTTCATTATCTAGACCTGCTCCTTCCTTATCGTTAAGCCATTCAGCAAAAGTAATTGGATTTCCAACCGAAACTTGAATTTTTGCTAATGGATTGACAATCGCTGAACCCGGTTTAAGAAAATCTCTTGCTCCAATAATTGCCATAGGAACAATAGGGACATTCGGGAATCTGGCTGCTAATCGTGCGACACCAGTTTTCCCTCTTCCAAGGTAAGGTGGTTCTAAATTTCTAGATCTTGTTCCTTCAGGAAAAATCCCCATGACATGCCCATTTTCTAAAACGTCTACTGCTGACGACAGGGCGTCACTGGCTCCGGATTTCCTTTCTGTCTCAATTTGCCCAGTTGAAGCCATTAATTTTTGTAATTTTTTATCTTCAAAGAATTCTTCTTTCGCTAAGTAGTGGACTGGCCTTCGCATCCCCATAATTTTCACAATAGGGTCGATGTGTGAGGTGTGATTTCCAGTAATGATCACAGGTCCTGATTGAGGAATTCTCTCTAAGCCATTGTAGTGGACATTTGTCACAGTTCGAACTAGAGGAGGAGCGACTCTCATTATGGCTCTATAGAACCATGGAGTTGAGAACTCGTCTGCGCTTCCATTCAATTGAGTCATTTGAGAGATGAGTGTAAGCGACTCAGCATTCAACTCCGACATTGACCCGCGGAGACCATCTAGTGATTATTGCTTTCCGGCATTCCGATGACTTCATCTTTAGTATTCGTTAGCGAAGCATATGAGTCATAGGAGAGTTGTTGGGCTATTTCTTCTAGCAGTATTAATTGTTCCATTAATTTCTCCTGCAGCAGTTGGCGAATGGGATGAAGACAATTGGCTGACAAACATAATCGGTCCTGAAAGACTTGAGCATGGTGACGAGTTCGGTTGTCATGGGTATGAAGGCGTCAAAACCACGGATGAAAATTGGGTTATTGAAGCCTGCAGAGACTATGTTAATGATTTCACCGAAGCTTCGAGATGGGGCGGGCAACCAATTTCATTTGGGATTCCTGGTGATACAATTGATCCCTCAACCGCAGAGGAATTAGTTAATTCAGGGTTTGAGATTGTTGGAGACAAATTAACTGAATCTCCAGTTAATCTAGTTTCGATGGTTCGAAATGGAGGCAGCCTAGAAAAAGGTGCTTTTGATAGTGCGAAATTTGAATCAGCAGAAGAAGACACTCTAGTTAGCATCTATTGGAGAGCAAGGGTTGATGATCTAAAACTCAGGGAAGATAAGGACGCAATCGAATTTATTGAAAATCAAAATGTTTGGTTTACTACATGGGGCGAATGGCATAATCATGGAATTTCTGGACAAGAGGCATCTGAATCAGTTACAACCGATGGTAGTCTAATCCAAGTCACTTTGCAATCGAGAGAACAATGGAATGTTCCGGGAACTGTGAAGTTACAGTTTGAAGGCAAAATCCAAAGAGTGACTGATTCTTCTGGTGATGATATATTGATGATTGATGAATCAGAAAAAGTACTCAAATCAGGATGGAGAATGCTTTCTGATGGGATGATATTGACTATCCCTCCAGGTTCCACTATCACAATCGAATTAGATGATGAGTCCAATGTTGATTCAATGCCCTTGACCACCTTCAATAATCTTCATCATGCTGTGACAGTGGTTGGACATCATACAACTAATCTATTCCAGTGGTCATCTGATTTCCAAGAGTCTGAGTTGAGATTTACTTGGCTTATTGAAAGACCGGCCGAAATAGAGATGGATTGGAGATTGCCAGTTATTGCCATCACTGCATTAGTTGCCACACCAATTGCTATCCGCTGGATTGTTGCCCGTGATCAACAATTACAAAGTTCCGACGAACAGTCTGATGAATCATAGGGTACCCTTGCGATCGGGGGTAATCGGAAGGGGTACCCATGCGATTGGTCGAAAGAAACGCTAGCCTCTGAGGAGCTTCTATTTCCTTCTGATTGCCACAAATGCGACCACTGATACTATCAGAACTGATAGTGCAATGGTCAGTATCATCGGGAGTAGGGATTTGGAATGCCTGCTGGAGTCTGATGGGTAGTAGTCCCCCTCATCCGACCAGCCGTCTCCATCAGAGTCCAGGCACCCGATCCTGTCTTGGCTTGAAGTCCCGAATATCTCTGGACAGTCGTCA
>NTJR01000020.1 GCA_002457595.1 Marine Group II euryarchaeote MED-G36
TTGGCACTCGGCTTGCGGCGGTAACTCGCGCACGGTTGGAACCGGAATGCTCCGGGTCGCCAAGGGCGCGAGAGGTGCTGATGCGGGCCAACTCTTCCACAATCTGCTATTATCTGAGAAGGCCGAAGCCGATTCGATTCCTGAACTTGAAGTCAGTGAGCATGATGTTGTTGGCTGCGGCCACGGTACTGCCAACGGACCGGTCGATGATGATCAGATGTTCTACTTGGAGTCGCGAGGCTACGATACCTCGGAGGCTCGCGATGCACTCATCGCCGCATTCCTCAATTCAACTCTCATCGAAATGGGCAGCGATACTCTGCACCATTGGTTGACCGAGCATCTTCAAGACGAGTTGAACGACCTCAAATCCTGAGTAAGTCATTTGGGCTGCGCGAGGGCAAAGCGCTTCGTGGACCACGATCACTGCGCTGCGATTCTGTGCGAATGTGGATTCCGTGGCGCCGCCATCCCGATGCGACAACACATGGAATGCCCGCGCTGCCGCAGAGTGGTAGAGGCCTGTTGCGAGGGTGTCCCTGATTACTCCTGAGAGATTACCGAATCGTAAGGCCAAATGTTCAGCCAGAACGGTCGCGATAACTCGAGAGCAAAACCGTCATCAGAACGCCTGCAGCAATTCCGAAAGCAAGCCCCTGATCCTCCATCGTTGATCCGGCTAGATCTCTGAACGTGAAACCCATCACCGTACACATTGGCACAATGAATATTGCAAAGCGCCGAACACGTTGTGCATTAGATGGAGCAATCCCCATTGGTCTGAGAGTTATTGAACCTGATTTCTCTAAAACCTGCCAGTCTGCATTATTGGCGCCAATTCGAAGACGCTGTAGAACAGCAGGGCGAATTCCTGGATCAGCTGAACGTTCGTGTAATATTTCACCGCGACCAGTGACAATTCTAACACGCTGAATACTTGAGCGGATCTCAAATAATTTCTCGGTCGCTTCTGCCGCTTGTGCGGCATTTAATTCGTGCATATCTAAGGTCAGAACGCCTCTTTCACGTCGTACTCTTTCATCAACATCCCAAACACCATCGGAATCATCTGAAAGAAACCTAAGTGCCGAGCGTAAGGCTAACACTTCGGCTTCGCGTTTTGCCTCACGAGTCTCTGTTTTCTCTGCATGGCCTCTAACACGTGAAAGAGCAAATATCAGAACTACTGCACCAATAATTGAACCAGAGATTAACCCCATTCTAAGAGCTGGTTGTATCGCTGAATCATCCATTCCACCTGCGAAGAATGCCATCATAGATGACATCACAGCAACCATGACGCCGATTACAGCTGAGATTGCAAAAGCATCTCGCACACCTACCTCGACCACATACCGCGGATACATTGATGCGGGTTGAACCCTACGACGGAATGATGAGTGACGAGGAGGCCATTCAGGCAACTACTTTACTTCGAAATGGGCGATCTAATCGAGAAAGAGAAGAGAAGGTCGGTCGTAATCTTTCTGCAATAGTTGGCGTCTATCTTATCCTAGTCTTTTTGATTCCATTGATGCTTCCCGAAAACACTGTTCCCGAATTATCAGGTAGAGCAAACAGACTTGATTATGCAACTCACGATGGTTGGTCATCTTGGGGAAATAATGACCACGGGGAAAGTGCGTCAGTTGGTCATGATCAATCTGCACATGGTGGCACGTTTGCTTGGGCTGGACTAAATCCAATTGCGGCTTTTGTATATGCCATTGGTGACCTCAATTGCCATCAAAAACACGAAAGGTCATGGGAAATTAATGGCAATCAACTGGCCGTTTGCACACGAGACATTGGAATTATGTTTGGATTCGTTGCTGCATGTATATTATGGAATCGTAGAGGTCTGAATAGATGGACTGTAAGAGATTCGTTCCTATCTATTTTCAAAGATGAAATGGTTGAGAAATACTACTACAATGATCAACGAATGAAAGTTATGATTGCATTACTTTGCCTTGGTTTAGTTCCTATGGCGATTGATGGATTTACGCAATTACTGACCAACTATGAATCGACAAATCTGTTGAGAATTCTAACAGGGACTCCGGCCGGTTTTGTAGTAGGTTGGTTCTTCTCTGCCAGTTTCTCTGCCAGACCACATGAATTTGATGATGCCGAATCAGTTCAATTACCGGCAAATGCTCAACTTAAATTAATCTAAAAAAACTCTAAAATTGAACAATTACTATTTCATCCACCAAGAAACTAAATCACTAGGTTCAGCAATAATTGATGAATCGGATTTACCTAATCCTAGAATTGATAATCTCTCTATAGTATTACGAACATCTCTAGGAAACTCTCCTGAACGGACAATCTGACCCATAGCAAAACGTGGATGAGTTTCTGGATTCTGGGCTAACCACCGGCGCAGACCATTTCGTAGTGGCCAAATAACTAACATAAGCATACCAAAGGTTTGCATCTCATCTCTAAGTTGATTTCTAGCAGCATCGCGCCCGATTAGAGATCTGTGTTGATGGACCCAGTTTGAGCGATTTGCCATAAATTTTAGAACTTTATGAGAATGAGAATCAGATAATGCCCTAACAGGTCCTTGCGCTGCTCGCAACTCGTTTACATCAGCAGATGGCAACAATGCTAGAGTCCCGCAGATGGATGAAATCGAATGAGCTAGGACGCTCTTTGGTACATCGAGGCGTTCGTCGGCAGAGACTGTCGAAAGGGCCTCACTGTGTAGCAATTGAGTATCACGAAGTACCCTCCATGGCGCTACATTATCAAGCCAATTTGTAGTTTCTCTTGTAGGTTTCACTCCTAATCCATCTAGTGTTGTTTGACCCTTAGAAGAGCGAATTAATTTCCTCAACATATAACGCTCTATTGACTCCGTTTCAACATTAAGTGGTTCAGGACGAGAGTGTAGGAACTTGCGAATATGTAACGTCAATTTGCGCCGAAATTCCGTCTCAGTTGATTCATTAGATACCGGGCCGATTATTGCCCCCATGTCGAAGGGAATCGGCATCTCAATATCACCGGAGAGCAATGATGAATACCCTAATCTGATAACTTTCTGAAGTTCAGTAGTCTCAAAATATTCTTCCTTCTCAGACAGCATCCTCAATGTTCCAGACTTTATTCTCTTTATTGCCACCTCTGGGTCACAATCTACCCAGATGCATAAATCAGGTACTAGAGCTGCTGAATTTATCTGAGCAACCCGGTCAACTCCCAAACCGCCAACCACACCTTGGTAGACGAGTGAAGAGTGAACATTTCTCTCGCTAACTACAATTCTTCCTTCTTCTAATCTAGGAAGTATCCAACCATGCGAATGGTCAACACGGTCTGCTGCAAATAAACCGGCTTCCTGCTCAGGAGTATGTGTTTGTTGGCGCACTGAATCAATAGCTAGTCTACCTAGAGGATGGTCACGTCTTGGTTCCCCAGTGACCTCAACAGAGGTGAAACAGAATTCCTTCTCAAGGACCTCTGAAACTATCTTTGTTGCTAACCCCTTACCGGAGCCATCTCCACCTTCAATGGTGATTAGATACATTCAATCACCTAAGGCGCCATCTGAAAATCCAAATTGGTCTCTAGTAAGATAAGCTAGAGACATTCCAATAAGTATGAAAAAAGGACCGATGAACATCAGCCCTTGGCTCCATAATCCAAGGTATGCTAGGAATTGAGTTCGAAAATGGCTCTTTCCATTGTAGGCCTCTACTCCTCCAAAGAGACCTGCAAGTCCGGCTAGAAGTGTCAATGATCCAATTATTGTCGTAATAAGTACTGAATCCTTTAGATGGCTTTCTCCACGCATATCCACCTCATTAACACCTTCTCCTTCAGTCAGAGTGATAATAATCTGAGCATGATCGCCGGGAATAATGAGCACTCTTTCAGTGATATAGCCTGATTGTTCAACAATAACTACTGAAGATTCCCGAGCAACTTCGGTAATTGCAAAACGACCTCCTGAATCAGTAACAGAGAAACCTATCTGTTCGCCATTTTCATTCTCCAATATCACAGTCACTCCTTCTATCGCGTCACCACCAGAACTATTGTCGACAATTGCAGAAAATACACCACCATCTACAATGACCAAACCGTCGGAAGAGTCTGTCTGATCGCTTAACACATCACCGATATCTGCTGTAATATGTAGACTTCCAGTAATTACTCCAAGGAAACTTCCTAGAATGATAAGTATAGCTCCAGCAACTCGAGTTGCTGGATCTACGGAAAGGTCTTCAAGCCACCATTCGAAACGAGTTCGACGGGATTCATCATCTCCAGACATACTCTCCGCTCCCTACTCCTCATCGTTCCCTAAACGAGGAGGCTTCTGAGTTTGACGCTTCTTCGATGTCGAAACAAAAACCAATAATAAAAGGAAGAGAATAGAGAAATAACCTATTTTTGAATTGAAAAATGATTGATTTTGGGAATCAACCTCAAGAATTATCTGACAATTTTCATCTAAGTTTTCAAAATCAATACTAACCTCATAATAATTTGACCAATTCTTTCCAGTTATCCAGTATGTCTGTGACTGATTCTCAGGAATGATATTGTCATTTCTAGGAGACAGCGCAATTCCATTAAGAACTCCTGAACTTTCTAGTTCAAATTCAGTTCTTAGTTCACTAAAATCCACCTTTTGACAAACATTTCCTGAATTTGTATTGATATGGTATAATGAATCATCATACCATCTGTTAGCAAGAACATAAGGGCCATCTAAGCATTCCAATTCATTCCATTTGTCTATGGGACTACCAAAGGCTATAATTTCAAGAATTTGAGACGAATTGGAAAAATTAGAGGTGTCAAAATATTGGAGATAAGTAGAACCATCTGAGATCCAAAATCCTTGATTAGAACCAGCCATATTCGAACTTTTTGAACTACATAATCCCCATCCTTCTCCAGCATAAGTAAAGTCCTTCAACGGCTCCAATGTGCTCAAATTATAAATAAATCCAATCTGTTCTTTCCATGTAAGTTGGTATATTTCACAAGTTGATTTGCTGGCATTGAAATTAGATTCATTTTTTTGATAACAGTGAATTGTCAAACCTTCTCCAAAGTGCTCTTCAGAAAGGTTCCACTGCAACTCTACCTCACCAGTACTCATATTGACTATTCTAACACTAGATTCGCCATATAGTCCTGTACTCTCATAGAATTTACCATCATAGATTTCTAAACCCTGTGTGAACGCATTCGTATCATGAGGAATAATCGATATAATGTCAAATGAAACTTCTTTCACTTCTGAAAAATTATCAGATTCATCTTGGGCACTGAAAATAGGAGAGAAAACAGACGAGATAAATATCGAAACTAGGATTATTTGTGATATCTTTGATGAACTTCTACAGCACATTATGTTTCGGCCCTTTGGGCCGACCGTGTCCGAACAGTGCTCCATCGAAGTTAAAGGGAGTTGAAGTAGGGCTTGAACCTGTCTTCTTCATGGAGTGACTCATCATGGCCTTATTCATGCGCACCACCTCATCAACAACTTCGTTGTTGTTGGTCATGTTGATGATTGGAGCATCATTGACACCGATGGTTTCCGCAGATAACGATGAGACTATTGATGAGGATCCAACCTTTACGGGAGACCTTTCCAACTTTAACCCCGAGAAAGAGGGGCATGAATACATCTACAACGATGGAGAAAATCCAATATATTCTGCTTTCGGATATCTAAAACAGCAATGGGTAGAAAATGGAAGTCCAAATGCATTTTTCCCATTCTCAGAGGAATTTCAAAGTTCAAGAGGGAATGTAAGAAACTGCAGTGATCAGTGGTCTGTTGGGGATATTGATACATTTAGCACATCTAACGGAGTCGTTACAGCTACCGTACAAAAAATTTCGGCTAATTCAGCCATTTTTGTTGAAGACGGAACGATTATTTCATCTACGACTCTCAACGATATTACTCTAACATGGGAGACTACGATTTACCCCACCAACTCGAACTACTTCGGCACAGCTCCCGATGTGGATAATAATTGTCAAATTGAAATACTGATTTTTAATATTGATAATGCAGGAGGGATAGGTGGATATTTCGACCCCAATGTGGCTAGTCAACGTGAAATTCTATTCATAGATGCTTCCGATCTTAGTTGGAGAAATACAATACTTGCTCATGAGTTTGAGCATCTTCTACACAATGCTCGAGATCCTTTCGAATATCTTTGGATTGATGAGGGTGCAGCAGATATGGCCGCCTACTTATGCTTTGGAGTAACTGACACTTTAGCAGGTCATGCCAATGAATGGTCACAGAACACAGAGATGGGGGTAAGATGGTGGAATCAACGGATTGCAGACTATGGTGGGGGATTCATGTTCTTGATGTATCTAGCAGATAAATTAGGAGGGGGTAATGCGATTTCTCGTTTGGTAGCAGATGTATCTACTGGTAGTTCAGGCATTGAAAACCTAGCACGGAATCCAGAACCGGGATCTACTATGATTGGTACTACAATGTCAGATATATTTGCAAATTTTACTGCTGCAGTCACACTAGATAGTTCCCAAGGTGCCTTTGGTTTTGATAACATTGACATGTCAGGAGCATGTGTTTCAGGACTAATTTGTCGAGCACAACTTAGCGGCTATAATGATCAGTGGCACAACACATGGACTAGCCCTACATATGAATTAGAAGGATGGGGGATGCGGTCCTACAACTTTGCAAGTGGCTCAGGCGCTCCTCTAAATCTAATGGTGCAATCAACACAATTTGGAATTTCTGGAACAGTCTTAGCTAAGGATTCAGCAACAGGGGCATGGTCTATGTCGCCTTTAAGAATCGATTCAGCAACAGGAGTGGGTACTAGTCTAGTATATGGCTTCGGTAACACAACAAGCGATGTTTGGGTTTTTGTTTGGTATGAATCTGCAATAGATGATTGTAATTACGCGGATTGTGGAACTTATCCAACAACAGACATTACAGTTCTTGCTGAATTAATCACTGATCCTTCTGAGGTCGATATAATTTCTACTGTATTATTTGACAGAGATGGAAACAGCTTAGATGATAGTATAATTATAGAAACTGAGGTCATATCAAATGCATATTTTGAAATCGTTGAATTAACATTTGAGGCATTCCTTAACAACACTCTAAAGGACTCCATTAACTTCAACACCCCTACCGGAGGTAGTATTGCTACTGTAAATCAGATTTGGTTTACTCCACATCAGAGTGGTGATTGGACATTTGGAGTGAGAATTAGAGATGCAACTGGAGAAGTAACTGATTCAGCCTTTACTCTTCCAATTCAATTAGCGAACTTAGAACCCAAATCAACAGGTTCAATTTCAACACCAACCACTCAGACATGGCTCTCTGTTAATTTCTTTGGTGCAGGATATGACACTTGGGGTTTCAGTCAAGAAAATGGTAGCTTCAGTCATAATGAAACTCCTGTATCTTATCACTGGAGTATTGGTGAAGATATTGTATCAGGACTGAAGAATCCAATTCATTCATTTTCACAACAAGGAATTTACAACATCAGCCTATTAGTTCTAGACCAAGGTGGTTTTTACTCAGAACCTCAATTCTGGGAAATTGAAGTTAATGATACCAGTGAGCCAGTTACTGAGATTAGTGTTGAAGGCTCTACAATTTCAGATGAATTGGTTCTTCTAACTAATCAGAGAGTGCTATTTTCTGCAGAAAATACCATCGATAACGTGCCCCATGACCAGTTGAATTTTACTTGGAATTGGGGTGATGGAAGTGCAGAAGGTGGTTTGGGTCTTGTAGAAGCAAGCCATTCTTATGTTGATGGAAGTGCAACAGGTATTGTACATACTGTTACTCTTACAGTCAGTGATGGAACTCATGTGGTAGAAAATCAGATTTATGTTCGTATCCTCAACCGAGTCCCAAGACAAATATTCGATGGAGAACTCCAAACATTCACTCTAACTCCCCTCTCTCTTCCTGATGTTTTCACTGACGATGATGGCCACATAATTAATTACAAATGGACATTTGAGGAAGGAGTTAATGCTGCTGGAACTAAAATGAATCTTACTTCCGACTTCTTGATAATTGAATCAAATTCTCAAAATCCATCAGTTGGATGGAAAACACCTGGTTTGAAAAATATCACAATAGAAGTGACTGATGATGATGGAAATATGTCCTTAGCTATAATCTCAGTTACAGTGCTGAATCAACGACCTGTAGCTATTTTTGCTAGGCCAGCGGATGGCACTGTAGAAACTGACTTCTTCTTTGACAGCAGCCTATCTTTCGATCCAGATGGTGATACATCTCTACTTTCAACACGTTGGAATATTACGAGTATAGATGAAGAAATAGAGAATGTTACTGGATTGCATCACACATTTGATGAACCGGGATTATACACGGTTTCACTTACGGTGATTGATGAAAGGGGAGCTGAATCCGCAACAAAATCATTCCAGTTCAGAATAGAAAACCCATTGCCCGTTCCAATTATCATATTCAAGCAACCAAGTCTAAATGGAACTGTTATGAGTGAAATTCCCGATGAAGGAACAAACATCACTTGGTGGACTCCTTTCACATCAGAAGGAGGAGCTTTCATCGCACCAAACTGCCCCTTGAATTTTGATGGAACTGCGAGTTACGATACAGATCCTATTTTTACAGGTAGAACTTCAACTGAAACTAATGATTCAGATTGGAATGGGATTACTCGCTGGATTTGGGACTTTGGAGATGCCACGCCTCAAATCGAAGGACCTGTGGTATGGCACCAATGGGAAAGACCTGGTGATTATGTTGTTACACTAACTGTTATCGATGGCTTTGAAGGAGGAGATACAAACACAACAACAACCCTTGTCCGTGTATCATATGCCCCTATGATACTTACAGAAAATCCAATTGATTTGCCTTATGTAAGCAAAGGAGATTTGATTCAACTCAACTATAGTGCAATTGACATTGATTTAGAAGATGGCCTTGATGCCTGGCTTGATTTAGATGATATGGATGACCGAGATGGAGACGGCATCTCAAACAACGATAAGGATTTGTCTCTGACTTCAGATCTCCAGGTAAATTGGGATCTAAACTCAATGATAGACTCAGACCAAGATGGAGATTATAGAAACGATTTCCTTTGGGGTAATATTACTTGGCAGGAAACTGGTGAAATTAGAATTGTAATGCAAGTCTGTGATGGTGTTGGAGTTTGCTCAACAAAAGATTTCCCAATAATTATTCTATCAAATAATGAAGACAATAGTCCCAAATCTCTCAGAGATTTAACTTGGCAAGATTTAATTCCAAATAGAGACAGTGGGGGCTTACTGGCTCTTGTTGGATTAGTTTTACTTCTTGGATGGTTAATAATGCGCCAGAAAGACGAAGAGGAATTAAGTGCAAAGGAAATGCTTGAGACATATGAGGTTCAGGAAGTAGAAGTGGAAGGTGGTTTGCCAGGAATGGATCAGCATTCACCACCACCTCAGCCAAAGTATCTATCTGCAGAAGAGAGAAGAAGTAAAGACTCTGGTTATGTCAGACCGGTTAGAACTCGGAGGAGATGACGTGCAATTAACTTTGAATCGGCTCGCTGCAAGCGGATTCAGTATCGGATTAATTGCCCCTCTAATTGCAATTATGATTGCCAGTGCAACTCCAGTTGTCGCATCATCTAACGACTGTAATGTCGACTTGAACTCAGGAGTAGACTGGGAAAGACAGGCTCACAAGAAAAATCTTGATGACGACGGGTTCTGGTTTTTTGAACAGAATCGGGATGATGATCAGGATACTGAGCTTGACTCATTAACTACCGATTTTTACGCAGATGTAGAAATACCAAGAGATGATGGATCCGCGATAGAAATAGAATTAGTGACTGGATATTCTTACACTTTCTGCATTGAGTTCCATCCTAGTATTCAAAATACTCCAAATATGTCTTCAAAGGGGGACGTATATCTACTCAGTTCATCTAATTGGGCGCAGTATAGGAGTGAATATTGGCAGTATAAAGACGGTTGGGGGATTACCAGTGAAGATTTGAACTGGGTTCCTGTAGAGTGGAGAGACATGGCAGTATTCCTGCCATTTAGAGACACACATGCTTACGAAAATAAACAAAGTGTTTCTTTCTCAACTGCTCTAGATAATGACAATTATGGGTGGATTTCTTGGTTTGGAGAACAAGATGATGCTTCTTACTTCTTGGTATTTGATAACTGGAACAATAGCCGGCATGCTGATGCAGATGGAGTTGATGGAGATATGATTGTCCAAGTTTGGGTAGATGTCGAGGAGAGATTGACTCTTCCTAAATTTACAGCTTACTTGATTGTAGGGATACTACCAATTTCTTGTATAGTGATTCCTTTGATGTTTCATAGTAAATATCATTCGCATGGAAAAACAATCGAGGAAGAAGAAGTTCAAATGGTTCCGCTTCTTGAAACCGCACCTGAAAATAAAGAGAATATTGACTGAAAATCAGCAATATTCTAACATATCCCAAGCGATTAACAAATCTGAGGCGTTTATTCTCCCTTGAGATGAAAGATGAGATCCCGATTCCATTGTAGAATAGACTAGATTTTGGCTCAATAATGGTGCATGTATACGATTCCAATCCCCACCTGAACCAATACCCATAATTGCAGTGTTAATATCTGATTCTCTAAGATTCCAAGCCGCCTCGAACAATTTCAATGCTGAGTTTCTACCAGAAGTTGCGTAACACAATTTGATTATTTCGCCAGAACCTTCCATATCCTCAATTTCTTGAACGATATCATTAGCACTTTCTGGCTCACGATCTATATGAGCAGACGAGATGATTTTTGTTTTACCATTAGTGAGAGAAATCAACCCTGCCCGAGTTTTTTTATCGATATCAACTTCCAAGTCGACCCAACTAACTCCACTCTCTATTGCAGCTTGTAAAACTAAAATCCTCTGTTCTTCTGAGCCCGGAAAGAAACCACCTTGCCGAGTAGGTCGGCAAGTCATCACAACAGGAAGATCAATTCCTCCTTTGAAGGCACTTAGAGCATTGATTAAATCAACAGATTCAAAAGATTGAGGTAAGAACTCAGAAGGAATAAAAGTAGGCCTCCTAGCTCTTTTTCCAGACCCCTCATTTTCAGAGATTACAGGATCTGGTTTCTTTTCAACAACCCATAATTTATCTAAGCGAACTTCGCACAAATCAGCACCCACAGCAGTGGCTCGAGCCGCATCGGCAAGCATCTCCTCAACCGAACAACCGGACAGCGTCACGCAGATGGTCGGTCTAATCATTCAGCCGCGCGACCATCAGATTCTGTTTAATCATATTGTGTCGGAAAACCCTACTTCTGGAGAGATGGATTGCATCAAAATAGAACAAATTCAGTATTTATCAGACTCTCTCTCAGGAGTATTGATTAACCCCCTATGAGCACCAATAAGGGTACATCCCTGAGGGTTCCTACGGAACCCTCAGAGAAATTGAGATGAAAACTATGTCAGATGAATATGGAGCAGACAGTATCCAAGTCTTAGAAGGGCTAGAAGCAGTTCGAAAAAGACCGGGTATGTACCTTGGAGACCCACATGATGGTTCGGCCTTGCATCACTGCATTTGGGAAGTAGTAGATAACTCCGTAGACGAGCACTTAGCAGGCCATACCGACTCGATTGACATCGTGCTAAATTCCGATAATTCACTTACAGTCAGAGATTATGGACGAGGAATTCCTGTTGGTATCCATGAAGAATATGGTATATCAGCAGCCGAAGTCATCATGACTAAATTGCACGCCGGCGGTAAATTTGACAATACTTCATACAAAGTTTCTGGCGGACTGCATGGAGTTGGAGTTTCTGCAGTTAATGCTGTGTCGGAATGGATGGAAATGACGATCCATAGAGGCGGAATAGTGTATTTCCAGAGATATGAAGCCGGAATTCCTGTTGAGGCACTAAAAGAGATTGGGAAATGCACAGATACAGGCACAAAAATTGCATTCAAACCAGATTTGACAATCTTCACTGAAATCTTAGAGTTTGACTTTGAAGAAGTTGATACAAGAGTGAGTGAAACTGCTTTTCTCAATGCTGGGTTGAAGATTACTATTTCAGACGAGCGGGGAGAAGAACCTCATACATCGGAACACCTGTATGAAGGAGGACTTGCAGAGTATGTTAGCCAACTCAATGAAAGAAGAGTAGTTTTGCATGCAGATGTCATCAATATTATTGGTGAAAAAGAAATTGAGAAAGGTACTGTTGAGGTTGAACTTGCTTTGCAGTGGTCTGACGCATTTAGTGAGTCAATCCGTTGTTACACTAACATCATTCGAAACAAAGATGGGGGGACACACATGTCCGGATTACGTACAGCACTGACCAGTTCAGTCAATACTTACGCAAAGAAGAAAAAATTACTGAAAGGAGATGCCCTATCGGGTGATGATGTACGAGAAGGGCTTGCTGCTGTAGTCAGTGTCAAGCATCCAGACCCCTCATTCTCCTCACAAACTAAAGATAAACTCGTTAGTAGTGAAGTGACTGGGATAGTGCAGACTATTGTTTACGAAAAATTAGGAGAATTTTTTGAAGAAAATCCATCTGTTGCAAGGCAGATTGTCGAGAAGGCACTTCTTGCATCTAAAGCAAGAGAGGCTGCCAGAAAGGCCCGAGACTTAACTAGAAGAAAGGGTGTTTTGGAAGGAGGGGGGCTTCCAGGGAAGCTTGCCGACTGTCAATCGCGTGACCCTAGTGAATGCGAAGTATACCTTGTAGAGGGTGATTCTGCAGGTGGATCTGCCAAGACTGGGAGAGATCGACGTATACAAGCAATCCTCCCTCTGCGCGGGAAAATCCTCAATGTAGAAAGGCAAAAACACAATGCTGCGAAGGTGTTTCAGAATCAAGAAATTCAAACCATGATTCGTGCTCTCGGCGCAGGAGTTGGTAATAATAGCGAAGAAGAAGGATCATTTGATTCTAGCAAACTACGATATTCGAAGATAATTATCATGTGCGACGCAGATATTGATGGCGCTCATATCAGAACACTGATGTTGACATTCCTTTGGAGATTCATGAGGCCAGCGATAGAAGATGGGCACGTATACATCGCTCAGCCGCCTCTGTATCAATTGACCAAAGGAAGAGTAAGTAAGTATGTATTCTCAGATGAAGAAAGAGATAGAGTGATGTTGGAATTGCAAGGAGATAATCCTAACGCCAAAATTGGCGTACAGAGATACAAAGGTCTGGGGGAAATGAATCCCGATCAACTATGGGACACTACGATGAATCCCATGACTAGAACTATGCTAAAAGTAACAGTCGATGATGCAGAGAAAACTGACAGACTATTTGAGATATTAATGGGAGAAGATGTCCCTGATCGCAGGGCATTTATCGAAAAATATGCTAAGGAGGTGACAAATCTTGACATCTGAAGACGATACAAATGAAGATTTAGCCACTAACAATGAGAACATACTAAATCATACTTTGAATAAAGAAATGAAAACTTCATACATTAATTACGCAATGTCCGTAATTATTGGAAGGGCTTTACCTGATGTTAGAGATGGCCTAAAACCGGTTCACCGCCGTGTACTGTATGGTATGCATGAAGGGGGACATACTTCTGAAAAGAAATACAGTAAATCTGCACGTTCAGTTGGTGAAGTAATGGGGAAATATCACCCTCATGGTGATCAATCAATCTATGACACCATGGTTAGAATGGCCCAAGAATTTTCATTGCGATATCCTCTTGTTGACGGACAGGGGAATTTTGGTTCAATTGATGGAGACCCTCCTGCTGCAATGCGATATACTGAAAGTAGGTTAGACAAAATCTCAAAACATATGCTTGAGGATATTGAAAAGAAAACTGTCGATTTTCAGCCTAATTTTGATGATTCCGAATCGGAGCCAACTGTCCTACCTGCAAGATTGCCAAATTTACTATTGAATGGAAGTGACGGTATTGCAGTCGGAATGGCAACTAGAATCCCTCCACACAACCTTACAGAAGTTGCAGGTGCAATTCGGTTACACGTTAGTGCGATTATAGAAGAAGGAGTAACTAATGAAAAAATGCCTCAAATACCTGTAGATGAATATATGGAACATGTAAAAGGCCCTGATTTCCCTACTGGAGCAACTATTCACGGTGTGGATGGAATTTACGACATGTATACCACGGGTAAAGGAAGATTTCATGTTCGATCGAAATGCGATGTTCATGATGACTCCAGCGGAAAGAAAATCATCATACATGAAATCCCGTACCAAGTTAAAAAATCAGATATGCTCGTACATATTGCCGACTTAGTTTCAAAAGGTTCTGTTATTGGAATTAGAGATATTCGTGATGAGTCTTCAAAAGAAGGCATTCGTGTTGTAATAGAGGTAAAGAATAATGCCGATCCACATGCAGTTCTTAATCAACTATTCAAATCAAGCAGATTACAGGAATCTTATTCGGCCAATATGATGGGTATTTTAGACGGTAGACCAGTACTCCTTACCCTGCCTGTTATCTTGCACACATATGTTGAGCATAGAGAATCTATTGTTGAAAGGAGAGCCACGTTTGAACTTGAGAAAGCAGAGGCTAGGGCCCATATTCTTGAAGGTCTTGTAAAAGCACAAGAGCGAATTGATGAAGTGATAAAAGTAGGTAGAGCAAGCTCTAGTAGAGAGCAATTTGAAGCAGTATTGCAAGGTAAAGAGAACATGAAGGGAATTGCATCTTTTGACTTTACTGAACCACAAGCTAAAGCTATCGCTGAGCGCCGATTATACCAGCTTAGTAGGCTCGATGTGGAAAAGGTGAATAATGAATATAATGAATTGAAGATTAAAATCGCGGATCTTCAAGACATCATTGCTTCAAGAGGAAGGCGTCTTAACATATTGATTCAAGAACTTGATGAAATGGTAGTAAAACATGGAGATGAACGACGTTCTGTTATTGATCCTATGCCACTTTCAATGGATAGAGAAGATTTAATCGAGGAGAAAGCCATCGTAATCTCACTTTCTGAAGACAACTACATCAGACATATGCCTGTCGAATTATTCAGACTACAGAACCGTGGAGGTAAGGGTCTGAAGGGTGTAGCTACCAAAGATGAAGATGCACCTTCTGCAATAGTGACATGCTTCTCGAAGGATAGGTTACTAATCTTCACCGATGCGGGCCGTGTTTACGGATTGCGGGCGTGGGAGACACCCATAGCCAGCAGATATGGCAGAGGAACTCATATCAGAAATCTGTTGAATGGAATAAGAGATGATGAAAATGTTGTCTCGATTCTACCAATAGATCGTGAATTAATTGATAGTCCAGAAGGTCATTTCCTAATCTTTGCCACTAGTCAGGGACGAATCAAGAGAAGTAATCTTTCTGAATATGTCCGAATAAATCGTAATGGCAAATATGCACTAAAATTCGCTAGTGATGATGATACATTAGTTCAGGTAAGACCGGCTACTGATTCCGATCATGTGGTCTTAGTATCATCAGGAGGATATGCATGCAGATTCCTCCCCTCGGAAGTCAAAACTCGAGTCGACCCAAATTCTGGTGAAACTCAAACAACTCACACCGTACGAGTTCAAGGTCGTGTTAGTCAAGGAGTTAGTGGAATGAAATTGGGTAAAACGGATTCTGTAATTGGAATGATTGTCACTGATGATTTCGAAACTAGTGTTCTGACAATTTCTAAGTTTGGCATGGCCAAGCGCAGTCGCCTAGGCTCAGGAAATATGATTCCTGCTCTTGATGAGAATGGTGCAGATATCCTAGATGAAAGCGGTGAAGTAATTATTGTACGTGATGGATACAGAAAAACCAATCGTGGAACTAAGGGTGTACGAACTATGGGATTATCTGAAAATGATAGCATAGTTAGTGTGCGACAAATACCTGATCTTGAGGACCAATTATTCATGCTAGCAAAAAGTGGAATGATGATTCGAATGCCTGCAAGTCAGACCAAGGAAACACTTGGAAAAGTCACCAAAGGAACTCGAATAATGGAACTAAGAGATTCAGATAAGAAAAAGTATGTGGATGAAATCATCTTTGTTGCCCGCCTCCCATCAGAGTTAATCGATGATGACGCTGTAGAAATGGACATTGAATCATCTGCTGAAGAAGAGTGAAGTGAACCGCTCGGCTTAAGCGGGAATCTCAGGTCGCCGAATCACTGCGGCAGTCGCATAGCCTGGCCATTGCGCTGGATTGCTAATCCAGTGGTGTTTCACCTCGGGAGTTCAAATCTCCCCTGCCGCGCCACCTAATCTTGAGCAGCATTCATTCGGAGAACACGTTCTCAAGGACCGTGGATGTAATCGGGTGGGTGACCATGAGTCTGGTGTTTTTGGCCCTAGTCTTATTCCTATTTCTTGTAGCCTTATGGATTCGTGTACACAGACTCAGACCATCCAATGACCGCTCTTGGGTGAATGACAATTCACGAAATGCAACAGTCAAATTTGAAGATGAAATAGTGAAAATCCAAAATGTACGGGATTTCAATTGGAAAACTACGAAAGAATGTGATGAGAAATGGATTAATCAAGAATATGATCTCAGAGAAGTCAAAGCAATTTGGCTCACACTCGAATACTTTGATCCAAAGCGTCATCAGATGGCTCACACGATTCTTTCGTTCGAATTCAATGATGGAAGATATCTAGCTTGTTCAATAGAAGTTCGTAGGGAGAAGGGAGAGCGTTACAATCCAATTCGAGGGCTGTTCCGCGAGTACGAACTAATCTACGTCTGGGCAACAGAGAGAGACGTTATTGGAGTTAGAACTCGTTGTCGAAAGGACTCTGTGACACACTTGTTCAAGGCAGTGGTTTTGGGCAAAGGGAATGAGCGTCGAATGCTTGAATCATATCTACACAGAACCAACAATCTAGTAACTGCACCAGAATGGTACAACACCATCACAAACACTTGTACAACTAACATTGTCAGACATGTAAACGAGGTTTACCCTGGTCGTGTTCCACGAGCCATCTCAATACTAATGCCTGGCTTGAGTCCAAGGATGTTAGAGAGAGAAAATCTGATTGAATTAAATGGGACTCTAGAAGAAACGATGGAAATGAGTGTTATCGATGACAAGGCCGATAAGTGGGACGGTCAAAGTGATTTTGGAGACTGGATTCGCTCTGAATAGTTCGTACGAGGATTCAATTCAAATCACCGCCTGTCACCATCGTGCTTAGCCTTGAACCGATGTCTCTGGCGGGGCAGCATGAATGGTTACTTCCCCCTTCGAAGAGTCACATGATTAGATGGCTGACTCTAGCTTCTCAGGGGAATTCTGAATGTGGTCTCCAATTTGAAGGGGAACCAGGGAAGGATGTTGAATCAATGGTTGGATGTCTAGAAAAAATGGGAGTAGAAGTGGTTCGAGGTGAGATTTGGGTTGTTTGTCCTCCGGAAAATGGACTGAAATCACCAGATGTAGCACTGAATTGTGGTAATTCAGGCACTGCGGCCCGTATATTGACCGCCTTATCTGCTACAATCGGAGGGGAAGTAAAGATTGATGGAGATGAATCATTGAGGAGTAGAAGTAGCGAATCCCTGAATAATACCCTGAGAGAATTAGGATGTGAGATATCCTCGGATAGAGTTCCCTACACTGTGAAAGGGCCCATTAAGGGAGGAGAAACATCTCTTGACTTGGGTTCATCTAGCCAACCACTAACTGCACTTGCACTATCATCTCCTAGTTTTAGTGAATCTGTGATTTTGAATTTACAAGGGCAACCGGTTAGTAGAGGATATAGTCAGTTGACATTTGACATCACATCAATATGTGGCTCACCCAATATTATTAGCAATCCTCTTTCACTAAATTCATGGGAAGTTCAAACTCCAAATATTGTCAATATACCACCTGAGTTGAGCCTTTTCCCTATGGCAATAATTCTTGAACTTCTTTACGAAGATCTTGCATTAAGAACATCTCTGCCCACTTATGACCCACTGGTTTTGATAGCTATTGATGAAATTGATCGAGCAAATGGAGGTCAAGTCGACTTGCGGGATGCTAGTGATTTGGTCACGCCAGCAGCGGTCTGGATGGCTCTAACAAACGGAGGCGAAATTACAGGAATTCCACATGCGAGGGGTAAAGAATCAAATCGAATTTCAAGAACTGTAGAATTACTGAGTTCTTTTGGTATGGTGTCGGAAGAAACAGAAGATGGATTGAAAATTCTAGGAGGACAACGGCCAACGAGGCCGGATTCAGTTGTCGAAACACACATGGATCACAGGCTCGCAATGGTCGCAATTATACTAGCATCCAAAGTGGGGGGGGATATTTTGAACCCAGAAATATGTGAAGTAACTCACCCTGGTTTTGTAGAACAGTTAATCTCACTATCTCAGCCGTGACGGCCGAAGTGGCGATCAAGATGATTCAGGGTCAATCGGAGTACTGTAGGCCGACCGTGAACACAAGCCCAAGGATTTGGAACTGTTCTCATATCAGCAAGCAGCCTCCTCATCTCTGCTAGGTTCAGCCGCTGATTCGCCTTCACTGAGCCCCTACATGAACGCATGAAGGCTACGTGATCTCGCAAATGAGTCACCGTATCCAAATCATTTGCACCATCAGGAGTGCTAGAAATCTCAATCAGAATGTCATGAATGAAATTCTCAAGACCATCACTTCCAACTAGAACCTCTGGAACTGATGTGATTGAAATTCCTTCATTTGAATCAGCAAAAGAAATTCCCAACTCCGTTAATCGAGATTGGCCTGAT
>NTJR01000021.1 GCA_002457595.1 Marine Group II euryarchaeote MED-G36
TTGGTCGAGCATCTCGAAATGTCAACGGTCAAGTGATTCTCTATGCTGACTCAGTTTCTTCAGCAATGGAAGCTTCAATCAAACAAACAAATGCTCGTAGAATAAGGCAAGAAGCCTTCAATGTAGAGCATGGAATTGAACCAAAAACAATCCAGAAGGCACTACCAGTCATGGGTTCAGATGTTGATGACCTACTAGCGGGTGCCGCTGGTAAAGGTAAGACTGGGGGCCGAAGATTAGTCGGTAAGAAACCGGGTAAGAAGGGGATTGAAAGAATAGTGCGAAAATTCGGACTAGGTGCTGGCTCATGGAATTCTACAGATTCAGTTCTAGATAATATCAGTCAACCAGAATGGGTGGCAGCAGCCTTTGAGGCTGTAGATGGAGCGGAGGAAGAAAGCCGAGGAGATGATAATGAAAGAGCGAAACTAATTTCTCGATTAGAGAAGGAAATGAAGCAAGCAGCGGCGCGGCTTGATTTCGAACGTGCTGCGGCTTTGCGCGATAGAATATACCAACTCGACACCGCTGAATGAGTTATCCTTAGACTTCGGCGGATTGAATACGAAAGAGCGAGCCGACCAACTTGTGACAACGTACTCGCGCGACGACTTCACAGCTCCCGTCGAGGACTATGACTTCTCAAAAGCCAGTGATGTTCGTTCTCTCATCGACCAAATGGCGAAGGCTGGTGGATTTACAGCAACTAAACTCGCGCACGCGCGCGATGTTTTGCGAAATAGCATTAGCAAATGTAATGATGAAGATGTGTTGAATTGGTTGTCATTCCCTGCCTGTCTTTGTGCAACAGGAACTCGGGGCTTCTTTCTTGAGGCGGTCAAAAGTAAGGCCTTCAATGTCATCATCACCACGTGTGGAACCCTAGATCATGATATTGCACGGACTTACCAAGATTACTTCCACGGCGATTTCAATTTAGATGATATAGCACTAGGTGAAGAAGGATTAAACAGACTTGGAAATGTAATAGTCCCAAATGAGTGCTACGGTGAAATCCTTGAACGAGTAGTTTTACCATGGTTAGTTGAAATCGAAGATGAGAGGACTGTTGAACGTCCTGACAACCCTTGGCTTGGTTTTGGTTCAGTAGAACTTTGTTGGGCAATGGGTGATCGTATTGAGGATGAAACATCTCTACTATATTGGGTAGCAAAGCATCGTATTCCTATGGTAATCCCAGGACTATCCGATGGATCAATCGGGGCTCAACTATTCATGCATCGACAAAAGAATCCTAACTTCATGGTTGACTTCCTTGCTGATGAACAAATTCTTTCAGATCTAACTTGGACCGCGGAGGAGTCACACGCATTGATGGTAGGTGGAGGTATTTCCAAACACCATGTTATTTGGTGGAATCAATTTCGAGATGGTCTTGACTCCGCTGTTGGGATAACTACTGCACCTGAATATGATGGTTCACTTTCAGGGGCGAGACTCAAAGAAGCGATTTCTTGGGGCAAAATTCGCCCTGAAGCTCCCCAAGTAGTCGTAGAAGGAGATGCTTCAGTTCTCCTACCGATTCTTGGAGCGGACTTATTCCGCGATTAGAAAATCATAATTCGTTGTACTGAGTTCACCTTATGACGGGGCATTGCTTAAGTGTCGTCGTTGTTCGGAGATGTCTTATGTCCGTAGAGACTATGTTACAAGGGATGATTGATACACTGACTGATGCAATGAAGGATGCTGCTAAGCACGACAAGGGTGTAAATGCAGCTGGAACTCGAGTTCGCAAGGCTATGCAGAGCATCAAAGCATCAGCTCAGGACGTTCGAAAGAAAGTCCAAGATGACCGAAATTAAGCGTTTTATCGATAATAATACCGATTCACATAGGCTCTTCGCCTATTCCATCTACTCGATTTCAGAGTGGGCGAAGAGTTCCATCAAACTTACTCTCATGGCTGTTAGTGGACGCCATCCCTCTTCTATTCCAATAGACTTCAGGGTTTCATGAAGAGGTGCTAAGTCCGGACGTTCAATCATTCCAGAAAATTGGTGAACTACTGGACTTGTAATATTTGAGAGAGATTCAACAGAATGTGTCAATCCAAGTGCGTTTGTGTATCTATTCCATAACATTTCCATTTCATGAAGGACTGCTTCGGTAGACCAAGCCCTTCGACCTGCCAAATCAATCACACCCTGAGACAAGGCATCGGAATCTGCAAGAGCAAGTAATGAAACTGCATCTGCTGCATCTCGAATATGCACCCAATGACGAGCTTCTATGTCAGATGGTGCAATACCATCAGCACCTTCTTTGACCCAATCAACCCATTCATAGAGAACATCACCGCCCCATCCAACTACGCCCTCGGGGACCAACAAGTCATGAATTCGAACAATAATATTAGGTCCGTCATCTGTAATCTCTAGAAAGTCATTTTCTTCAATATTATTAGGAATTACAGATAAATCAGCTGTTTTTTCTATCTCGCCGATTGATAATACAACATCTGCTGACTCTGCTTCAGAAACTATCCTCGCCCCAGATCTAACTAGCCGGTCTGTGATTGCATGGAAAACTGGATCTGCAGTTCCAATAAGGTAGACCGCCTTTGGCATCAATAAATCGGTGAGGGGGTTCCCCCATTGTTCTGACTGTTGTGCGGATTCCGTTTTTTATTAAGCAGAAGCACCAATTGAGGCTGACTTCTCCTTTGCAATGAAGTAATCTAGACAATCATTGACAATCGATACGATAAGATTAATCTCAGCACTTGTCAAACCGAAATGTGGAGTGAATCTTAGAGCATTTTTCCCACCATGAATGACCCCTAAGCCTTGTTCACGACACCACTCTTCAACTCCTCCGAATCCTACTACTGGAAATCTTTCTGGGTCCAGTTCTGCGCATAACAGCAGACCAGTTCCCTGAACCAAAGTGATACAATCTGGGTATTCAGACTGTAATTGAGTTAGTTTCGAAACAAGTTCAACTCCTGAGTCACGAATATTATTGCGCATCTCAGGAGTAATTCTTTTGAGAACTGAAACTGCCGTCTCTAGCGCACGAGGATTAGTTGTCATTGTGTTACCATAGACTCCGACTACGTAGAGTCCAGCAGCTCGTTCGGATAGCCCGATTACTGAAAGTGGATATTGACCGGCATTCAAAGCCTTCGACCAAGTCTCTAGATCAGGAGCTTCAGCATCCTGGAAACCTGAATAATCAACAACAGAAAGGCATCCTTGACCTCGCAATCCCGCCTGAATTGAATCAACAAGCAATAACGAACCGTGTTCTTTAGTTAGGCGGCGAGCCTCATCATAGAATTCTCTTGTAATACACTGACCTGGACTTCCTTCACCCTGAACTGGCTCCATCGCTACGAGTTCAATGAAGAAACCCTCAGATTCAGCACGAGCAAATGTCGACTGGAGATCCGCTATGTTGTTTGATTCAACCATTAGGACATTTGAGCGATCACGAAAGGTAGCCAAATTCTTTTCATAGGCGTTCCGGCATGAATCGGAAATTGAAGCCGGACGTTGTGTCCGACCATGAAAAGCCTGCTTCAAAGCGACTAATTTGATTGGTTTTCCTTCATGACGTCCACCTGGACCAGTCATCTGATTGGCATTTACATCAGCAATTCTCATTCCAATTGTTACTGACTCAGAACCGCTATTAAGGCAAACGAACCGATGGAAGGGGCAACTTCCACGAGTATGGCCAACTTCCACACGTAGAGCATCAGCAAGGCGTTTCTGACTGAATGAAGGCGTCATCACATTTGCCATAACCCAATTCTTCGACATAGCTTCCATAATTTGGTCCGGCCCATGACCGGCTCCGAGCATTCCATATCCACCGTTATCATGCAAAACACTTCCGTGAGCAGTTACAATCCAAGGACCACGAGCGGAAATGGGAATGTATGGATTTACAGTCTCAGGCCTGTAGAAATTAACAAAATCTTCCTGAAGTGCATCTACAAGCTCAGCTTCATTCAACATCAAAGTGGCTGGGCCTACTTCATCGCGCAATGTGAGGTGTGCTTGATGAGCTTCTTCTATGGCTCGAACTAGACTTGGATCTGAGGCACTAAAATCAATGATTACATGATCAGGAAGGCCTACAGTTCGTGGAGTTCCAGAATGAGATCGGATATCCTTGAGGAGGTCCAAACACGCAGTCATCGTAACGCGAACGAGAGAGTGCACATCAACATTCTCCGTCATCTGGATGCCGTAATCCGGATTCCGATCTGGACTTCTTTCATGTCAAAAGGGAAGTTCTGATAATCACTCAAAAAATTAAATTGACTTTAGTTTTCCAATTGAAAATTTCATTATTAGTCTAATTTTCTAATTGGATTATCAGTCTTAATTAACAGATAGATTAAGTGCTAATCAGCAGAAGGAGGCCTAGGGAACAGCACAGGGGATGCACACACCCAACACTTGAGGGAACGAGAATGAGCGAAGAATACCGAATTCAGGAACTATTACAGAGAGAGGTGTATGTTGGAGATACACTTGTGGGAATTATCACCGGTGAGAGATCCCATCCTCGAGATGAATTTGTTAAATCAATGCGACTAGAGGTAGTCGACAATGTAGCAGGAGAATTCATGAGAAAACCTGCCGGTGCGGCTCCCTTATCGAAAGAGCTTGTACATAGTATCAGGCCCGATGGTGGAGTTAAACTCTCCAAATCAATGCGTGAGCTTCAGCGCAGATGGCGCAACACAATACGCATCGATGAGCAACTTTGGGCTCCAGACGAACTTCTAGATCGTGCAGTAATGGATAATGACGGCATTGACCTTGGTAATGTAGTTGGATTCATGAAAGTAAAGAGAACATATAGAGGTGTCATCATCAATACTCACGCCATACTACGCAGAAAATACCAACTTCCAGAACAAATTGTAATTCCTGTTAAGCAGTTAGCCAGAACTACTGCATTCCTAGATGAATTGATTCTACGATGTACTGCAAAACGATTGGTTACACTTCCAAGTTATATTACTCTGAATGGAATTGAGATAGAAGAGTGAAAAATCACGAAAGAGATTCTCTCAGAAATCTACTCGCAAAATCTAGAGAGTGCTTCCTAGCACCCCAGTCAACTCCCCTGTGGACTCCCAAATTAGCTATGGCTTGGAATACAGCAAGCCTTTCTTCAGGCTCATTAAGAGGCATTTCCACACCTGGTTGAATTTCTCCAGACATAAATCCTGTAGAATCAATTTTCACAGTCCTTTGATCATCTATACTTATTGCAGTTGGAAGGAAACTCAATGGCTCAACTGAATCAAACGAATGATGAGCACCATCGTAGGCATGTAAAGTGATGTTAGCACCATGAGGAGAAATATCCTTCACTAACTCCTCAACCAATTTGATTGGTACCCAATCATCTTCAGTTCCGTGTAAGACAAGTACTGGTTTTTCGGACCATTTCTGAACCTCTGTTCGTAAATGTGCGGCTGGATAAAAACAAAGATGTGCTGCAAACCGCTCACCGTCTGGCGCTAATGCCTCAGCAATAGGCTCCCAAGCACCATATAGCGCTACTGAACCACCCAAACTCCATCCTGCCAGAGCAATCCGATCAGAATCAATTGAAGGATGAGTAGATAGAAGTCTCAGAGCTTGATAACAATCTGCCAGCATCATTGCATAAGTCACTTGCATCTGATCTTCAACCACGGAATAGACCTTTCTCGAATCAAATGAATGAACTCTGAACACACACATACCAGCTTCTAGCCAACGTACAATGTGCTCATGGTGGTGGCCGCCCCAATTTAGACTCCCATGAACAGCGATAACACAAGGCATCGGCTCTTCAGAAGGAAATTCTGGAATCAATAAAGAGCCAAAGACTGGGTGTTCGGGAGCTTCATCTAATTTACATAAGATATGATGAATCTCAAAGGGACTGGATGAAGGAAAGGTAATCGGCCCGAAGACCGCCTCTGATAGGCTCTGAGGTTTCTGCATATTACGCCATCTTGACCCAGTCATATCGTTCTTTTCTCTTATCCAGTTCAAGAAATTACTGAGAGAATTGTGAAAAATACATCTAAATCGACGAATTAGCAGAGAAAGTGGTGGGCATGACAGGATTTGAACCTGTGACCTCCCGGTTATCAGCCGGGTGCTCCAGCCAAACTAAGCTACACGCCCTTGAGCAGAGTCGGCGAGAAGCGTCTCCATTTTGAAGGTGACCCAGTCCTATTGAGGCAATAGCCTCGCAATCGGAGAAGTCATCAAGGACTCGCTGCTCGCCACGCTTGCATATGCCCGTTGTGAGTGGCTCTTCAGGCCGAGCGATTGGCGAGGCCTTGGCTCCACTACTAGAGATGAAATTCGTTGCACTGGAAAGCCGTCGATTCCCAGATGGAGAGGGATATGTTCGTGTTCCATACGACTCAATAGAGGCCGTGCGCGCAGAGCCGGTGGTTTTTGTCTCAAACACTTACCCTGATTCAGGAATTTTGGAGACGATTCTGTTGCTTGAAGCAATTGGCGACGTTCGAAGAGGTAATCTGTCAAATTACAAAGGAAAGGAACCACAGAGCTTGCCAGACGTAGGAAAAGGAATCTATCTAGCGATTCCATACTATGGTTATTCACGACAAGATAAGCGATTCTCACCAGGAGAAGCAATTTCAGCTAGAGTAATCGGAGAAATGCTGGCACGTTGCTGTGACGGCATTGCAATACTCGACCTTCACGCCCCGGCAATACTTGAGAACCTCTCTGTGCCGGTGGAATTTGTCAGTGCAATGTCAGAGATCGCTGAAAGATTAACGGAAAATGTCTCACCTGACTTTATTCTTAGTCCCGACAAGGGTGCGATTGCACGAGCGACAGAAGTGGCCAATCTGATGGGATGTGAATTTAGCTATCTAGAGAAGACTAGAATTGATGCTCATACAATTGAACATCAACCAAAAGATTTGGATGTCAATGGCAAAGTTGTGGCAATTGTTGATGACATGATTAGTACGGGAGGTACAATTTGTCGGGCAAGTGATGCTCTTCGAAGACAGGGCGCTACCGCTGTCCATGCGGCTTGCACACATGGTTTGTTCACTGCAGGAGCAATCTCTAGACTCGCAAATCATGTTGATGGTGTCCATAGTTCTGACTCATTACCAAACCCTCGAGCAGTTGTTAGTTCAGCTCCTGCACTCGCTCGCGGCCTTAGGAAATTGTTACAGTGACCACGGGCATTCACTACCCTAGGTAATCCGCTGCGTTTATATCGGCCACGCCGTGCGCCGGACTACCCACATGAGGAGTGATTCCAATGAGTGTACACATAGCATACGAAACCCCGCAAGACGTTCAAGAGCAAGTCTATGAAATGGTAAAGGCCCTAGGAAAGGATGGACGAGGTTCCCTAAAGAAGGGAGCAAATGAAGTTACGAAGGCAGCTGAGCGAGGTTCTGCTCAGATGGTCATTATGGCAGAAAATGTCAACCCTGGTGAACTTCTAGCACACATACCTATGATTTGTAAGGAGAAATCAATTCCATTCATTTACGTTGAAGATCAAGCTTACTTAGCAGAAGCAGCAGGTATGCCTATTGGAACTAGAACTGCAGCTATCGCAGTGATGGACGTCTCAAAGGACACCACAGACCGATTCAACGAAGTCAAGGGACACTTTGAGACCCTCTCTGCTTGAATAGGCTGAATCAGTGAATACGGAGGAAGTAAAATGGCAGAAGTAGATGCATGGCCCGCAGAGGTCGTTGAAATTGTTGGCCGAACCGGAATGACCGGTGAAGCTACTCAAGTCAAGGTTCGCGTCAACGACGCACCAAACCCCCGCGACATAGGTCGCATAATTACTCGAAACGTCGTAGGTCCAGTAAGGGTCGGAGACGTACTAATGCTGAAAGATACGGGCCGCGAGGCGCGTCGACTCAGCGCTCGATGAGGTGTTTGAAATGCCAGAGCGAAGAGTTTGCAACTTTACTCATGAAGAAATCGAGCCAGGTACTGGTATGATGTTCATCAAGCGTGATGGAACTGTCTTTTGGTTTAAGGACAGCAAGGCACGCAAGAATATGCTGAAGCTTAAGCGCAATCCGCGCCGACTCAAGTGGACTCGCCGCTATGAGAAGGGCGGAATTAACTGATTGAATTGTATTCTTTTCATTCAGTGTCAAACATCAGATTATTTAGTCTCGATTTGATGATTTGAGATTGCTAAATCATAGGCTCTAGCTAATGCGGAACCGTGGGTTGTTGGACTGAGTAAACTACCAACATGATTCATTAATTCCTCATCAGGATGTCTAGGAACCCCTCCCGCTCTTCTCCATTCGGTGTGAATCTTCTCAATAGCCTCAGTCCATGCTCTGATATCTGTAGGTGAAAGTAGGCAATGTTTGGGAATTATCTCATTGTGAGCTGGTAAATTTGATGCCAAAACAGGGCAACCAGCGGCCATCGCCTCTACAGGAGGGTATCCAAAACCTTCGCCTGCGCTTGGGAAGAGAAGTAATTCAGCATGCTGGAAGGCAGCAACCAATTGCTCTTCATTCAACTTCACTTCACTACCTATGTTAATGAGATTAATATCCTGAGTTACTTCTTCGGGTAAATTATTCAGAATCTGTCTGACAAAGGATAGTCGCTTTCGAGGTTCATCACTTCCGATAGTAATAATTAGGCACTTAGAATCATCATCATATTCTGCTAATAATTCACGTGGTTGAGGATTTTTCTCCGGACTCCAGTAATCAACCTCAACTTGATTACGAACAAGAGCAACTGGTTTGTCAGGGAACTCTTTGACGACCTCCCTAAGTGTCATATCAGAGATGCAGATTAACAAATCAGCTCGAGATAGCCCCGCTCTGAGTTTGGAAATATCTCTTCCTCGAATGATTCCGGGATTAGGTTCTCCAACCGGAATTGGCACATCGCTACCTTCGATTAATCTTGGACAAATATTGAATAAATCATGAACGGTGACCACTACTGGGATTTCACTATTCTTTGGAACTAAATGGGCTTGTTCTTGATCGGTGATGTGTAGAATATCCGCCTGAGTATTCATTAATTCCTCAGAAACAACCTTCGGATGTTTGAACCAACGCCTATGTAATCGGAATATTGCTCCAAAAATAATTCCGTGCTGAATTGTTTTGATTCTTGTCCAATTTGGAACTAATGCTCTTTGCAGATTTGCTTCAATTGCTTGATGGGCACGCCCGAGCCCTGTATTAGATGGAAGGGCGGCCCCTCTGGCTAGTATCACCCGTCTCATAACGAACTCAGCAAGGCGTATTGGACTTAAACGAAGACGGGGGATGGGTCACCAATGACTGGCAAAGCCGAGGCTAGCGGCCGCAGGCGGTTGCTCGTGGCTAAGGCTACTTTCGAGGCCATGAGAGGCGCGGAGCGTGACCTAATTCGTAACTTACCTGCATTAGCGCAAGAGTTCGATATTACTGTTGCAACGCTTCAACCAAGCAAAGAACTCAAAAATTGTGTGCGAAAACACTCAATCCCCCTCCTTTATCCAGATATTGCATGGAGACAATCTACAGGAGTCATCGCGAAAATATTGAATCGAGATTTGAAAGCATCTCAAAAATCATGGAAAGCAATTTCAGGACTTAGGGAAGTTATCAATGAAGTCGATGCAATTCACCTTGTTAGTGGCGATGGATCATTTGGATTAATACGTCACATCCCAAAAAAGAAAGCCCTCCATTTCCATATGCATGAACCTCATAGAGGGCTTTACGAAGATGTGTTACACCTAGATGTTAAAGGTGAACCAAAACGAAATATTAGGATAACAAAGTTGGCGCTTTCAAAGGCAAAACGTGACGACTTACGAGTAATCAAAAACTTACTCAAACGCCAGAGGAGTAGAATTAGTGGTAATTCAAGTTACTGTGCTAGCCGGATTCAGGATGTGTATGGTTGTGAAGCAGACATTATTTATCCAAGTGTTGATTTCTCAGAATTTACACCAGAAGCAACCAAAGAAGAAAATGAAGAATGGATTGAACTTAACGAATTGCCAGAACCTCCATGGATTACGACCATTGGTAAATCAGGATGGGTAAAGGGAACATGGGAAACAATCTCTATGCTGACAGGAAGTGGATTAGGGCTTGTGTTAGTTGGTGGAGGAAGTTTTGAGGAACTCGAAGAATTACGTGATCATGCAGATGCTCGTGGGGTTCGATTTTGGACCCCTCCTCGTCTTTCAAATCTACAACTAACTGGTATGATGCGACGCTCTGTTGCTGTTGTGAGTATGGCCCATGGAGAGCCATTTGGACTAACTCCCATCGAAGCCTTTGCAGTAGGTACACCGGCACTCTTTGTTGATGAGGGCGGCTTCCGAGACAGTATAGAAGATGGAGTAAATGGACGCTTACTACCTAGAGACAATCCTGCTGAATGGCAAGAGGCACTTAACGAGGCAATGCAAGTTGAGACTAGGAAAAGGTGGGCAAAAGCTGGGCGTGAAAAAATCGCTACAATGGACCTTTCGTCTCAAAGTCATTCTAGACGAGTTTCAGAAGTTATTGAAGAATTACTTACAAGGTAATTCTTTTTCTTAACTAGGAAACACTACCTAGTGAATCAATAGTTATTGTTCCACCCATACCAGCATGACTAGCACAGTAATAATACATAGAATCTGGAGCATCTAATGGTACTGTGAATGTCAGTAAACCATTCGAGCCTTGATAACCAGTATAGGTCACACCATTAGTATACTCAGAACCACCACCATGTGTTCCATCACTAGTAGTTGAAACTCTTAGAGGATGATATCCATTGCTTGAATCTGATTGGTCAAATGTGTAAGTAAATCCTCTATAAAGAGTTACAGATCCATCCTGGATTCCATCTATGAAGAAATCCATAATAGGTGCAGTAACAATCATTTCCTTAACCACGGGCATCGTTCCAGCTGGACCTTGTGCACCATCTGCACCATCTGCTCCATCAGCACCATCTGCTCCATCAGCACCATTTGTTCCATCAGCACCGTTTGCTCCATCAGCACCATCTGCTCCATCAGCACCATCTGCTCCATCTGCACCATCTGCTCCTGCGGGTCCTTGAATAAGTCCAGCATCTATCCATTGTGAACCATCCCATACCCAAAGATGACCAGTGTCGTCAGTGATGTATCCATCTCCATTATTATTTCCTGTTGCGGGAAGGTTAGCAGACGAGGTAACGCTTCCTTGAATGACCACTGATGTTCCATCCGCCCCATTAACTCCATCCGCTCCATCCGCTCCATCCGCTCCATCAGCTCCATCAGCTCCAGCAGCTCCAGCAGCTCCAGCAGGTCCAGCAGGTCCGGCAGGTCCGGCAACGGTACTATCAGCACCATCAGTTCCATCTACTCCATCTTGGCCCGGTGGACCTGTCAAGTCAATTATCGACCAGGAACCATTAGAACAGGTTTGAAAATTAGAATCTGAAGAAACGTAGTATAATCGTCCATCCATTGTTGAATCACAGCCTGGAAGATTATTTGCAGCCAGTACTAGAAATACATTCCAGTCATCTAATTCATCTTTGGGCTCTGGTTCTGGATTATCCTCTGAACCTAAACAACCGGATAATGCTGAGGCGATCATCAATATAGCAAGTAAAGCTGCTTTAGCAGTCAGTCTTTTTTGGGGCATATCATTGTTGACTGTATGACGATACTTAATGAAAGTGGATGTATTGTTTATGGTTGAGCCAAATTTGTTCTTTTTGTAAGGTGCCGGCTGTTTGTTGTTCCGTTGCATTGATGGAGGAAAGGTACGTGGTAGGGCCATGCGACCCGTTGAATCAGTAGCAATAATCGGGGCCGGTAACATGGGCTCTGGGATTGCTCAGAAATCTGCTCAAGAAGAATTCATGGTTCAGATGGTCGACCGTGAAGAAAAGTGGGTTGAAAGAGGGCACTCAATTATTGCCGAATTCTTAGACGAGGCAATTCAAAGACGGATATTTCGTGAGAAAGAAGTTGAGGATATAAAAAATAGAATCACAGGAGTAATTGGAACTGAGAATGTCAATCCAGACACTGATTTGATTATTGAGGCTGTGTTTGAGGATTTTGACATAAAAAAGGCTGTATTTTCTACTCTAGACGAGGTATGTAATGAGCACACAATTCTAGCATCAAACACCTCTTCATTATCAGTAAATGAACTGGCTAAGGCTACAGGACGTCCAGATCGTTTTGTTGGACTACACTTCTTCTTTCACCCCGCAAAAAATCGACTAATCGAAATTATTCCGGCAGAGACTACATCTCCTGAATCCCTAGCTGCAGTAGAGCAATACTGCAAGACCATGGGTAAAGTTGTAATCGTCTGCAAGGATCGACCTGGATTTGTCGTAAATCGATTCTTTGTGCCTTGGTTGAATGAAGCTTGTTTACTGCTTGAAGAAGGAATTGCTAGCGCTGCCGCTATTGATAATGTAGCAAAGAAAGCATTCCGAATCGGCATGGGACCATTCGCCTTGATGAATTTGACTGGCCCCCCCATCGCCTTGCATTCAACTGATTACTTAGCAGAGCAACTTGACTGCCCTCGATATACTGGTGCTGCAAATTTGAGAGCAATGGTTGAAGCTGGAGAAATGTGGGAAATAGGAGATGATATCGAATGTGGTGAAGAAGCTGCAATCATCATTAGCGAGCGATTATTAGGACAAACTTTCGCAGTTTCAGCACAAATTGTCAATGAAGAAATCTGTTCTATAGAAGATGTAGACCGTGGTGCTAAGGTAGGATTAAGATGGGCTAAAGGGCCATTTGAGATTGCCAATAAGATAGGAATTGACGAGGCAGTACGAATGGCAAATTCATACGCCAATTCAGCAGGATTCCAACTTCCTGAATGGTTTGCAAATTGTACTGAACCTCTAGATTTCTCATATGTCGATACTGAAATAAATGGAAAAGTTGCAACAATCAAAATTAACCGACCTGAGGCGATGAATGCTCTGAATGAGACTGTCGTCTCACAGTTAGGTTCAGCACTAGACTCCATCAATTCGCTGGATGAAATCTCAACAATTGTTCTCGATGGAGCGGGAAAGGCATTCGTTGCAGGAGCTGATGTCAAGTTCTTCGTTGATAAGATTCGGGCTGATTCGATTCAAGACATCTATGATTTCACCGCACATGGCCACGAGGTATTGGCAAAATTAGAGAACTCTGACAAGACTACTATTGCTTTGACGACCGGACTTGCTCTAGGAGGTGGACTAGAATTAGCCCTCTCATGTGACTACCGAATCGGAACCCGCCGCAGCCAGTTTAGATTTCCAGAAACTAGCATAGGGATTTATCCTGGACTCGGAGGAACACAGAGAACTCCACGTATCTGTGGCATAGAGGCTGCAAGATTTGCTGTTCTAGCAGGTAACTTCCTCGATGCAAAGAGTGCTGCAGCTCTAGGAATATTGACTCATCTAGTTGAACCTGCAAATGTAAATTCAACTATCACTGAAATTACAGCATCTGGAAAACCCAATCAGAAATATCAGGCTACCCCAGTAGATCCATCACACCCCGCTGCTGCCTTTGCTCTCGCATTCTATTGTGACGAAAACATGGCGGCACTATCCAATGGAAACTGTCCAGACGGTTTTGATGCCGAGGATAAAATGGTCAGCAGACAACTGAAGGCTCTATCACGCACTGCACCAATTGCACTCGCTATGGCAAGTCAACTTCTGAATGAATCTGTAATAACTGGCGATGATTTAGAATCCGGCCTGAGCCTAGAACTTCAACGTCTGAATGACATCTTCTCTACTGCTGACGCATTAGAAGGACTTTCGGCACTAATCGAAGGCCGAAGGCCGAATTACACAAACTCTTGAGTGCTAGAATCACCGTCTTGGAGACTGATTCCAAGCCGGTGCTCGAACCTCAGCCATTCCACGGACAATTAGTGAAATTATGCTCTTGAAGTTCACACAACCACCTCGTCCTTCCAGTTTTTCATTAGCTCTTCAACCCAGTCCTCTAGCCAAGCGTCCATTTTTTCCTCTCCAGTGTAATATTACAACTCGGTGTAATTTTCACACTGAGCCACCAACCACTCCTATTTGAATAGGCAGGTTTTACTGCTAGCACCGAGGTGCATTTTATACACCAGATAGGTTGTGCGTAACCTGTTCACATGGGTCGCAAGCAGATGGAATTGAATTCGGTAGATTACGGTAGTATTCAGAAAGCAATAGGAGACGTTCAAGAAAATGGGCGTAACATACGCCTCACATTTGCCTCTTATTACGTGGATGAGGATTATGATATTGGCTGGGAAGTTGATGCTGCTGTGAATGCTTTTGAAATGTTCTCGTCTCGTTGGACAACTGAAATATTAGCAGCACTCTATATTGCAGGAGATCGAAGATTCAATGAATTACGTTCTTTACTTCGTGGTATTTCTTCTCGAACTTTATCTGATAAATTAACTACCTGTCAGAAGCATGGTGTTGTAGAGAGAGTAGTCGAAGAAGGACCTCCAATTAGAGTCACATACAGACTTACTTCACACGGAAGAACTTGCGGAAAATTGCTAAGTCCTCTGGTCGCATACATGAAAATTTACAAGGATCTAATCGTTGTTGAAGAGTAAATGAATAATCGATGCGAGAGCGATTCATGAAGCCGCATCCTTCAAAGACTGATAGGATTGAAACAGTAACATGGCATTGCTCCAACAGTGGCGCAGTAAGCGTTCTTGGCTTGTAGATGGTGTCTTAGCAGCTAGTGCTGGAATTCTGGGGCTTGGAGCCTTGTTTCCTGCAATGGTTCCACCGGCCGCGCAAGGTACTCTTTCCGCACCTCGTGAAAACTGGGAACACCCCCTAAGAGCGACAATAATGTTAACATTAAATCGCTCACCAGGAATCCACTTTAGAGCACTACAAAGAAGGTTGGATGCAGCAAATGGTACTCTTCGACATCATCTCGATGTTTTAGTTTCTGAAAAATCTGTCACCACTATGTCAGTTAATGGAAGAACCTGTTACTATGCAGGTGCTCCAGCTCAAGTAGAGATTCTCGAAGGCATGGGAGTTACTGATGATGCTCGTGCTGCTTCGATGCTTCCTGTTGGTCTTTCCGAACTTCAACGGGCAGTAGTATCGCATCTGACAAGAAATGAAATCCCCAATAGTCAGGCTGCTCTTGCGCGTGAACTTGGGCGTTCACGCTCTGCCGTTCATTCTGCTGTAGGAGTTCTGCGAACTCGGGGAATTGTCTGCGAAGGTGAGCTGCGTTTAGCGGATCATCTAAACGGATTGAGAACTTCTAGGATAGAATACAACTGGCTCGACCTTCGTCTCGAACTTGCTTGATTTCTCACAAATTGGGTTAATCTTGTTGCCACCCATAGGGAATCCTATTACACATTGAATTTCGGCAGTGGGTTGTATGTTCCGCGTTAGGCTAATTGAACAGCCAATGCCAACAGGTAGCAAGAACCCTGATGTCCTTCTTGCATGGATTCTTGATTCCTTAGGATTAGTACGTTGGAAATCAGAAGGGGCTACCGTCGACGAGGAACAAGGTTCGATACATCGAATATTCCGGCAAACCTTCCTAGAAGAGCCTCTGAAGGGATGGGATAATGCCGCAATTACCGAATTCTCAGGATTATCCCAAACCGGAGTTCACAATCAAATGCATAAACTTCGCGAAGCGGGATTAGTGGCATCTCAACTCTCCGGTCGCTGGCACGTTAATGTCCTACGAGGAGGTTCGATGGCTGGTGCAATCGAACTGATGTCTGTCCAGGCAAGGGTAATCGCCAAGATACGCCTAAACGAATTGAGTTCTTACATTAATGATTCAGAAAAGAGAATGGATGTTGAGAGTGATGATGATGTTACAGAATTTAGAATCGACATCTCGGAACCCGGGCCTAAGAAAGAAGGAAATGATCAACTCGATGCTTGGATTCTTGACATGGGGGTTGCGGGAGACCGTGTAAAAGGAGGAGACAAATTGGCTCGCAACATTTTCATTGAATTAGCATCAAGTGAGCGACCATTGACACTTCAAACACTAGCTGATAGGACTGATTCAACACGCTCACGTGCACAAAGAGTAGTCGAAAGATTACGCCAAGCAGGTATAGCCGATAGAGTGGCTATGCGAGATCGAATCGCCATGGATGTTTATGCAGGATTAATGCGACAATTCTCGGCGAGAGGTGAGGAGTGGTTGATGGGAAGAGGGGGGCTGAGCAGGCTCGACGAGGGTGTGTCAAAATCTCTTCTAGATGGGGCCAAGAAAGGTAAGTTGAGTATAGAGAAGGTGGAAGAAATTTTGAAACCTGTTGAAATCGAGGCTCAGAGGCTTCTTCTCAATACACTAGGTGGCCGAATGCCATATGGATATCGAATTGCTGGACGCAATGCCGATGAAGTAACTGAGCGCGTGATGTCAATGATTGACAGGACACTAAGACGCTGCAAAACTGTCGCTCAGCGACTCGACGATGCCGTTGTTTCTCAGTAATCCTGTCTTCGATTTATTCAGCAGAAACGGCATGGGCCTGTAGCGATTCAATATCGCAGGCGACCAATGCCTCCTCGTGAGTTGCCTCGAGGACAACTGGACAGGAAACTCCAGCCTCGGCAGCATCCTGCCAAGTCTGTGCACAGACACACCAACGATCTCCGGGTTTGAGTCCAGGAAAGCCATGTTCTGGAGCCGGTGTAATCAGGTCGTTTCCATGCGAGCGGGCGAATTCAAGGAACTCTTGTGTCAGAATACAACAGACGGTGTGTGAGCCTCGATCGCGGGCATCGGTATTGCAGCATCCATCACGGAACCAGCCGGTAAGCGGAGCTAGAGAGCACGACTCCAATTCGCCGCCGAGTACATTGATAGAATCGTGCATCAGACCACCAGTGCAGTAGTATCGGCGAGCTCTCTAAGATATTCAGACACCCGTTCGCCGAGCATATTTTGATCGTTAATTGAATGTAATTCGACGCGCATTTTTGAAGCACCAGGAAGACTCTTGGTGAAAGATACTGCATGTCGTTTGAGATTCTTGCACTCTCCTTCATCGTAAACTTCTCCACTCAATTCTAGATAACGCTCCCAAGACCATGAGCGAGCAATTGTTTGGTTTTCCTCAGACCAAGGTGGTTCATTGGTTTGCCATCCTAAGTCTCTCTTAATTTCGTGAAATATGTTAGGTCTGCCTATTGCACCACGACCAATCATCAAACCTGCGGCACCTGTTGCTTCTAAGCAAGCGGAGGCAGAAGCAGCATCGACAACGTCTCCATTGGCAATCACTGGGATTTCAACAGCGTCGACAATTTCTCGAATTTGTGACCAATCTGCCTGACCTGCATATCGCTGTCTAAGAGTTCGTCCATGAACACATATTCTCTCAACACCTTCTGCTTCTAGTCGCTGGCATATTTCCAATGCTGTGTTTGGTCCACTACCTGTTCCCAGTCTCATTTTGACGGTGATCGGAATGTCGGCAGCATCGATGCAGGATTTTACCATCTTGACAACTTTGTCGGGATTCTTCAAGAGGGCTGCCCCTGCATCGTTACGACACACCTTAGGAGCAGGACAACCGAAGTTGATGTCTATGGTATCGGCACGATCCTGTAACAATTCGACTGTCGCCACCATCTCATCTATGTCACCCCCAAATATCTGAGGAATGAAAGGAGACTCTCGAGGGTCAGACTCAACTTTCAACCAAGAGTGCTTAGCATGTCTTGACAACCCTGAGGCTGCGGTAAATTCAGTAATCGTGTAATCAGCACCACACTCTCTAGCAAGGAGGCGATAGGCGAGATCTGTCACTCCCGCCATCGGCGCTAGGAACAGTGGTACTGCCTCTACCATAGTAAAACCCGAGCGACTCATCGTTATGATTGCAACGATGTGTTTTCAACAAAAAAACGATATTATTGTGAAAATAAACGATTTGGGTCATTTTCAACCAACAGGTCCGTCCAAATAGCATGAGCATAGCGGGCAGCATGTCCGGGTTAGCCGGAGGGGCTGCCAGGATGGTTGAAAACAACAGATTCGACACACTAGATTTGAGACCTAGAATCGCTCAATCCATTGAAGAAATGGGCTTTGAGATTATGACTCCTGTTCAGCAGAAAGTAATCCCACCCGCGCTTGAGGGACGAGATATTCTAGCAACTGCACAAACAGGAACTGGAAAGACCGCAGCATATGGAATTCCAATCCTACAATCAGGAATGCGCTCGCTAGTTCTCGCACCAACTCGAGAGTTAGCATTACAGGTACAATCTGATTTAGATCGGATGTGTGGCGGAACCACACCTACTGTTTGTTTGATTGGAGGCGCTCCCTTCCGAGATCAGAAGAGAGCCTTGAAGAGGCGCCCTGAATCGAATGTTGTTGCAACACCGGGTAGATTGTGTGACCACATCGACCAAGGTACAGTACACCTGGACGATATCGAATTATTCGTTCTTGATGAAGCCGATGAAATGCTTAGTATGGGATTCTCAGAGGACTTGAACCGAATTACCAAAGTTATGCCTAGAGACCGTCAAACTTTGCTTCTAGCTGCTACAATGCCTAAAGGGGTTGAAAGA
>NTJR01000022.1 GCA_002457595.1 Marine Group II euryarchaeote MED-G36
CGCCAAAGGAATCCAAATTAATGTGTGTCCGATAGTTACTAAGAAGGCTGGAATTAATTCTAGACGGGGCTCACCTTCCATGTACATTGCTGCAATACCTAATACTGCGAAATGAGAGATGTATATGGTCAAAGTCAATTTTCCTGCTGGCTCCAAGAAAGATAGTTTCTCACTTCCAGTGGATGAATATGCTGAAAGTAACTTTTCTGCTAATAGGACGAAAGTTGATGCAACAATAATGAAAGCCATAGTTGCAGGGAAGAATGTAAGCACGGCATCACCTTCTGTTAGTGCCCAATCCATATTGTTGTAGACCGAGTAAGCAATGGTAGCAGTAGTAATTGCAAACCCTAGAGCTATCATGCTATCGCGTTGCTTAGGATTATTTTCTAAATCACTAATTAGAGATCCAAGGAGAACAAATGCAAGCCATGGAAGGGCGGGATATGTTCCATTCAGAATGAGTCTCTCAAGCCATTCCACAAGACCAATTGAATCCACTCTCGCAAACCATCCTAATTCAGGACCTGCTAGGTTTCCAAGAGCTAGTGGCGTAACCATCAAAAATGTCATCATTATGCCGCGATTTGCTGTACTAAATCTCGAAAGTAATGGTGCCAATAGTGCAGCTATTGCTAGTAATGTGAGGACTCCTGGAGTCTGCCACTCAAATCTGCCACCTCTTTCCACATTCAACAGAATATTGACTAGGAACTGGCACATAGTTAGTAGTATAACACGAGGTAGCACCCAGTCAATCCACGCACTGTTGTTGAAATTATCTGCAAATCTACGTTGTGCACCCCTATGGATTCCCCAACCAGATAATGTCACGAATAAAGGTGCAGCCATTCCTCCAAATGCTGCTGCGACAAAGGCTGCTGGATGTCCTACTGAGATCCCCTCAGGAGGAATAATCGCAGCTGTGTGAACTTCAACCATACAGAGAACTGCAATAGCTTTCATTTGATCGATATGGTTCAGTCTCATGCTATCACCTGATAATTTCGCTCACCTTCGAAAGAACTTCAATCGAATCATCTGAAATGGTAAATGCTGATTCTAGTGACTTAGACATTCCAATAGGTAGGTTTTCTCGGTGGTAGATTACTAGGAGCGAGTCTCCTACTTCCAATTCATCTCCAACCTGAGCTTCGATTATTACACCAACGGAATGATCTATTGAGTCTCCAAGTTTTTTCCGTCCAGATCCTAATTCACAACATGCTAGAGCAATGACCATTGCATCTATATCTGATACAAAACCACTCTTTTCGGAGAATATTTCTGTGTTTTTCAATTGTGAATCAAGAAGACCTAGCCCCCTAAGCATAGACATATCAGAATCAAAAATATTGCCATCTCCTCCTTGTTCATCAACCATAGCGATGAACTTCTCTAATGCAGAACCATCATTGAGTGAATTATGAATCATTAAGGCCCCTTCTTCCATATTTTCTGAAATCCCTGTAGAGGTCAAAAGTAACCCTCCTTGAACACAGACTAATTCTTCTAAATCATGAGGTCCACGGCCACATAGGGTCTCCACACTCTCTACGATTTCCAAAGCATTTCCAACAGCACAACCTAGGGGCTGATCCATTGTGGTCAGAACGGCTGTGGTACTAATGCCCATGCCATTTGCAGCATCAACCATTGAGCTTGCTAATGCCGCAGCATCTTCTCGTTCTTGCATGAAGGCCGCACGTCCGTATTTGACGTCTAGAATTAGAGCAGACAATCCTTCAGCAGTTTTTTTTGAGACGATCGAAGAAGTAATTAGAGGAATTGAAGCAATGGTGCCGCTAATGTCTCTTAGAGCATACATTCTGCGGTCGGCTGGAACAAGGTTTTCACTCTGTCCTACCATTGCAATTCCTATCTTTCCAACCTGGGTTTGAATTTGTTTTGAGGCGAGTTCTATATTGAATCCTGGAATACTCTCTAGTTTATCCAAAGTGCCTCCAGTATGGCCTAGTCCTCGTCCAGAAATCATCGGAACCTTGAGCCCACAAGCGGCTAGGGCGGGGGCCAGGACAATCGAAACTTTGTCTCCAACTCCACCTGTAGAATGCTTGTCAACAACAAGATTAGCCGACTCTTCTGGCCATTCAAGAACTTCTCCTGAGTCTCTCATTGATTTTGTCAAATCGACAACTTCATTATTATTCAAACCATTTTCAAAAACAAAACTTAGCCATTCTAGAACTTCTGCGTCATCCAAAGAACCAGTGACTATTCCGTCGACAATTTCTTGCATGGAATTACTCATACCTCGTCCTCACCGAATTCGTCACGTAGTTCTTCAATCGAGATTCCTTGGTCTAGTCTCCACTGAACCTCATCTCGACTGAGTTCTTCAAATCCAAATCCATCTAGAACGATTGAACCATGTTTACCATCATCCTTTCCTTCAGTCCATTGCCTTGTATCTTCTGATGATTCGTCAAAACGCGTTCCAGATAGTATTGCTTTTTGCACATCAGCTTCATCAAAACTATACCCTGAATCATCAATCAGTTTCTCTTCTGCTTTAGTTTTTGGACGACGGATTATTGACACCCCTGCTCCAATTACAGAGATCCCGGCAATTACTGTCAAACCAAGCAGGAACTTTGCACCAGGGGTGGATAAGGGGTCCTCTCTAACATTAATAATCGGAATTTCGATCCCTCCCTGATTATCAGTTTCATTGGTATTGTTTTCATTTTCACTTCCGGAATCATTAGTTTCAGTGTTGTTTTCACATCCAAATTGTTCACCATCCGGAATACCATTTTGATCGACATCCGCTGAAACCATTGAGATACCCGGCGACCGCATTACTGATTGAGCAAACGCTTCTTCGTCACCATCGAGGATACAGTCGTCATCAGTGTCGTTATCATTTGGATTTCCATTAAGTAAGTATTCATTTAGATTATTCAATCCATCGTCATCACCATCTAATGATTGTTCAGATAATGCAGTACCCAAAACTGCAGCATTATGCCTGTCTAATCCATGCAGTTCTTCCCATGAATCGGGCAGTAAATCTCCATCCGAATCAGTATCATCATCTAGCCGATTCCAATCGTCATTAAATTTAGAGAGAAAAACTGCAGTTAACTCAGAAGATTCGCTAATTATCCCCATCTCTCGATTACGTAGCATTGAGTTTGAACCCCAGTTCATACTGCCTACTAGTACAGTATCATCATCAACAATCATTCCCTTGTTATGCAACTTCCAAATATCAGGGGCGGTTGACATTAATCTAGCATTAACATCAAGTCCCTGAGTCGCATTCCAATCTGTATTGAATAAATTTACAGCATCACGGACATCATCGTCCCAATCAGCATAGAATGCATTAATCATTAATTCAATTCTTACTCCTCTTGAAGCGGCCTGATGTAGAGATTCTAAAATTGGATTTTCCGCACCGAATCCCCAATACCAATCTAGATCAAGATACTGTAAGGAAAGCCGAATGTTCGAATCTGCTTCATTTATCTCGGAAACAATACCGGTGACACAGTCATCAGGACAAGTTAGTATTCTGGTACGGAATGGAGTTGTTGTATCTGGATTAGGAGACTCATTTGGCAATGTATTCGAAGGTTGAGGTAATTCCCAATCATCAGATGGAGCATAATAACTAGAGTGCGAGTCAATATGAAGGTGATTAGAATTCTCATCAAAAACCATCCTTTCTAGTGCCTTTATTGCAACTTCGGTAGAGTCTATGAATAAGGACCATTCTCTATTTCCTGATTCATCAACAGTAGGTAGACTTGACTCCTTCCAATTACCGGATGAAATCCAAACACTCTGAGAATCTTTGACGGCAACCTTACTGTGAATGAATTGATATGGAGAACTAATTACTGTTGGATCAACCATCCAATAGACAGTACCTCCAGCATCAGAAATAGATTGAGCATGTCCGCGCTGATCATTTTTTGTTGAAGAATCGTCTAGAATCCCTTCCTCTAGAAGAATTGTGACGCTGACATCTCTGTCTAGAGCAGCAATCAAGGCATGAGTTAGGTCAGGGTGAAGGAATTCATACATGTGTACGTGAAGAGAAGTATCTGCATCCGCAATCCAACCTAGTAAATCTTCAAGCCCGGTTTCTGGGCTAAATGAGGCCGTAGCACTCATCCCAGAGTGTGCTTCAATCAAACCCCCATCACAGAAAGTCGAAGCTCCAATACGAATCCAGCGAATCTCCCATTCTGTAGCAGAATCAGAATCTCCACCAGGTGAACAACCATCTCCACGCATTAGTATCAACCCCGGAGACCCGTCTCCAGGTACTGAAATTGCACTTCCTGTCCATCCTTCAATTTCAGCATCACCTCCATTGTAGACAAGAGCATCAACTACCGTTCCTGCCGGCTCCTTTAGCTGAAAAGCAGCGCCGGAATCTACTAACCATGGCATATTATCCAAAACGGAATTTCCATCTAATGAACTGATTCCTCCATCAGCTAGTAGGTTTGCAGGATTTTCCGATAGGACTACTGATTCACCTGCTGGTATCGTGAAAAGACCAAACTTAGAGACCCACGGAGTAGTAGATCGAATACGTTCTATACTCCAACCGGTAATATTTGCCTCTTCATCTCCGAAATTAGTTATTTCTAGCCAATCATTATCTCTATCTGGAACTTCACCTGGCATAATTCTAGTGAACTTGATATCATATTCACCATCCCATGGCGAACTTCCCGAATCTACCCAATCCGAGCCCCCTCCTCCAGAGCCAGAGCCTCCACCTCCATTCACATTGACTTGTCCTGGGGATGGGGATTCAGCATCTATCCATTCTGAATTGGAGTTATTTGGATCTGCTATCTTAGATATGCCATTGCTTGAAGGACTTGTTACCACAGTATCAACAGTTGTATTTGCAGAGTCTTTGAGATAGATGGTTTCACCAGCATTGTTTAGTCTAAGGGTGCCAATGTCATTTTCAGCAATCACAGCATAGTTCCCTGGCTCAATCGAATAGGGCGTTATTAGTTGGTCAAACTCAACCCAGGAATTCTCATCTATGGGGTGAGTCCAGCCTCCAATATCTACAATTGTCCAACCTTGTAAATTTACAGTACTATCTCCAGAGTTCCAAAGTTCGACCCATTCGCCTTGTGGAAATATTCCTTTGTCTGAACCATCAGCATCTGCCATCACTTCGTTGATGCAAACTACACACCCATGTTCACTTGATTCAGCCCTTTCTTGGATATTATCCAGGAGAGTCATTGGAGACACTAAACTACTGACAAGAAGAATCAGCCCAATGAGGGCTGCCGACCTAGCGGTAGCCTCGTTCATAATGCGAATCCCTCTGCGCATTACGGTTGAACCCTTCGCGCGAGCGTGCACACGGCCGGCAAAGCCGGCCGTAAGTAGTACAGTCTCATTTTTCGTGTTTAGAGTCTCAATCTCGAGTGCCCATTCGGACTCCACCAAATGCAATCATTGCAATCGATGCCACGTATAGGCTAGCGGTTATGTAATCGAGGACTGCTGTTCCCTCAAGGGCACAGTCTCCTTCACCACCAAAATCAGTCCAATACATAGGGTCAGTATTCTTTAGCACCCTACATTTGAGAGTCTCAGCCGAGTCCTCAGGTAATTCCGAAAGTGTATGTATTTCAAAGACAGGATGGGTGTCTACTCCGAACTCAGGATTCATGTTACCAGCTCCTCGTAGGTCTAAGTGGAACATTGAAATCGACTTTCCATACATTGGCATATTTGTTATAGGTTCGACCATAATTTCAACATCTGAACCGAAGTATACTGGTAATGCACCAGGGAGTACATCGACGTAGGTCCCAGATCCTATCAGTTTGGCTTGAATCTGGTTCTCAGCCGGATCGAGAGTAATGGTGTGATGGCGCATAGGAACGCCCTTGAATTCACCCATTTCACCAGGGACTGTGTCGGTAATTGAATATCCAACAAGATTGTACTTGAATGGTTCATCTGCACTTCCAATATCACCTATGGTTCCTGCCAATTCAGTAACATCGTTTCCAACATGGTCAGTTAGTAATCCATACGTGCTCGCCTCACGATGTGGTGCTCTCCAAGGAAGGTGCCCTGTTAGTCCATAGATTTCTCCTTCTTCACATGGGTACATGCCATCTGAGTCTGCATCAGCTTCAGTTCCATCTGCGTTCAACTTGAAGTCACAATATCCATTACCATCCGAATTGATGTATCCTTCCATCAATCTCTGACCCAATGTCCCATCATCTGCATGCGCTCCAGTTCCAGTACTTGCTACATAGACCGAGAAGTCACCAGTACTTACATTATCAGAGCCGAAATATGTCTCATTTGTTTCAAGGCTAACCCAGCCTACTTCCATGTTTGAGATGTCTCCGTAGACTACATCTGCAACGATAGAATCTCTCCAACCATAAAGCCAGTTATCCATTGATTGCGTAGTGTAAGGTGTCCCACCATATTGGAATCCAAGTAGGGACCCGATGACGTTTGAGAACATGAAGTTCTTCACCCAACTACGTAGAGCCGCGGCATCAGATTCAGAAATGTCATAGGCATTTGCAACAAATGTATCATCCCAATCTACTACTTCTCCACCCATTACAAATCCAGTCCAGTCTTCATTCATTGGCATTGTAGTTCCTGCTAATTCGTTGTACATAAACACGCTAGCGAAATCTCCAGTTAGTGCCCAAGGGCCATTATACAGAATTTCTTGCACTTTCTCAACCGAGAGATCAACAGTTCCTTCGTAAGGTCCTTGATTCAGTCCAATAGAGAAATATCCTCCAGCTAGTGGTTCCTCGCTACCAAATGCAACTTGCCACCATTGGTCTGCATTCATTGTCCCTGAGCCTCCCACAAGAATCATTGGGAAGTCTATTGGTGTTCCAACCATGCCAATCCATCCGCCAGCATAATCCGATAGGTCGAGTAATTGAGTCAAGCCAATTCCATACTGGACCATTGTTGTGAATGCATCACTTTGAGCTCCTAGGAGGAATAAAGCCACTCCATGTAGAGGAATTCCATTGTAATCAGTTTCTGAAAGCATTCCATTTCCAAGTTCTTCTCCATCTACACCAAATATCACATTGTTCAGTGCATCAGAATTTGAAATATCAATACCGGAAACTGCCCTCAATCTATCTCGAAGGTCATCCATGCCTCGAGTTAGCTCTTCTCCTCCGCCATTAGCAAGGAACGTTGTACCAGCCAGTCCATACACTGCCCAATCCATTAGTGTAGTTTCAACGGGGTCAGTCGAACCATATCCCAGCAGAGCAGCACGAATAGGAGTTACCGATTCACTTGGCTCTCCCATTCCAGCTACTAGCATTGGCCCTATCTCACAAGATAGAGCGATACAGATTCCAGTAGATGGATCGACTGCAGTATTGAGAATTGAATCAGCAGAAGCAGAGAAATCTGGATTCATTGATCCTGCGCCTCCAGCAGAGGCATTCCAGTTATCATAAGCACCGGATAATACTGCGGCTGGAGCCATGGCAGCAGCAGTCGCAGCATCATATCCGGCTAATTCAAGTTGAGATGCTGCTCCTAATTGCATGTCTGAAATATCTTCAGCAGCCCAAATGCTTGGAGCCTTATTTGAAAGATCATTAGCAATCATTTGGTTAGAGAATCCTGCCTTAGCGAAAATTTCTCCGTAGATGATTCCAGTAGAAATACCAGCAATTCTCTGTGTATTCCATAAGATATTGGCATTTGTGACATTGGTAGTCCCTGGAAGTGAGGGGTGCTCATTTCCATCATCATCAGCCCAAGTACAATTAGCGCACCAATCGAAAACATTGTATTCAGAATAAGTTACAGTGCCTGCAGATTCATCGAAATCTAAGAGTTCGCGATGAGTAGTAACTTCGTAGATGAATGGCCCCATCTTCTCAAACTCTGCACCAATTGCTGAGTTCTCAGTCAGGTCCTCAGAATTGGTCATTGAATAGGCGAAATACACCCTTTCTTCAGTGCTATTATTCCAATCATCATTGGTATAATCGCTTTCTTCATCATATCCTGTTGCAATTTGGTCTGCAACTCCTGCCTCGACTTGACCAGCAACAAAACCGGCCAATGCCACATAGTTCAATCCTAGAAGAATAATTCCTGTTACAATTAGTGCTGTTGCTTTCTGCCTGCCATCCATAGTTATCACTCAGCGTTGCACGCACGTGTATGAGAGATAAGAGATTCTATCCGTGCGAAGTGATTTTCAACGCTTTTTTTTCAGGCAAATCCAAAGGCGTCTAATTCACGCGCAAACGTGTATATCATGATTGGAACTAGAATCACGCCCATCCCATGAGAGCGCCTAATCCCAATTCTTGGAGCCATCAAACCAATCATTGTACCAATCACAAGTGTACCGACTCCAATCCAATCGGTTGAGATGTAAACAAGAATCGTGATAAAAATACACACAGAGAGAACCAGTGTCCTTAATGGAACTAGTTCGTGCACTTTCAGCATACCTTTTCCAACCTCTATCATTACAGGTACTGCGAATAATCCAGCGGCCACTGTAATCGCTAATAATCGGATGAAATCGGCTGGAGGTTCTACAGCATTCCAGATGTCTATGGGGTACATCATATTGAGAGCTAGAGCGGCACCCGAACGCGGCCTTCCTACCATGTATAGGAAACCTAGAACCATTACTGTGACTGCTGTGTTGACTGATGAGAGAATTGCAATTATTTCTAGGTCCCTCTGTTGGTTATTGTTTACGAGATCGAGATCAGGGCTTGCACCTGCTTCTGCAAGGGCCTCTTGGAATAGTTGACGTTCTTCAGTTTCTAGTTCATCCATGCCTTCGAAAGCAATCATTTGAGGCATGTTCTCAAAGCCAGGTTGAGTTCCATGTTCAAAATCAGCTGGGATGTAATTTGGGTCTGTTAGTTTGCCCCAAAAGTTTCGCGCACTCATCACCACTACGGTGGCCTGAGCGGCCGTCATTCCAGGAAGGATAGCCATTACCGAGGAAACAACCGCTGAAAGGAAAGTAGGTACTGCAAGTGGTTTCCAAGGCGGCATATCCCAATTGTTTTCTTGAGGTGGAATCTCACTAGTTGTAACATATATGTCAATAAGATTAGCAATACCGAATAGACCTGCAAGGCTTGGGAACAGTAAGGATGCTGAGGGAATTCCAACAGGTGAGCGGGCGGGCAATTCGAATACAGCCCAGCCATAAAATCCGGTTAATAGGAAATAAGAGGTAGCAACTAGAATACCTGCGGTTCTAGAGCTTGCACCGAGGCGTAAGTCAATGGAATCATAGCGCCTACGGATGCTAAATTTGCCGAGAGGAATATTGAATTCGATTCTCTTTTTGAGAGGGAAATTTAGTTTTTGAGTTATCTTTTGAGACCATTCAGGCCAAGGTAGCCGTGTGGTTTCGGTTAGAATAAGGAAGACTGAGATGAATAGTAAAAGCCAAGGCAATTGGTCTCGACTAGCCTCATACAATCCTAGCCCTGGATTGTCTCCGAAAAGTAGTCGAGCTACTATTAGAAGAGGAATTGACATCAGCATTCCCATTTGTGAGCCACGTGCCGAATAAGCAACACCCTGCGCGGCTTGACCTGAAATCAACATTCTATGCCCTGGCAGTAAAGCAAGAGCCATGTTGTCATCAGGTGCACCGACCAAGGCGCTTGGGATATAATTCAGGAAAGTGTGTACAGTTCCACAGGCTACGATAATCCCTGCAACGGCATCCAGTGGAATCCCAATCCCTACTGCGACAGGTGAGAGTGAAAGAGCAATCAATGCAACATTGTTAACGTGGAATCCAGGAATCAAACCAGTTAGACAGCCAAGAAAAATCCCGAAGATGAACGAAGCGATGAGCCAAGCGAAGTCCAATAACCAGGGGTCCACAGAATCACCTCAACGAATATCTAAGCAGAATTGCATTGTATTTCCAACACTTTCTTCTGCTGTCGAAAGTCTTCCAGTCCAGTCAATAGGTTCTCCAATCGATTGTTGTTGGCTGGCCTCAGTGCCATCTCCTAGAAGGCACAAATGCTCATCCGAACCCGAACGCTCAATCCACTGATTTCCATCCTCGTCCATCGCTGCTTCTCCATTAATCACAACCAACTTCCCTATATCCCATTTCCATGAGTTGTAACCATCACCCCAATTAAGACGGTTAGGTTCCGGCGCATCTCCTACTAGAGTCCAAGTTCGTGCTTCTAGGATGACTCTTCCCTCACTTTCAGACCAAGTGATTGTAGCGTTGAATAGAATTTCTTGTCCGCCTTCAATCCACTCAGCGTGTTCTCCAATCAATTGGAATCTGAGTTTTGTTGAGCGTGAATAATAATCGGGCCCATCGCCGACATAACCCTTGTCATAGTCAGGAGAAATAGGGTCAGTGACCCAGCCACTAAATGTACATCCATCGATGCAATGGATATTGATGTGATCAAAAGGTGATTGGGCGACATCAAGAAGCGATGCTTCCCCTTCTTCAACTACTGGTGTTATGGCCGAAGCATTGAACCCTCTATCAAGACAAATTATGGCTTCATCAGTTGACCACATTAGCCTCCCAGTCCAAACTTTGTTGACTCCTTCTATGTCATCTCCGAGGTCTTCAGGAGAGGGTAAAAAGCAAAGCACATCATTTGGAGAGGGGCCTAATAACCACCAACCATCATTATGTTTAGTCACATCACCTTCGATTGCAACTAATTTCCCTACTTCATATGATAGAGAGTATGGCTCTAATTCCCAAGATAAATCAACGGTTGACCCTTGATTAAGAACTTCGATAGCAGTAGCTTGAACCAAAAGGCGCCAGCGTAGAGATCGCTGGTCATATTGTAGCCAACCAGAAATTTCTACATGACTTCCCGCTTCTACCCACTCCATCACACGTCCTTCAATTTGCATATACAGTAAATGGTCGGCGTTGCCATAGGATGGATTATCCATCAGGCTCAATGAGTGGTAAGTCACATCAGGCTCTAGAGCTTCACTTAGGAACCCATCAACTCTAACCGACATATTTGCATAATCTGCAGGGTTCATTGCGACTTCCACAATTTGAACTGCAGTATATTCAACACCATCACATTTTGAGTCTGCACAATGAATTGCCCCATACCCGTTGGACGATAACCAAATTCTCCCATTCCACTCAGTTACTTCTCCTTCAACTGTAACAATTGTTCCTATTGGCGGCACGTCAATGTCTCTATCAACGTACCATCGTACTTCTGCCATTGAATGTCCATCAACTTCGCGGATTTGTAAATCAATCCTATCTGATTGTTCACCATACGGGTCAACAACGAAACTAGTTAGTACTCCTAAAACCTTGACAGTTTCTCTTGGGTATTCATGAATCTCATCAATCTCAATCATATCGGGTTCGCGAATAACAGCATAGAAATTCATTGTTGAAACAAGTAGTAGAGAAGTGAAGAACATTACCCAAAGCTTCGCCATGTGTTACGCGATAGTTAACCTACCCTTGAACATTCACTGAAGCCAACCCCCGAAAATGTAGCAAAGCCGCTGATACATTTCACCTTCCTTGAGAACAAGGTTCATCCCTCAATCACCTTCGAGACATCATCAGGACCCGTAGCTCAGTTGGTTAGAGCGCTCGGCTCATAACCGAGTGGCCATCGGTTCAAATCCGGTCGGGTCCACCAAAATTCACATATTTCGCTTTTTTTTGTGAAATATACTTACTTTAGTTAGAGAATTGCATTATTCCGTAAACTAACGAATCCAGCAACTTATCGAAGCCTTTCAGGCTAATACTCAAATACGGCCTGAGTCGGCCTTACTGTGATGAGTGCCGCACGTTCTGTTCGACCTGCCCTGATGATGCTGGCAGTTTACTTCTTGAGTACATGGGCAGGAGTAGCAGCAGTACAGGCTCAGACTGGTCCAGTTCCTGACGTCAGTTTATCATGTGATCAACCTCAACCAATTGATGTTTATCCTGGAGCAACCCGTTCATCTATCATTAATTGTAGAGTTGAAAATCCAACTGTCCATCAAGAGAAGGTAAGGATTACCATTCAAGCCGGAGTTCTTGCAGTATCTGGCCCTGCCTCATTAACTGTAGGTAGTGGTTCAGAGGTTGCATTCCAAGTCAGTATACGTGCTGAATTGAGAGCCCCTGAAGGACAGCACCAAGTAAGTATCTCTGCGGAAGTGACAATGGCGAATGGGATACCTGTAACGAGTGATCCAACTTCTTACAACATCATGGCAATTATTCGTCAGTTTAGTCGATTGAGAGTTGCTTCAGAAGTTGCGTTTTTGCAATTGAGACCAAAGGTTGATTATAATCTGATTTTTGATGTATACAATGATGGAAACGCCATGGATCGATTCAATATCGAGGTTCAAAATTATGACGAACTAAACGATGAAGGGTTCCAACTCAGTATCCCATTAGTTAGTGTTGAAATTGAATCTATGGCTCCCCCTGAAAAGATAAGAGTTCAAATGAGAACTCCGAAAAATCAAGGTTGGACTGACAAATATTTCTCTTTACAATTTAAGGCCACTTCAGAGTATTCGGTTAGAACTGAAGGTATCCCAAATTACCAAATTCAAACAATGACTGTATACATTAGGGGTGTTTATCTGCCTGGGTTTGAATTAATTGGAACTATGATGATGACCGCATTGGCCGCTGCTGCATTTGCTGGGCGCACCTCTAGGGAATCTGATGACGAATCAGAATTAGTCGAATTAGACTCTCGCATTTTCTGACAACTACAATTCAATGAATCATTGTTAACGTATGTTGGCAACGGGTTGATAACCGAGGTGTGACGACGCCTAGGCTACTAGAGAGGCTATACAGATGAGCAATGGTGGACTACTTCAGAAGGCAATGGAAGCTCAAGAGACAAATGATGAGATTGTTGCAACAAGTGTTTCAGATGAAAAATCAGGAGTCATTAATCTTGGTAACTCTTCGAAGATTGGTTTAGTGTCCGGCCTATTATCTGTAATTCTGATGTGGGTTTTTTCAGATCCATCTATTCAGAGTGATTTCGCCTTGATTCTGATTGTCCCTATAATTCTTGCAGGAGTTTCATTCTGGTTCATTTTTAATGCCACAGGTAAGAAATTCGCAGGACCGATAGCAGTAGTTCTAATATTGCTCCTATCTTCTCCATTTTTGGCCATGAGTGTCACATCTAGTTCAATCACAATTACAGATAGTGAATTGTCTTCAGATGCTCAAACGATTGAACTAACACTTCGTGAATCTGGTGGTCTCTTTGGCTCTTCATCTGGTGATGCTGACATTTCAGTAACATACGATGGAGATGAGGTTTGGAGTACTTCTATGTCATTTTCAATTAATCGAGAAGATGGTTATGGAAAATATGGATTATTGACACTAAATATAGTAGATTTCTATAATGGTAATGCCGATGATAATAATCAATACAAGATCATAATTGACACAGGTAGTTCTAGTGACACATTCATCTTGAATCCCACTCACCTTGAGCGAACAGTTACTGACGTAAAGAGTGGCACTATCCCTATTATGGGCGAGGGGAACGACTGTGATAATAACAAGGACAATTGTGTTATCGGTGTAGGGCTAAAATCATGGATTGGTTTACAGACATTAGTAGGAAATCCTCCTGCGCCACTAGCTCATGCAGATTTTGAATTGGATGCTATTCTATCGAAGGATGGCTCTAATGCAATTGAGTTTCCTCATGTTAATGTCGTAAACGGCGAGGCTTCTTGGGATTCCCAAAGCGGTGAATACGGCTCCGGTTATGCTATGGTAGGAGACTTTGGATCCGAATTAGTTCTTTCTGGGTCTATTGAAGACATTGAGAACAATATTTTCTACATCCCAAAGGATGATTGGGTGGAAAGCGATTATGGGTGCTATGAATTTACTGTGACTGTAACTCAATCTATACCATGGGACGTTAGTACTGCACACACTGCAACAACATTCTATGAATACTCTGAAGAAGGCGCATCAAATGATCCAGACAATCCATCTCCTGCGAACGAAGAGGCTTGGACTCAAGTCAACTCTTGTTGATAGGTCTGAGATTATTCTTCATCAGAACTAGTTCGTTGCATCATTCTGTAGGATGCAAACCCTGTGATGGCTGCACCGACTAAGAGTGCAATTAGGATAGGAATTGCTGACCCCTCCTCATCGTCATCTGGTTGATACCAATTTATCGAGGCAGAACTAGCTGAGCCTCCGCCAAATGCATCGTCATCTACTAGTTGTGATGGGGTGAGTATATTGCAAGTAATCCCTGCATCTCCCTCTGTATTGTGCCTCCATGTAAAATAAATTGTTACTTCTGTCCCTGGATCTATTTTTTCTCCTCCCGGAAATGTTGGCGTTACACTAGTAGAAACTCCGGTTTCGGTAATTTCACAACTGAGGAAAAATACTGCAGAAGCAGTCCCTTGATTTGTAATAGTTGCAGCCATTTGCACACCTAAGTCAAGAGCTGCTTGTTCTTCTGTATTATTGATTTCTAAGGTGAGCCATTCGAGGTAAGGGATATTTGAATCGATAACGATTATTGGTTCCCAAGATAATGGGATGTAAACACCTCCATAATTATCTAAATCTAGGTCCATATTCCATCCAGTTCGATATTCTACAATCTCAATTTCAGCATTCTCAGTCCAAATACTGCCATCAGCCCAACCAATCTCTACAACTCTTTCATTACCTGAGTTAATATTACCAATTCCGTTTTCATCACTAATATATGTTGGAGATGTCACTTCATCAGGGCCCATGTTTATTACTCTAAATAATACATTAATTGCATCAAACTCAACTTGCTGATTAGAAACACGTCGTTCCCATCTATCGGTATGCCCCCCACTCCCTGTAGCTTCATCACCCCAGTGAAATTGTGATTTTGCGTGTAAACGGACGTCATGATCATCTTTACTCATGCTGAATTCAGTAGTTCCCGTTATTGATACATTAGAATCTATTGATTCAGCAATAATGGGCCCGGTAAATGCAATGTTAGAATTATGTATTAAGGCAGAACCGTCAACAATTATTTCGCCGCCATATATTGTTGAATCTTGGATGTCTAAATTTCCACTAATTGATATTGAAAATCCCGCATCTCCTTTAGCCATCATATTTCTAAATTGCATTTCTACTGCATCGTATGTAATTTCAGTTCCCAGATCTGGAGCAATTGTTATTGAAGAAACACATACTTGTTTGTTACCAATCCCTATCAGGCCTATCCAAATATCATTAGTTGAATCGTTGAATTCAATTGTAAATTCTGAACCATCTATGTCAACTTGCTCGTTTACGCCAATATAAGCAAGTCCTCCGTAAAATGACTCGCCCTCTGGTGCATGGAAAGTAACAGAAAAATCACTATCGTAATCTGAACCGGGGATTAGAATCGCGGATCTATTTTCTTCATCTGAGTACCCGTATCCTCTGAGTTCCGTTGGGGGGTTAAGTGCATTTACTTCTGATGAATCTATATTCAATTCGCCCCCCTCTTCAACGATAATCTTCGCATCATCTTCCATACTAATTACTGCACTTGAAATTGTTAATGACCCTCCATTAACAATCCGTAAATTGTCCGAGAAGGTTTGATCGTCAACCCATTCTACTGCAGAATCAATCAAGATTTCTCCGTCTTCTGCATTTACAACTTGAGGAATGCCAATAATCAGTGAAAACAGCAGAATAATCGTCATAGTTAGGGATTGGCCCTTACTCATAATGATTCGACAATAATAAGTGCCAAATTAACGAATCGGCGGCATGGTTAATTTATTCCCTGTTTTCACATATATCTCTGAGAGAGAGTTCATTGCTGATGTGTCTCTCGTTGCCTATGGGATAACATGAGTGATACACTTTTTGAGTCATCAGAACCACTAGGTTTCTTCTTCAATGTACTTACTGTGCTAATGATTTATGGTCCAGCCTACCTAGCAAATACTGGTGCTATGTTATTCGGTAAATGGCTACCTGACAAATTTGAATATGTAAATCATAAGATCGATGGAGGGCGTAATTATTCAGATGGCTATCGCTTATTGGGGGATGGCAAATCTTGGGAGGGTTTGTTTGGTGGAGCTACTTTTTCAGGTCTTCTAATGATTTTAGCTCATGTGATTTGGAGAGGCCGGATTAATTCCGATGCCCGTCCATTCATCGATCCTCTTTTTGATGCGAATAGTTCCGATTGGTATTGGATTGGCGGCGAATATGGCGCTGCATTCATTTTAGGATTCACATTAGGATTTGCTTGTATGTTGGGAGATATGACTGGTTCATTTTTCAAGCGTAGGAGAGGCTTGAAGAGAGAAGGTGATGAAAGTTCAGAAGCACCTCTATTGGATACGATGCCTTTTGCCTTGTTCATTTTCGCAGCAGCAGCAGTATTATTCAGTGAAGAAATCATAATGGATGATGGTCTGAAGGCACCTATAATCGCGATATTGGTCCTCACTCCAATTATCCATCGGTCTTTCAATATCTTAGGATACAAACTAGGTTTGAAATCAGTCCCATATTAATTATTCTTGAGATTTTCTTTTGGAATTCATTATCTCCTTAGCACCTATGCGGGCAAACATGGCAGGTATGACTGTACTCATTGTAGGAGGCGGTGGTCGTGAACACGCTCTTGCCATAGGTCTTGTAGAAAGTGAATCAGTTGGAGATGTGCATGCTTGTCCTGGAAATGCTGGAACTGCTTTAGTCGGCATCAATCACGATGTGAGTGTTACAGACGTTGTAGCAGTTGGAGAATTAGCTTCCGAAATTAGTGCAGACCTTGTCGTCATTGGACCCGAGGCCCCTTTAGTAGCAGGTTTGTCTGATCATCTACGAGATATTGGAATTCCAAGTTTCGGGCCTCACAGTCAGGGGGCTGCACTCGAGGGATCAAAACTTCACGCTAAGAGAGTGATGCAGAATCTTGGAATTCCAACTGGAGGTGTTCTAGTTCTTGATGCAGAATCTGATATCAAAAAAGCTCTTGCGACTTTTGAATCGCCTTGGGTAATCAAGAGAGATGTATTAGCTGCAGGAAAAGGAGTCGTGGTTACTTCAGATGATGTTGAAGCATCTGAGTTCATTTCCAACTCAATAAAAACGGATGGTTTTGTTTTACTCGAGGAATTTCTTTCTGGTGAAGAGGCTTCAATGCTTGTTCTAATGGATGAATCGGGCTATCTTTGTTTGCCGGCGAGCCAAGATCACAAAAGAGTAGGTGAAGGAGATACTGGTCCAAACACTGGCGGCATGGGAGCATACGCTCCAGCTCCAGTAGTTACTCCTGCCGTCCGTCAAAGAGCAATCGATGAGATTGTTGAGCCTATGCACCACTACCTTCGAAACCAGCAGATTCCGTATCGTGGAGTTTTGTATGTTGGATTGATGATAGATGAAAATGGAGCACCTAACGTTGTTGAGTATAATGTTCGTTTTGGCGATCCTGAAACACAGGTGACTATTCCATTAATTGAGAATGATCTCGGTGAGTTACTTCTGGCTACGGCCGAAGGTAATCTTTCAGGTATTAGTCCAAAATTCAGCAATAAATCGGCAGTTACAGTAGTTCTAGCATCAGAAGGTTACCCTACATCTTCTGAGACTGGCCGCGAGATTAAAGGTGCTAAATCAAGGATTGAGGAAGGAGATATTGTAGGATTTGTTCATTACGCCGGTGCTGAATTACTAGATGATGGGAGCCTATTGTCAACTGGAGGTAGGGTGCTAGCAGCAACAGCAATTGCTCCTAATTTACACTTGGCTTTAGAGTGCTCTTATGCTCTAATGAATGAAATCGAACTTGAGGGTTCTCACTACCGTTCAGACATAGGTCATCGAGCACTTTGAAAATTAGATTATTGGTATGTAGCGACACTACGTAGTAGTGAGACCACCGCGAACGGTTATAACAGGACTTCAGGTCGCCGCGCTGCTGAGCCTTTAGGCTGCACAAATGACGGTGAGAAATAATGTCGTATGAAAAAGGAAATGCGGAGGCCGCTGCGAACTCAATGAAGAGTGTCGCAACAGCTCCTTTGGTACTTGCAGGACTTCTGGTCTTGTTCTTTGGAGTAACTGCCTTCGCTGACGATGTGATGATTGATATTGGAAAGTTAGTCGTCCTCCCCGTTGCAGCTGCTACTGCAGCTGCTTTGGGAAGGATTGGAATAATTGCAACACCAAACAAATTCTTAGTTTATTCATTCGCTTTTGTTGCTGTGGCCGTGGTAATGGACTTCTTTTCATTGGTCGATCCGATTGTAATTTCGACCTTTGCTTTCATGGGTATTTCTACAACATTCTTGATTCAAGCTAATCGGAATGAAGAAGCTACTATTTTGCTATCTATTGTAGTTGGATTCCATCTTGCAGTATCTTATGCTGCAGGGATGCCAG
>NTJR01000023.1 GCA_002457595.1 Marine Group II euryarchaeote MED-G36
ATTCTCTGTTGGATGATTTTCTTTGGCCCACTGTACAGCAGAAGAGGAGATGTCGAATGCTGTCACTTCCCAACCCTACCGTGATAGATATGCTACGTCTTCTCCAAGTCCACAACCGACAACCAAAGCTCGTCCTCGAGATTTAATATCAAAACTCCATTCAACAAGGAAACGGTGTGGTGCACCATCTGACCAAGGAATCCAATATTCATCCCCGTTGGCTGTTGCATAAAGGGTCTCAAACCAAGATAAGGAGTCATCATCGGCTTGGTCTCTGATTCGCAGAGTGTTCTCCCTAACCTCATCCATGAGGTTTGACATTACATGTGAGATATTAGCGCATCTACTATTCAGTAACGAGTTCGACGCTTGCGTTGTCGACGATTTCGATTATTACCGGAGCGGCCACTATTGCGTTTGCCACCCGACTTACCTTTCGAGTTCCCTCTAGAATGGTTACCTTTGGATTTGCCTTTAGAATGCCCAAAGAACGGTTGACCTTTTGAATTATCATTTCGCACCTGTCGTTGCCCCCGACCTTGATTTTGCTGCTTCTTTGGGGCCTTATTGCCCTTACGCGATTTGGCCTTCTCGGAATGGAATGGGTGATCTGTATCTACATGGATACCTTGACGAATTATTTTCTCAATACGACGTAGATATTCACCTTCATTCTCGTCGCAGAAGGCAATCGCGATGCCTCCCTGTCCTGCACGTCCCGTACGTCCAATACGGTGCACATAGACCTCAGGTTCGTTGGGTAAATCCAAATTAATGACATGATTGATGTCTGATATATCTATTCCACGACTAGCCACATCTGTGGCGACTAGAACCTTTAGGGTGCCTTTGCGGAATTGGGCAAGAGCTTTCTCACGTGCGCCTTGACTCTTGTTTCCATGAATAGCAAGGGCCTTGATTCCGTCTTGTCCAAGTTGTTTAACAATTCGATTGCAACCATGTTTGGTGCGACTGAAAACGAGTACCTTCTCGGGGTTTTCCTCCTTGATAATATGAGTCAAAAGTCCTCTTTTATCACTCTTCATAACGAACATCAATGATTGTTTGATTGCCTCGACTGTAGTTGATTCGGGTGTGATTGATACACTTACTGGATTATGGAGCATGTCACGAGATAATTCAACGATTGAGTGTGGCATAGTGGCACTAAACAACAGACTTTGACGATTTTCTGGAATCTGTGCGAGAATCTTTCGGATGTCTCGGATGAAACCCATATCAAGCATACGGTCTGCTTCATCGAGAACTAGAAATTGCACATGAGACAAGTCGACGTGTCCTTGTGAAATGAGATCGAGTAACCGACCAGGGGTGGCAACTAGAATATCGACACCTCGACGCAAAATCTTCACCTGAGGTTTTTGTGATACACCACCGAACATAACCATAGAATGGATGTCAAGGTGTTGAGCATATTGCTGGATATTGTCATGAATCTGAGCTGCCAATTCACGTGTTGGGCATAGCATCAGAGTACGGATACGACGTGGGCTGGACCAAGGGTCATTAGCCATGGCATCGAGAATGGGTAGTGAAAAGGCTGCGGTCTTTCCTGTGCCTGTCTGAGCACAACCGAGCATGTCGTGTCCTTCAATAAGAGAGGGGATGGCCTCAGCCTGAATTGGAGTTGGGGTGACATAACCAATTTTGTCGAGCGCGTCCAACAAGGGTTGGCATAGGTTCAGAGAAGCAAAATCCATCTAAATCACTTACATATGTGTGATAATAGCAGCACCGAACTCACTACACTTGAGTAAGGTGGCATCATCCATTTGACGCTCAAAGTCATAGGTTACCGTCTTTGCAGAAATCGCTCCTTCCATGCCCTTGACGATTAGATCTGCGGCCTCGAGCCAGCCCATATGACGTAGCATCATCTCTGCCGAGAGAATTAGGCTGCCTGGGTTTACCTTGTCCTGTCCTGTGTACTTAGGAGCGGTTCCATGTGTTGCTTCAAAAATCGCAATTCCAGTATCGTAGTTGATATTAGCACCCGGTGCTATGCCAATACCACCCACTTGAGCGGCAAGTGCATCTGAGATGTAATCTCCATTGAGATTCATTGTTGTCAGTACTCCATACTCACGCGGGCGTGTGAGGACTTGCTGAAGCATCGCATCTGCAATGACATCTTTGATGGTAATTGTAGTGCCAGTATTTGGATTGGTTAAGGTACACCAAGGCCCTCCGTCTAGCAACTCTGCTCCAAATTCATCTTGAGCTAATTGATAGCCCCAGTCGCGGAATCCGCCTTCTGTGAACTTCATGATGTTGCCCTTGTGAACCAAAGTCACGCTATCCTTGTCATTGTCAATAGCATACTGAATAGCCGCTCGAACAATGCGTGCTGTTCCTTCACTAGAGATTGGTTTGATTCCTATTCCACTAGTATCAGGAAATCGAATCTTGGAAACACCCATTTCATTTTGAAGGAAATCTATGACCTTGCGAACCTCAGGGCTACCCGATTCCCACTCAATTCCCGCATAGACATCCTCGCTGTTCTCACGGAAAATAATCATGTCAACGGCACCCGGATCTTTCACTGGACTTGGGGTGCCAGAATACCAGCGTACTGGCCGTACACAGGCGAATAGGTCGAGTTGTTGACGGAGTGCAACATTGAGTGATCTAATCCCTCCTCCAACAGGAGTTGTCAAAGGGCCCTTGATTGATACAAGGCCGGTTCGCATTGCATCTAGAGTCTCACTAGGAAGCCATTCGCCGGTTGCGTCAAAGGCTTTCTGACCGGCTAGCACCTCACTCCAATGAATACTCCGACTGTTTCCGTATGCGCGATTCACTGCAGCATCGACTACTTTCATCATTACAGGAGTTATGTCGATGCCGATTCCATCGCCTTCGATGTAATGGATTATGGGGTGGGATGGGACGTTTAGGCATCCTTCCCGCATCGTAATTGCCGCGCCTCCACTCATGTCTCTCAGACTGGCGGCTGGCCCGACATTGATGAAGCCAACCCTTGAAGAGACCCCACTACTTGGAAGGGATATGAAGGGGGAAGTCACTTGGACGGGGGCTGGTGGTTACGTCGGAACAACTGGTGGAGGTAAGAGTTTCAACATATATGGCAAGGATTCGCCAAGTCCTACTGAAATGCTCATTCACGCTCATGCCGCCTGTTCACTAATCGATGTGGTCGGCGGCTTGAAAGAAAGAATGGATGATGTTGAATTTGCTACTATTGAGATAGAAGTAGAAATGGCTGATGATTATCCTAAAGTCATTACATCAATTCATATGAAATATATCATAAAAGGAGACGTTCCTGAATTGTTAGTTCGACGATTGATTGAAGGTAGTCACGAAAAATATTGTAGAGTTGGGATAATGATTACTCGGTCTGGAGCATCTCTGGATTGGGAATTAGAAATGCTATCTTAATCTGGGAAAAAATATCATTAGAGCAAATCCTGATATGTTAGTTTCTCAAAGCAAATCCTCCTCTAAGGAGGGTGAGTTATACTGAATCATTAAACACCCTCTCTGAGCACAACCAAACCCTTCGCGCAAGGGAAGCTTCAGAATTGAGCCGGGGAATTATAGGAGAGGGGGTTATGCAGACGAGATCAGAAGAAGAATCCATAGAAGAAATTGGAGAGGCTGAGAAAGGTCTCGTCATTGAACGTAGATTCACAACTGCAGGGTCAGACCCTTTCGAACAATTCGATTGGATTGAGATGAGTGTAGAAATCCGAAATCCCGACGGGAGTCTTGCTCATGAAATCCAAGGAGTGCAACTTCCATCTGGTTTTGCTGGCGTTCCTGGTAAGATTTGTGCTCAAAAATATTTGAGGAAAGCAGGTGTTCCTGCTGCTCTACGTAAGGTGCCGGAAGATGGCGTTCCTGTATGGCTCCAGAAGAGTGAGCCTGATCACGAGAAACTTCAGAGGCTTGATGCCGAAAGTAGATTCGTTGGTGAAAGTAATGGACGGGAATTATTTCGCCGCCTTGCTGGAACTTGGACATACTGGGGTTACAAACATGGATACTTCGCTAGTGAGGCTGATACACGGGCATTCTATGATGAGATGTGTTATCTAATTGCAAGTCAGCGCTCTGCTCCAAATAGTCCTCAATGGTTCAATACTGGATTGAATTGGGCTTATGGAATCGAAGGCCCTGCTCAAGGACACCACTACGTTGACCCACTAACTGGAGAAGTGAAATTATCAGAGGACGCTTACACACATCCTCAACCTCACGCTTGCTTTATCCAATCTGTAAGCGACTCACTTGTGGGTGGGAATGAATCAATCATGGGGCTTTGGAATAGAGAGGCTTTGTTGTTCAAGTACGGTTCAGGAACCGGATCAAACTTCTCAAGGATTCGAGGAGCCGGGGAACCACTCTCAGGAGGGGGGACTTCCAGTGGTTTGCTTTCCTTCCTAAAGATTGGTGACCGAGCGGCTGGAGCGATAAAATCCGGAGGCACCACTCGTCGGGCTGCAAAGATGGTCACTCTAGATTTGGACCACCCCGACATCGAAGAATACATTGATTGGAAGCTTACTGAAGAAGAAAAAGTTTCAGCTCTCGTCATAGGTTCTAATATTCTACAAAAGCATTCAGATGCAATAATGGAAGCCATTTGGTCTTTTGATGAAGATGATGGAAGACTCGACCCTGCTACAAATGGTTCTTTGAAGATGGCTATGGTGAAGGCTGTTCGTGACAGTATACCTCAACCTCATATCAAACGAATTCTTGATCTTGCAGGTCAAGGTTGGAAGGGGTTAGAGTTTGAAGTATTAGATACTGATTGGCAAGGAGAAGGATATGCTACTGTGTCCGGCCAGAATAGTAACAATTCTGTTCGCGTACCAAATTCATTCATGAATGCCTTGAGAGATAATGGTGAATGGAATCTGTATTTCAGAACCGAACTGGATAAGGCAGCAAATGCGGGTAGAGATCCTGTCCCAAGCCGCTCAATGCCCGCCGCAGATTTGTGGAATAAGATTGCATATACTGCTTGGGCATGTGCAGATCCAGGAGTTCAATTTGATACGACCATTAACGAATGGCACACATGCCCAGAAGGTGGTCGAATCAATGGATCAAATCCATGTAGCGAATACATGTTCCTCGACGATACTGCTTGTAACCTAGCAAGTATCAACCTACTACATTACTATGACAAATCCACTCAAACATTCAATGTAGATGATTTTCGACACTCCGTCAGACTCTGGACTACAACACTTGAAATTAGCGTACTGATGGCTCAATTCCCGTCCTCGGAGATTGCTCGAAAATCCTACGAATACAGAACTCTCGGTCTTGGATTCTGCAATCTTGGTTCAATGCTAATGCATATGGGAATTCCTTATGATGATGAACGAGGTTATGCAATATGTGGCGCAGTTACTTCAATAATGTGTGGAGAATCTTATGCCACAAGTGCAGAAATGGCATCTATTCTCGGAACCTTTCCTGACTATGAGTCAAACTCCGAGCATATGTTACGAGTGATGAGAAATCATCGGCGAGCAGCATATGATGCCCCCGCTGAGGAGTACGAAGGACTGAGCGTTGCCCCTATGGGTATCAATTCTAAGAAGTGTCCAAAGGATCTTCTTGAGGCTGCACGAAATTCCTGGGATCGAGCGTTGCGAGAAGGCGAAGAGCATGGATTCCGAAATGCCCAAACAACTGTTATTGCGCCAACCGGCACTATTGGCCTAGTCATGGGAGCCGATACAACTGGAGTTGAGCCTCAATTCTCATTAGTGCAGTACAAGCAACTGGCCGGAGGAGGTTCGCTAAGAATTATCAATCATGGAGTGCCAAATGCCCTCACTAGACTTGGTTATTCAGCAAAGCAGACTGAAGCAATTCAAGAATATATAATGGGTACTGCTTCACTGAAAAATTGCCCAACAGTTTCTTCTATGGCTTTGAAAGAGAATGGGTTCGATAAGGCAACCATAAAGAAAATAGAGAGTAGTTTCCCTGATGTTTTCGATATTCGGTCGGCTTTCGCTCCATCTATTCTCGGACAAGATTTCTGTGCCGAATCTCTAGGAATGTCTGAAGTACAGTACAATGATGCCTTCTTTGACGTCCTTGACCATCTTGGATTCACCGCTTCACAAATTGACGATGCGAATGACCATGTCTTTGGATATGGAACGATTGAAGGTGCACCAGGGCTCAAAGATGAACATTTGGCAGTCTTTGATTGTGCGACACCTTGTGGTAAATACGGAAAGAGATCAATCCAATGGAAGGCACACGTGCTAATGATGGCTGCAGCTCAGCCATTCATTTCGGGAGCGATTTCAAAGACAATAAATATGCCAGCAGATGCGACTATTGATGATATTCGCAAGGCATATGAATTGAGTCATGAAACAATGAACAAAGCATGTGCGGTCTACCGAGATGGCTCCAAATTATCTCAACCACTGATGAATCAACTAGTAGATGCTAGTACGTTGACAGATGAGGAAGATGATGAAGCCGTAACTGTTGTTCACAAAATGGTAGAAGAGACTGCTCAAGCTCTACCTGTTCCTGCACCAGCAGCGCAAGTTCTAGCAGAGCATTTTGTGCACAACTATATTGCAACTCGTCGACCTTTACCTGATGTTCGCTCATCAAGTACTATGAAGGCTAGAGTTGGTGGTCACACCGTCTATCTTTCTTCTAGTACATATGATGATGAAAGACTTGGAGAAATTATGATTACGACGTCAAAAGAAGGTGCTGCGTGGAGATCCTTGTTGAACCAATTCGCAATTGCAGTATCTATTGGTTTGCAATATGGAGTGCCTCTCGATGCCTTTGTCAAATCCTTCACTTTCCAAAAATTCGATCCAAGTGGCATGGTTACAGGAGGAAGTGGGCGTGTGAAAATGGCCACATCAATTGTGGACTATATCTTCCGAGAATTGGCAATTCAGCATCTAGATCGAGATGACCTAGCACACGTATCAGCAGAGGATCTTGTGACTACCTCAATCAGTCGTCCAGAAGCTACTGACGATGGAATCATGCGAGTCCAAGGAGATCGTCGTGATGTTCAACTGACTCTGGCTGCAGTGACTCCTTCTGAAGACGGCGATACAAGAACTCGAAGATTAGCTCGAGAGCGTGGTTTTACTGGAGACATCTGTGATGATTGTGGAAGTAGTCAGATGGTCCGAAATGGAACCTGCTTGAAATGCAATTCTTGTGGAGCCACTACGGGTTGCTCTTGATTAACTCAGAAATTTGCTGAGTTCTGAATTGCGGATTTCAATCCATTGAAGTAGTTCCGAATGTGCTTTTGAGTCCACTATTGCAAGATTGGAACAGGTTTTCATAAAGTAATCAGGATTCACGCGATATTGCTCAACAATCAAATTAGCAACTCTTGAACGACCAACCTCTGAAGAATTTATCCAAGCCTTTACGAGAAGTGAATGGGGGTCGTCAGGATTCTGAGAAAGATAATCTCTGAGGCCGGATTCGACAATTCTTTGGATAGCCTTTTGATTTTCTGATTCAAGAATCATGGAAGCGCGTGGGATAAAATCCTCTCCTGAGGAACGAGAAAGACCTCCAATATAGGTTGCAGTCAGAGCGATTACTGAAGAGTCCGTATCTTCGAGAAGTCTGTCGGCTAGAGAAAGAGCAAAAGCAGGGTATTCAGAAGTAATTCGCGAAAGAGATTCGGCTACTTTGCGGCGAGCTTGGGGGTTGTTGTGTTCAGAACAGGCCACAAGAATATCTTTTGCTTCAGCCGAAATATTAGGCAATAATTGCAGGGCTGCACTAACATAAATTGGCACTGATTCAGAATTAGTATTGTTTAATTCCTGTAGTATACGATTTGGAATATCTAATACTTGAGAAAGAGGGGGAGAGACAGAGAGATTCTCTATCCAGATTGGGAGCACATTATGTGCTGAAGAATCACGTAAGGATAGTGTATCAAGAATTGCTGTAACAGCCATCACTCCTGCAGGATGAGGAGGTAATGAAGGAGCGGGTGTGCTACTAGGAGACCAAGCCAATTGATGTCGACCAGAAACAGAAGAGTATGGGAGTGAACTTGGAGTAACTGCGTATGCAATAGATTCGATTAGAGGGTAACACTCATTTCGAGTGATTTCTGAGCCAAAGAGTGCTATGCCTGTAACTAAGGATGCACCAAGATACCAACGATCTGTATCTGGTGAAAATTCATCTAATGCTGAAGTCAGCCAATCACGGGCAATTAGGACCAAAACTCTCTCAGAGATTTCATCTGCATTTTTCTCGAGCCATCTAGATTCGGCTTCGTCAGGATCAATTGCTCTTTTCACATAATCAGGAAGTCTAATCTCGATGATCTCTGCTAATCTAATCTCAAAGCCCTGCCGGTCAACTGTGAAAATCCCCAGCGCTTGACGGACTAGAGATTCTGAATCGCTTGGAGGTATAGCAGGGAAATCTGGCAACTCCAGAGGAGGGTTAGGCAGAGGAGATATCTCATAGGCTTCCCTAATTGCACTACCTAGGCGCTCATTAGTTAGTTGCCAGACAAGTGCTTTGCCTTCGCGCCTGGCCATCAAAAGGCCACCCTATTCAAATCTCTAACTCGATATTCAGGTTCTGGATTAATTCCTTGTACCTATTTCGAATTGTGACCTCAGTAACACCCGCGACCTCGGCAACCTCACGCTGAGTTCTGCGTTTGCCACAAAGAACGCTTGCAATGTAAATGATTGATGCGGCAATGCCAGTTGGTCCACGACCACTGGTCAATTCCTTCTCTTGGGCCTTTGCAATCAACTCATATGCCTTGGCCTGAACTTCTGCATCAAGGTCTAGGCCTGAGCAGAATCTTGGAATATAATCCTCAGGCTTGGTTGGTGGAATCTTCATCTTCAACTCTCGAACCATAAATCGGTAAGTTCGGCCTATTTCCTTTCGGCCGGTTCGGCTCGCTTCACCGATTTCATCGAGAGTTCTAGGGTTGTTACACTGACGGCAGGCTGCGTAAAGTGACGCCGCGGCTACTCCCTCAATAGAACGCCCTCGGATGAGTCTCTTCTCAACTGCTTTCTTATAATTCACAGCAGCAGTTTCACGGATACTCTTAGGTAAGTCAAGACGGCTGGCCATTCTATCTAATTCGGCCAATGCCATAGCTAGATTTCGCTCAGTTGCGTTGCTAACTCGAGAACGCTTCTGCCACTTTCTCATTCGATAAAACTGTGAACGGTATCGGGAAGAGATTGTTTTTCCTGAATAGTCCTTGTTTTGCCAATCGATATCTGTTGACAGACCTTTGTCGTGAAGCATCACAGTCATTGGCGCACCTGTGCGCGCACGCTGATCTCCCTGTTCGGGACTGAAAACACGCCATTCAGCACCTTGATCAATCACATTGTCTTCTAAAACAAGACCGCAGTCATTACAGACTACTTCTCCTCGAGTTTCATCTCTGGTGAGATTTCTTGACCCGCATTCGCTACACTTCACAATGTCTTCGACTAAATATTCTGACATACTCTCATCCTCCTTTCGTAAGAAAGGTAATATATTCGCAATTGACTTCTTATTTAAATCTTAGAGTACCATAGTTAACCAATAATGTTGCAATTTGCTAATCTGTGTTGCACCTCACTAAGGATGAAATAGCAACGTATCTTGGAGCATTATGGGAGATTGTGGAATGAGCGGAAAATGGCCCCCCTCTGAAGTGTCTCTAGATTCTGAAGCGCGTGTCCTTTTCCTAACTAAGGATCTTGATCTTATCAGAAAACAATTGTATGAAGGATTAAATCTGAAGATGGAGGATCTTAGTATCGATGATCTTCTAGATGATATCAATACAGATGTGATGACGCCTGCATGGGTCTGCTTTGATCATGACCCCGTGGTCTTAGCTGAAAATGCATATGCAGGCCTACTTCACGATGGTAAGCGTGTCTTTGAAGAAAAAGCATTGATGGACGGAGGTTTCTCTGTTATCGTAAGTGGCCACCGCAAAGGAACGGGTAGTAGCCGAGAAACTGCGGCTCAATGTGAAAGGTGGTCTGGTATTCGTATTATTATTGCAGCATCCTTCGCCCCCATTCACGAACGGAATAACATCAATCTCGGCCAGTTGATGGGCGATCATTCGATGCTCGAACGCTTGCAAAACGGTGAGAGTATCGGACTTGCTGAGTTCACCGATAAGTACGACCCTGTAACTCAACTAATCATCGAGAATGGCGGAATTTTCCCATTCGCGAAGAAATTGAAGGGGGGTGAGGTGGCCTTGCCAACAGTGAGTACAGAGCCTGTTCCTATGACAATGGCTGAGAAGATGATCTCAAACAAACTGCTCGGTCAGAACGGTATACGGGGATACGTGAAACCGGGTGATGCAGTTCTTGCTCAAGTTGATGGAGGATATTCTCACGAATTCACCACTGCGCAAGTTCACAACTTCCTCGCAGCCGAGTATGGCGGCGATTATGTCTTGCCAAACCCACCGAAATTCGCCGTCTTCGAGGATCACTTACTGTACGCGACAGGCGTGGCCCGATTCAGCAAATTCGCAGATAAAATCCAGATGCTACGCGACCTGCAAGTAGTATTCCAGCGACACACAGGTGTGCGAGACTATTCTGCAGTTGACGGGGTGAGTCCAGGTATTTGTCATCAAGTGGCGCGTGAGGAATTCATCGATGTTGGAGATTTCATTCAAGCAACAGATAGCCACACTTGCATGGGAGGAGCAAGTAACGCACTCACATACGGAGTTGGCTCTACTGAGTATGCAAACCTCGTTCACAACCAATTCGCCTTCGTCAAAGTTCCCGAAAGTATCCGCTTCGAATTGCTAGGTAACCTCGATCCGGGGTGCACCGCCAAGGATGTGATTTTGCACATTTTGTGGAAATATGCAGCACAGTCTGATACTCTAGACCGTTCGATGGAATTCGGCGGCCCGGGGCTCGCTTCGCTCTCTATGGATGAGCGGGCTACACTGTGCAACATGGCCACTGAATGCTCGGCAAAAACTGGCATTTGCGAGCCGGATAACCTGACAGTTGAGTGGTTGCTCGACCGTCGTGATGGCTTGACTGAAGAAGATATACGGGCAGCCTTTGTGCTGCCCGACGAAGATGCTCAGTATCATGGTGGAGTTCACACCATTGACCTATCTTCTATTCGTCCGATGGTGGCGCATCCGGGCGACCCAGATGCTGGTATTCCATCCGACCCAACTAACGGAGCTTACATCGATGAGTTGGGTGAAGTTGCTATCGACATCGCTTATGCTGGCTCTTGTACAGCTGGAAAGGACGATGATTTCGCTTACTATGCGATGGTAGCAAGCGCTGCTCTCAAGGCGGGATTGACCATTGCAGATGGTGTGGATTGCTACATCCAATTCGGCTCGAAGACAGTGAAAGACCTCTCCGAGCAGAATGGGTGGACTGAGTTATTCGAGCGGGCGGGAGTTCAGTTAATCGACCCAGGCTGTGGGGCCTGTATCGGCGCTGGACCGGGGGTCTCAGATCTCGAAGAACAGGTTACTGTGTCTGCGATAAATCGCAATTTCCAAGGTCGTTCGGGCCCGGGAAAACTGTACTTGGCGAGTCCACTGACGGTGATGGCAAGCGCTTTCACTGGAAAAATCACCGCGTGGCATCCAGACCTTTTTGAAGTCGGAGACGTGCTCTAATCATTCATTTTCGTACACTAAGCCGCAGAAGAGTCACGCATAGTTAAGTGGGTCGGGCTCTCGGACAAGTTCGACCGCAACAGGCCCCGAGTCATTCGGACTATGGGAGGACCTGAAGGGGGTATTCGCGATGGTAGATGCAGAGAAAATTGCAAGTAAACAAAAGCAGATTTCAATTAGTGAATTTTTTGAAAAGAATAAGCATTTCCTAGGATTTGACACCCTTCAGAGAGCTGTGATAACTGCGGTCAAAGAGTCTGTTGACAATTCACTTGATGCCTGTGAAGAAACTCGTATCTTGCCAGAAATCAAGGTTGAAATAAATCGCCTTGGAAATGATCGCCTTGAGTTAATTTGTCAGGATAATGGACCGGGTATTCCACGAGATTCGGTTGAGAATGTATTTGGAAAGTTCCTGCTGGGATCTAGATTCCACGCAATTAGACAAACGCGAGGGCAGCAGGGAATCGGGATTACTGGCGTCGTCATGTATAGCCAACTTACCACTGGATCAAAAACAAGTGTTGTATCAAAAGTGGCCTCTGATTCTTCGGCAGTCTATGTGGATTTAGGATTGGATACTCGAAAGAATCGTGCTACAAAATCGAATGAAAGAAGAGATGTTTGGTTCGAAAATGGACAAGAGGTGAGACATGGTCTCAAAATACGGACTGTGATGAGAGCAAAATATCAACGCGGGCGACAATCTGTTCACCAATATCTAAGAATGACGAGTATAGTAAATCCGCATGCCTCAATCAAATTAATTGTCAAAGACAAGGAAGGAGAAATTATTGACCAAGGGCACTGGGTTCGGACAACTGATCGCTTGCCGAGAGTTGTTGAAGAAATCAAACCACACCCTCATGGAATACAACTTGGTCAATTACAACGTATGCTCAAAGAAGCGGACGAACGAAAACTAACTTCGTTCCTTAGACACAATTTTTCTGGAGTAAGTGTGCGAGCGGCAAAAGAAATTCTTCAGGCGGCAGGGCTTGAAGAAGGACGTACTCCTGTTCGAGTAAAGGCCGACGAAGCACAAGCAATGGTTGAAGCCTTCCAAGGTGTCAAACTACTAGCTCCTCCTACTGATTGTTTGTCACCGATTGAAGAGATGTTAATCAAGAAGGGGCTTTCTAAAGCAATTGATTCAAGATTCGCCTCAACTGTAACTCGAAAGCCGACGGTGTCTCTAGGAAATCCATTCCAAATTGAAGTGGGCCTTGTTTTTGGAGGCGATTTACAGGCGGATGGGCCCATTGAAGTGTTGCGCTTTGCCAATCGTGTTCCTCTAATGTATCAACAAGGTGGCTGCCTATTGACGAAAGGTTTGGAATCTGTTGATTGGAAGAGATATGGATTAGATCATCCCGGTGGAAGAGGCTTGCCAAAGGGGCCAGCGGCAGTTCTAATTCATCTTGCATCAACTAATGTTCAATTCACTAGTGAAGCAAAGGAAGCTGTAGCAGATAATGAGGAAGTTTTCGAAGAAATCAGAAAGGCTATGTTAGAGGTTGGGAGAGGATTACGAAATCATCTAAAGAAGAGTTCTCAACGCAAAAAGGCTCAGGAAAAATTCGATTTGATTAATATCATCCTACCTGAAATATCGAAGAAAACCTCCGAACTTCTAGAACGAGAAGAACCCGATCTTGCCCCTGTAATTACGAAAATAATGAATGCAGTATTCCTTGAAGATGAAATTATTTGGGATAAGGAAACTAAGAATACCATTTGTTCAATTACAATTTATAATTACACTGCAAGGGCTCGTGCTTACACAATATTGGCAAAATGGCCTGAAGCAGATGGAGTATGTATTGTTGAAAATCCGAGAGGTGGAAGGAAAGAAACCACAGGTCTTTGGAACTGGAGATTGGATACTTTAGACCCTGGGCAATCAGCGGAAATACGCTTTGCTGTTTCTGGGCTATCAAAGGGAGACTGGAATGAGTCTGATGTATTCTTTAGAGGAAATGGAGAAATCATTGGCGCAACAAGAATCGATGAGAAACTTCTCGACGAAATGAGGAAAATGGATGCTTTGGCTGCAGCAGAGGCTGAGCATGCGGTTCCCAAAACTGAATCTATCGAACATTTGGTCGAAAGAACACCATATCCTGTAAATGAAGGAAATGATGAGATTTTGATTGATGGAAAGGATCCTGTTGGTGGAGATAGTGAAACTGCTTCAATAGACCTTTGGGCTTACGAGGAGGGAGATGAATGAGTGCAAATGGATTCACTAAGGAAGAAGTAATTGGCGCGTTGCATGGCATAGCTGCAGAAATGCATGACCGAATGGCGAAAGGAGAACCTCCTAGAATGACACTTCCAGTAAGAACAAAACAAAACATCGCTTTCGATAATAAACTCGGTGTTTACAAATATGGAAAAAAGAGATCTACTCGAGACGCAACTTCTCTAGGCTCGGCTAGGCAATTACTTCGGGCTTTACATGTTAGTGAATTTATTGAAGAAATGATTGAGGCTGGAAAATCATCAACACTCAGAGAAATGTACTACATCTCGGAAGGTTGGGGCCATGGTAAGTTTGGGTCGCAGAATGAAAGTAATAATCTTGCAGAAGATCTTGAAATTGTGACCAAATGTATGCGAGAAGATTTCAAATTAAGACCTGAAGAAGATGGAGCACGAATTATTGGCAATATCACCTTTGAAGAACGGAATCGAAAAGGTGAATGGATGCGAATCAACTGCCGGGATGATGTAGGAGATTCGGGATATGGTGTTCCATATAATGTAGAATCTGAAAAGCTAAAACTTGTAGATCACGATGTAGATTTCATAATGGCAATCGAGACTGGTGGGATGTTTGACCGATTGGTAGAAAATGGGTTTGATGATGATTCTAGGTGTGCCCTAATTCATTTGAAGGGGCAGCCCGCTCGTTCGACTCGAAGAATAATCAAGAGAATGAATGAGGAATGGAATCTTCCTGTTTTAGTATTCCTTGACGGTGACCCTTGGTCTTACAGAATCTATGCTTCAATTGCTTATGGAGCAATAAAAACCGCGCACATTTCAGAATATCTTGCAACTCCAAGTGCGATATATCTTGGAATAAGGGCAGCAGACATTATGTCATATGACCTACCTGCTGATGACCTGTCCAGTAAGGATATTCAAGCCTTGAAAGCAGAGCTAAGTGATCCTCGATTTGCCGATGCAGAATGGCAAAATGAAATCAACCTAATGCTAGAACTTGGCAAGAAGGCTGAACAGCAGTCACTAGCCAAGTATGGTCTTGATTTCGTCACAGACACATACCTTCCAGAGAAATTAGCCGAAATCATGGGACGATGATGTTCGGCCAAGCATCAAATGTGACGGCTGCTTGAGTCGACCGTGGGTGTAGACTTCAGGCGTTGGGCGAAGTGGGCTGCTGCCACTTCGTTCGTACTGCTATTGATGTTCCTCGCCTCATTTGGACCTGCTATGGATAAAATGCTTCCATTACTAGATCCAGAACAAGAAAACGTGGCAAAATTAGAGGAGGGGGGTTCGATTTCTGTCGAACTTACTGATACTAGATATTATGTGATTTTGAGGGTTGTTGAAGATGGAGTAAATCCGGCACCAGAGGTTAGATTAGTAGATTCTGATGGTGAAGAAATTCAAGGAAGTGCACCAACTTCATTGCACGTCGATCGTGAATTAGATGCTGGAGGGCCTAAATATAGGCCAGTTTTGGTTTATTATCCAAAAAATACTGCAAATTATACAATTCATAATGATGGTGACAATACGCTTTGGTTGGTGGATGATGCTGCAGCAGAATCTGAAATGTTGAGGAATCCAATTGTATTGTTTATGGGCTCAACCTGTTGCTTTGGATTTATTATCGGTTTATTGGCAATAATATTTGCAATAATTTCAACGCGCCAAAAACCTCGTAATAAAGAGAAAGTAGTTAGTGGTCTAGTTATTGATGGAAGAGTAATGACAACTGATGAACTTTACAGAATTCAAAAGGGAGAGGAAGTGAGTGCTAGCTCGTTCGCACAAGAAAAAGTAGCCGACCCATTTGTTTCTAGTGATACGGTGCCGGCTAAACAAAAAATAATCCAGCAAGATTTGGACTCGGGAATAAATGAGGCTGAATGGAAAGAATGGGATCAAGGTTGAGGATTGTAAATAGAAATCTAATGATTTTTCTTGCACTTGGGTTTTTATCTCACCCTCAACTACCTAACCTCGGGTTGGTTAGTGGTGGTCGGCTTTGATGAGGCTTTGAAAATCCTCGAAAACAAGGCACGTCGAGATATTTTGAAGCAATTGACAAAAGAGCCGCATTACCCTTTACAACTCTCAGAAATTCTAGATATCAGTCAACAAGCAGTTGTCAAACACCTTCGAGTACTAGAGGAGAACGGGTTTGTTGATTCAGAGAAATTTCCATCTCAAAAGGGCGGGCCTCCTAAGAAAATGTATACTGTAAATCAGTCTTTTTCACTCCGACTTGATCTCGGGCCAAATCTGTTTCGAGCTGAACACCGCAATATGCCTGCAGGAGGAGCAATTCGTCTCTCATCACGTTTGCCTAGTGATCTAGGGGGTGTTGTAGATCGTATTGGGACTCGGCGACGCCTCCCTATGGGCGAAGCGATGTCTATGCTTTCAGAAATGGACCTGGCTCTAGAAAAAATAGATGAGCAGCGAGATGCAATCGTTGCCTTACATCAACAAGTTATGCAGAAAGTTGCGCCATCAATTGATGATTCATCTCAGTCATATGAAGAGCGTCAACTCGCACACGCTATGCTCAATCAACCTAGAAGGCCTCTTGACTTGGATCTCTTTTCCCAAGGTTTACGAATTCAATCGATGGATGCTGAACAGATGATGCAAGGGTTGCGTGAACGACTCCTTAGGGACTTCGCAGCAAAGGGCGGGACTCTTGTCGCAGCAAAAGAGGGGACACCTCTCCCGTGGTGGTTAGTTCGTTGATTAGAAAATCATGTCTTCATCATTAATATTTGATACCAAACTGCTTTTCTCATTGAATCTTGAAATTGCTTCCATTCGTCGGCCATACATCACAACTCCTGCTACTCCCATCAAAGCTACCGTAGCGGAAAGAATGATTGCGGGTACAGAATATTGAGCAACAATTTCAACACCTACGTCAAGAATTCCAAAATTAGAGCCTATTTCTTGTTGGACTAATAAGAAATTATTATCTTCATTAGATTCAACAATCATATTTTCAGGGTCTATAACCACTACTACATCATGAGAGCCGGCCTCCACCAGATATAGTAGAGTAATTGTAGGAGGGTTATCATTAGGATTGGTGTCTTGATTCATCACTGCCTCAATCGATTGCCTGTAGGCAATATTGTCTTCATGACATCCGTTTTTCTTAATTGAAGAAATTGATTGATCCACACAAAGAACAATGTCTACATCTGTGGCGTGTATATTTCCTACATTTTGAATCTGGATGTTGACTGAAATCATTTCACCAACAGATGCGCGTGCGTTGGAAATTTCAGCTCTGGGTTCATTGCCATCGATTCCTGCAAATTTAAGATCCGGGGCGCGAAGTCGGAGTTCAAGAATTTGCTCATTTGTATCACAATTAGGATGGTAGTTATCAGGAACTCCGTCGGCATTAGCGTCTAATGTGCAGGAATCTTCCCATGATGGGGTTTCATCAATATCTCCATCGACTTCTGAAGAACCTGAATCTGATAATACTTTAATCCCCAATTCTCTATCACTTAGTACGGCTGCTGGATCAATTGAAACAATTGCAACAATTTGTAGTGTTGTATAAGCAGGCATAATTGGCAGAGTTACTGTTCCGGGATTTGCTCCACTTGCCGTTTTGAAACACTGATCTGGTTCAGGATCTTCTGAAACAGTTAGGACGACGCATGGGTTTTCAATTGCATATTCAGTATCGAAATCAGCTAATATTGCGAAGTCGACCTCCCAACCAGATAGAGAATTCATACCTGGATTTTGGTCCCAATCATCAATAATTTTCGTATGATTGTGTAATGTCGGTTGGTCCGCTACATTGCCAAAATTAGACACATTCATTGTGTAGCGGACAACACGCCCTGGAGCAGTTGTCTTAATTCTTGACTCAATAGCAGGATCTATTTCTATTCTTATATCATGTGATTCTTTGACATCGATATGTAACTCAATCACATCTCTTAATCTTGTGATTCCGTCTTGTCCCTCTTCCTCACTTAGAACGTCTAATTTAACGGTGTATTGGCCTGCAAATGTCATTTGAGGGACATTGACCATAATTGGAATTTCTTGTGATTCATCTCTCCCTAATTCTTCGAACAGCATCCTTGGGATCTCTATATCCCAAATGTCTGGGTTCCCCTCACTGTCATAAATTGAGTTAATCGTGATATCATAACGATCTGGACCATTGCCTTCATTCTCAATTAATGTATCTAGTTGGAACGATTCGCCAGGATATAACTCAAGATTAGTATCCTGAGTAGTGGCTTCTAGTTCATATTCTTGGAATACATTGGTAACTAAGAGAGAGGAGTCTCTGATTCGTGGTGATCCTTCAAGATTAGCGCGAACCGTAAGGGCTTCACCAATCCCGGCAGTCGCATTGTGTGGAGAACACACCTCAACA
>NTJR01000024.1 GCA_002457595.1 Marine Group II euryarchaeote MED-G36
ATCGACAGCGTCGCACTTGTTGCGATTGTCATCTACAAAACAGTGCAAGAGGTGTTTGGGGTAATGATGCATTTGACCGGATTTAGGACAACATAGCATCACACTTCTTTCGAGGAAAAGAAGTGAAGATCCCGATGACTCATCGACTTCGTGATCGACAACATTAGTTCCTGAAAGAATTGCGGCAACATCGATATTGTACCATTGGGTTTGATCGGGTGATATATCTAGTCTAGAGACATCATCTAGATACTGCTGTACCTTGAGTTGGGAATACCCCTCACCCCCGCTCATTGAAGCGGAAGAAGAAGGCGTCTCATTTTAATGCAACTTTGAAAAAAAAACAAGAAAAAAGCCGTAATCCGGAAAAATATTAGTCTCGACAGCGTGCCATTAAGCGCATAACCTACAAATAAGGTTCCTAAATCGGAACGGATTATGGTAACCGTAGACTCACTTGATCGATCCATTTTGACCGTGCTTCGAGAGACGGCGAGAGCTCCTTTTGTTGATATCGCAAAAAGAGTTGGAGTTACTGAAAGAACTGTTCGAACACGGATGAAGAAAATGGAAGAAGATGGGGTAATTCGTGGTTATACAATTCGTGAAGCCGGTATTGGATTGACTGCTTTAATTCGTATCAAGGTTGGACCTGGGACAGAGATCGGAACTCTAGCTGGAGAGTTCTCTGGATGGGATGGTGTTGAGTGTGTGTACGAGATTAGCGGCGATGCTGATCTAATCTCAATCGTTCATGTTGATGATACAGTGGCTCTGCGAGATTTACTCGATAAGATGTGGCTAACTGCACCAGGAGATATCTCATCAACTCAAACAGAATTGGTTCTCGAGCAATACTGATTATGGCTTGCGCATCAAGTGTCGATGGTAGGCCATCGAACCACTAACAAAACCCTCGTAAACAGGTGTGCCCTTGACACCAGCAAAAGTCTCGAAACTCTTTCTTACCGACTGAGGGACTTTCTCTTCAATGGCTTTCATTTTCATCTCATTGATTTCATCAAGAGCTTGGATAACCTCTTTGGCTACATCAGCCGACTCCACTATTTCGAAGCCTTTTGACTCGAATAGAGAAGGTAGGGTTACCATTGTCTTTGCATCACGTAAATCGGTCCAACAGAACATTCCACCTGGTTTGAGAACCCGGTATGCTTGTTCTACAAATGCACCCATATCACCGTAGCAGTGCGACGATTCTACATTGTATACTACATCGAATGATTCGTTCTCAAATGGCAAATCTTGAGCATTTCCTTCAATGAATTCAAGGTTGCTTTGGTCGGCATACCATCGATTGCAATGGCCGACTGCTTCGGCTGAGAAATCGACTCCAGTGAGTTTGTTGGGTGTGTGAGTCTTGGCTATCCAACTAGCCCCCCCTCCTCTTCCAGATCCGACTTCAAGAACCTGTTTTCCTTCTAGGTCGACGCCTCTGATATTCATTGAGTAGAGTTGGATGAACATTCTATTCGCTTCGTCATCGGCTTCAAGTTCTGGACCGTTGCCATCTTCGAATCCATAATTCATGAAACGGAAATCCGAGTCATCATTGGCCTTGGCCAATTTCTGATACCACCACTTCCACATTCTATTCTGGATTCCCCCTGGTGCCAATCGCAACATAGTGACGAAGGCTCTGGCAGGCAAACCCATCTTTTTCGGCGATGAAACTCGCATGTTTGCACCTATTGCTTCCATTTTACAGAGCAGCCGATTGAATCAGTACGAGGATTAGCGATTGCCCCGCCAAATGCAAGAGCATCCATCGCCTCTGCAAGCTCTGCTGTTGTGGCGTCCATCGGATTACGTGGCGAGTCATCGAGGCGGCCACGGTAAACCACTGTGCCGCCGCCATCAAGGAGGTAGAATTCGGGTGTGCGTTCGGCGCCGTAGGAATGGGCGATTTCCTGTGAGGCGTCGTGGAGATAGGCGTAGGTCATTCCCTTGCCAGCGCGTTTGACCATAGAGTCCCAGTTGTCCGATTCGTAAACGATTGGATCGTTCGAATTAATGCCGGCGAAACCCATTCCCAAACCTCTGGCTTTGTTTGCTATGGCCTCTATTCGTTCCTCGGACCCAACGACATATGGGCAGTGATTGCAAGTGAATAGGACGACGGTTCCAGAGGCTCGGGAAACGTCGGTGAGGCTCATCTGTTCAGCGCCGACTGAACTGTTGGCATTCGGTAGTTGAAAGTCGGGCGCTGCATCCCCTGGTTCGATTCCTCGTGGTCCTGGCATAGATGAGCGGAGACGAGGTAGGCGTTCAATCCTGCGATTGAATTTTTGTTGATCTCAAGGCCACCTTTTCTCTTGATTCTTCTAATCGTCTACGGGCCAGACGGTGTTCGGGATCTACATCAAGCACGTCTCTCCACGCAGCTGCCGCCTTAGCTGGCTCATCACCCTCGTGCAAAATAGCAGCAATACGCAAACGTGCGTCGAGGTGTTTGCCGTCGCTCGCTGCTGCTCTTTTGAAGTCAGAAAATGCTTCATCTAGTCTACCGAAGTCGAGATAAAGAAGACCTCTTTGATACCATGCATCAGAGTTCTCAGGATTAATTTGCAAGGCTTTGTTCAAAGGTATCTCTGCCTGCTCTGCTCTGTCCATAGCGATGAGACAGGTTCCTTGGTGTACCAATGCCATGGTATGAGTTGGAGCGATTTCTGAAAGTCTACGCAATTCAGCCTCGGCCTCTACCCAATCTCCTAGATTCATCAAGATTTCAGCACGCCTCTGCCGGGCTATACTTAGATTTGGATGAGCCTCTACTAGTGCGTTTGCATCATCAAGAGCTGTGACTAAATCCTCCCGCAATAAGGCCGCTGAGCACCGATTTAAGCGAGCGCGAGTATGTTCTGGTTCCACTTCTAGGACTTTGGTAAACATACTCTGTGCCTCTGACATACGACCTTGGTGGGCAGCAATCAATCCTCTAACATAAGCAATTGAATGATGATTATGCAAATGAGTTGCCGCTTCTGCAAGCATTGTATTTGCTTGATCAAAACGATTCATTTCTAAGAATAAGCGAGCGGCTTCAAGAGAAATTGAAGAATGTTCTGGGATTAAACGCCTTGCTCGAATAATTGCTATCTCGGCCTCATCATGGTGGCCCTGATAGCGTAGAGTTCTAGCACGGCCAAGCCAAGCGAGGCCTGACTCTCTATCCAAATCAATGGCCTCATCAAAGGCCGTGAGGGCTTGAAGAAGAATCATTTCATCATATTCTCCAGTCTCATCTAAATTCTGATCTACGACTTCTAGAAGAAGGCGTGCGTCCATTACATGAAGAGAAGCTGATTCCCAAGATAATTCAGGGGCCTCATTCAACACCTTGCGTGCCCAATCTGGAGAATTTGCTCTGAGAAGAATAAGGGCTAATCTACTCCTTGCTTCGGCATCATTAGGTTCCGCCTCAAGATGATTCTCAAGTGCTTCTCTGGCTGCATCTAGACGTCCGTCCGCCTCCAGTATTTCTGCCTCGAGAAGAATCCCATATTCGCCTAATGCGACTGCTCTTCTGACACTCTGAATAGCCTCTGCAGTCCTGCCACCCAACGCAGACAATAGTCTTGCATGAAGTAGCCATGCATCCGCACTGGACTGGTCTAATTCAAGTGAATTTTCAACGGACTCGAGGGCTATTTGAGATTCACCAAGTAACATTAGTTTGGCGCCTCTCTCTAACCATGCTGGAGCGGTTGTGGGTTCTGAGGAAAGAGGGTCTGTTTCAACTCTAGATTCATGAGCTCGATTCGCAAGATCTGCGATTTTATTCTCTTCTGTGGTTGGATTTATTTCGACCCCTAGGGCCTCTAAACGACGCCGATTTCTGACTACACGTTCTACATCTGTGCCTGAAAGAAGTAGAGTTTGTTCCTTGAGAACTTCTATGTCATCAGGATTGATTGCTAGAAGGCGTTCAAGGCTTCTATCAAGGGCCTCAACATCTCCCTCCTCTCGTTGAATCACTGCAAGTGAGCTCAATGCAGATGCATCTTCAGCACCTAGTTGGTGAGCTCTGCGGTAGCACTCTGCAGCCTTATCCGTTCGCTCAATTGTATGGAATAATTCGCCAAGTCGGCGCTGTTCTGGCCCTGTTAGTTCCAAATCTTCTGCAGTCATCTCCGCCGCATCAAGGATTTTTGCAATACGGCTCACCAAGGGCGCTAGGCCTGCAAGCATTGTTTCATTTGACGAACCATCATTGTCTTCGCCATCTAGAATTGCTCTAGCGGCATGAGTAGCAATGGCACAGGATTCTGAAGAGCTGACTTCGACTCCCTGATCAAACAGCAACGCTTCAGCCGTTTCTAGAGAACGATGAACTCCTAGCAATCCATGTAACTCGGGTGTTTCTCCAAATACTGTATCAACGCCTCGTGAGAGTAAATCCAACCTCTGAGATGTTGCTGTCAAATCACCTTCAAGATATCCTACGCGGTCCACCATCCGGTCACGTTGGCTCAGAACTTGTTGATGCCTCATCCACAGAATCCAAATCGATAATGCGAGGAATCCGTACATGGCAAGTATAGCCATAGTGGACTGTTCCATCGCTCTCAGCGGACCTGTGGCCCTTTTGATGCCTTCGTCTGCTAAGATGGGTTACGTAGCCATTCTAGGCGGGACTACGTCCCGCCGGAGAATCGGTTCAAGATATGTTATCACAAATCTTTGGCTGAGAATGCTTGGACTCCACTTTTCAGAGTGGTCGTCCCAACAGTCTTGCCTAGCACGTTGCTGATTCCAGCACCTGATGCTAGTTCGAAAATTCGATCATTTACCTTGCCTGCGAATACCAAACCAGTGGCACCATCGGAATCCGCTAGTGCGGCTTCAAGGCCTGAGGCGCCGACTGGGTCGGTGCCTGAGCCATCCTCGAGGACAATGATAGCTTGATTTCGCTTCAAGCCATCTAGCATTTCAGCCCAGCCCTTGACGTCATCAGGAGCTTCAAGAGCTGCAGAACCACGGCCCACTGAGGCATCGTCTTCTTTCGCTATTTCGGCTTGAATTCGGGAAGTTACTTTTCCAGCAGCCTCCTTCTGATTTAGACACTTGGTGACAACTTTGCCCTCAAGATGTTCGACTTCACGGCTCTGTGGTGCAATTGCAACATGAGTAAGTGACTTGCCTAAGCTACCACTGATTTCCATTAGCAAGAGTTTTCCGCCACGGTCGCCATCTAGGAAGGCAGTAACATTCTTCTTACTTTTTGCTAATTCGACTAATTCCGGCTTAACGCCAGAACCCATCATTGCTATTGCATTCTTGATACCGAACTTCAGCAAATTACGTACATCATTTCGTCCTTCGACGATAATGATTGCTTCTGAGTTTTTCACATTAGGTCCAGCAGTCATTCCATTGATTTCGATCTCTGTATCGACCGTGAGCACGGAACGTACCTCATCGAGGATGTTTCGTGATTCATCAGAACCTGCCTCAATCATACCCATCAACAGAGATTTGGCTCTGTCAATGACTGTGTCTCTCTTGGCTGAGTTCACATTCTCTATCCTTTGTACGCGAATAATCGCCTTACATGGACCAATTCTATCGATTGTTTCCAGTGCCGCACCGATTACAGCGGTGCTGACCTGGTCTATTGACGATGTGAGAATAATTTCACCCTTCACTCGTCCTTTGTTATTGTTAAGATTCACATCGACGTGGCCGATGCGTCCGGTTCGCTGCAACTTTCGAAGTTGAAGTTCCTCTCCAAGCAGACCCTCGGTCTGACCAAAGATTGCCCCGACGACATCTTTGCGGGCGACTGTGCCATCCGCTTTGATGGTCGCGTGAATCACATATTTTCCTTCATTTGACATTTCTTTCTTTCCTACAGTAGGCCGGCCCCACTCGGGGGGCCTCGCGCTGTTATCCGCCTTAGGCGAGTCAGTAATGGGTGCCAAGCACCCGCGAGTGTGACAGGATTCCTGCAGTCCGTCCGGACATACACCCCCCTTTCAACGCTCCGCAATCATTTTGGCGAAGAATTGTGGTTAACAACTACGATGATTGGGGCGACCAATTAAGGTAGTATTGCTTAGTCGACGGTTGTGAGTCAGGTTAGTTTGGGGAGACTTGAGGTGTTCAAAGGGGCGGTGACGCTTGCTCTTAGTGATGGACACCTCAGCAATGGTGAGAAAAGACTCCTGGTCAAAATGTCTCATGCCTTGAAACTGGAAGAGGAGCAGCCCAAACTTGTCTATGATTCCGTAGTTACGGGTGATTTACTAGAAGAAGGGGACTTTCTCAGCCTTGAGGAGACTCGTCGAGTATATGAGCAAGTTCTGGAGGCTTTTCTTCTGCATACTGATCGCTCTGAAGAAGAATTGGTTCTCGTTGCGTATTTGAGGCATGTATTCAAAATTGATGATGCGGAACACAGAGCAATTGCCAGAGTAATGGACAGGCAATTGGAGATGGCAGTACATCGAACTGTAGCTGAAGATATGAGAATGCGTCTTGATGATAGCATCGAGAGAATCGGTGCTATATTCGATGAATTTAGAATTCAGAAGTGAGGGCTGATGATGGCTTCAGACCCACTGGATGAATTCTTTGATTCAGTATCTGCTAGAGCACATCGTTCACCTAGAAAACTCACAAAAATAGTTCGAACCGCATACCCTATTGGAGTTCCTGCACTGATTTTGAAATCCAGTACCGATCGCTTGGGGGAAGCTGCAGGATATTCATTTCATCTTGGCACACCTGATGAGAATTTACGCAGAATTGCCTCGTGGTTGATTACCAGTGCGGGAAATTCGCAAGAGAATTTACTCAAAATGGTCAAGCGTCTTTGGAAGAGGCATGGGCGAGAGGATGTGGCTCTAGCTGCACTATTACTAGCAAATATTGATCACCGTCATTTAGGAACTAATCCCTGGGGTGAATTGGCAAAAAATATCTCAAAAAAAGAGCCGGCTGAAGCCCTACTGTTATCCATTGAAGAATTATTACGAGCCGGGAGGCCTTTACCTGATAATTCGATAATCAATGAGTGGTGTAGAAGTAGAGTTGTAGACGGTCATTTAGCACTACTAGTGCTACATGCAGGAAGTGTCAGAGGAGAAATAATCGATCAAGATGTAATTGAGGTATTGAAAACAGTCAAAATTCCTCCGGGAGATTCATTACTTGGCAGAATCAAGTCTAGATTGGTTGCTCCTTGAGCCAAGTTCAAACGCCACCTCGTAAGCCGCCTGTCATGAACGAGAGGTTGCTTCCATCGGACGATCCTGTTGCTGAACAGGTTCTCGAGTGGACTATTGATCGTGATTCAAAAGATATTCGACAATTAATGCGGTGGCTAGAAAAGACTGAGGGTCGTAAAGACAGAATGACGCTTCTAGCAAGAGCGAACGATCTAATTGAAGAGATTCGTTACGCAATGCAGCGACTCGATGAGTTGCGGTGAAAGTATGCTATCTCTAATTCTCGCTGGAGGACGTAGCCGACGAATGGGGCGCGATAAGGCTCTGATTGAAATTGATGGAATTAGTTGCGTTGCCAGAGTTGCAATCGCATTAGCAGAAGCAGGGCTAGAGCCAATACGAATAGCAGTTGCAAATCCAGAGAATATCGATGATTATGGTGCAACAATTCCTAAGGAAATTAATGTAGAATGGGTTCTAGATGCAAGTCCTCATGCAGGACCAATTGAAGCTATTCTCGAAGCTCTGAGTGACCCGTTTTTGGAGGCAAATGAATTACAGATTACACCCGTGGATGTTCCTTGGGTGACTTCTGAATTATTCACTACTCTAGCTGATACTATCGCCGATGATGATGCACTTGCAGTCCCAGCTGATGGTGAAAGAATGCATCCTCTTCTAGCACTAATTAGACCTACGCCGGTCCGGGAATTGTTAACAAATGACCGGCGGCCATTAAGGATACAATTTGCTGAAATGCCACATTCAATATTACTTGAGAATAGGGCTGTTTTGAAGAATATTAACCTACCAATAGATCTAGAGTGAAAAGCCACCAGTAGCCAATTTGTCGATGATTTTAGGGTAAAGTTCATGCTCGACTTTCTTGATTCGTTCTTGTAAATCAGATTCCGTGTCTCCTTCTAGTACCGGAACTTCTTGTTGGGCTAGAATCATACCGCTGTCAACGCCTTCGTCAACAAGATGTACTGAGCAGCCAGAAATTGTTGCTCCATCGGCTAATGCATCTCTGTGCGCATGAGCACCAGGATATTTAGGAAGGAGGGAAGGGTGAATATTGACCAGTCGGCCTTTCCATTTACGAACAAAATTTGGAGTGAGGATTCGCATATATCCTGAGAGAACTATGCATTCGACCTGGGACTCAATTAATGCGGCCTCAACTAATTCCTCGTGACTTTGCCTTCTCTCAACCTTGTCAATAATATCAGGGAGAGGTATTCCAACTGATTTGACTCCACTACTTCTTCCATGCTCTAAACCACCAGCAGTAAGAGAATCTGCCAATACTAATACAGTCCGATGAGGAGGAGTTTGGGATTGCTGATATTTTAGTAATGCAGCAAGACCGGATCCACTGCCTGAAATGAGTACTGCGAGCCTGAGAGGGTCTTCTATTGAGGCGGCCCTAGGTAGCGTGTAGGCAACCTCCATGCCATCGCGTCTAGAAGCGGCCGCTTGAGAATTGGGGCGTGTAATGCTGCGGCAGTGTTCGCCTCTCACTTTATCACCTAATCTCAGTGCCATAGAATCATGGAGACCCTCGAGTCTGTCGATGCAGTCATCGAAAAATACTCACGTCAGACTACTCCAATCCGAAAATGGATTTATGTTGCAATTGGCAGTATTTTCGTAGGTTGCGCTTTCATTGGACTATTTGTTCCAGGTTGGCCTACTGTATCATGGATGGTTCCAGCGGCATATTTGTTCAGCATATCTGATGAGAGGTTCTTCCGATGGACTATGACAAATAGATGGGTTGGGCCAAAGGTTTTCGAGTATTATGCAAATGGCAAAACACTACCAAAACACGCTAAAAAATGGATTATCGTCCTCATTACAATTATGTCGGCCATTTCGACATATGTTACTACAATTGCAGGAGATCCCGGTTACGGACAAGTAACAATCGCAATAGTTTGGGCTATTGGTGTTTGGTGGCTATTGAAGAAAGTGCCCACTCGTGAGTAATCAGTGAGCGTGCTCTATCAGACCCATTGAATCTGCACCGATTAGAATTAGAGTTAAGATTACAACTCCAATCAAGACGTTTTTGAGAGCTTCTCGGCCCGTTTCTGGATTGTGAATATCAGGTAATGTGTCTACTGTTGCAACATATAGGAATGTTCCTGCGGAAAATAGCATTGCGAGACCAATTGTTTGAATGGCCACGCCTGCTAAGGCATAGAATGCAACCACAATCATCACGGGTGTTGCCAAAGCAAAGATAGCTACATCGCGAATTGATTCGTTTCGATTATTGCGCTCGTGCATAGAGAAAACACCCAAACTGAATGCTGCGGGCGCTTTGTGAATTAATACGGCTAGTGCTACCAATGCGGTCACTGCCTCGGAGCTACCGGCTGCCGCAGATCCTATCGCTAGTCCATCAGCAGCTGAGTGAAGAGAAAGCCCCAGTACGATAATCCAAGGAGATGTTCTATGATGCACGTGTTCGTGCCCATGTTCTTCCTCATGATCATGGTGTTCCTCATGTACGGCATGACCAATTCCTGATCCCTCCATAACTAACATCATCAGGAATCCAGCTAGTATAGCTCCTCCTATGATTAGGTTTTCGAGAGCGGCCTCTTCTTCGTCATCATGCCCTTCCTCATGAGCATGTGATGTGATGAGTTCCTCTATTTCGTCGATTCCAGTAGTGGCATTAATTTCTTCAGATTCTACCTCTTCAATTACGTGTTCTATACTCTCGGCAAGAGAGGCCTCCGATTCCTCGTCATGGCCTTCTTCCTCTTCACCTTCTTCGTGTTCGTCATGTTCGTCATGCCCACCTAGTAACCCCTCTATCTCTTCGATGGCTCCGGAAGCATTGATGTCACCATGCTCTAGTTCTAAGATTACTAGGGCTACAGATCCAGCCAGTGCATCCTCGTCAACATGCTCGTCATGATTGTGATCGTCATGTCCTCCCGCGGCTAGCTCAAAGCCCTCTGGAATGACTACAAGCATGGCAGATGCCAATAATATGCCAGATGCAAGTGCGGTAATTCTACGCATAGTGTCTCTATTTTCCTTTATCTTGCTGAATATCGGAGCTAGGCCTCCAACTAGGGCTAGAATTAGTGTTAACGCGATTAGTTCGATTGGCAGGCTTGCCTCAGACATAGCGTAATCCAATCGTTATTACATATTTAAGAAATGTTATTAATTGATGATGTGTGGCCGTGCTATGAGCCGTGTTCTTTCATTCAGCACAGACAAGGAATTTGCCAAAAGGTTGGAGCGTCTAATCGAGCAAAGTGGATACAATAATCGCAGTATGTTTCTGAGAGATGCTAGTATTCACTTTGCTGAGGCAACTCTTCGAGGAGATTTGGATACGATGAGAGATGGAGTTGACATTGAGGGGACTACTGTGATTTATTATCAGCACAATGTTGAACATAAGCTCTCAGAATTGAGACATTCCGATTCAATTACTGTCTCATCATACCATCATAACTGTCTCACTTCTAGTCACACATGTGTAGATACTATGCAAATAAAAGGGAGTTCGGAATCGATACGAGAAATGGTTGAGAAACTGAAGAATACGAAGGATGTAGATAGAGTAGAGTTCGTTGTAGCTCCACTCCGTGAAGCCGGATGTTGTTGACTCAATGCAAAAATAGGCGCTGGCCTGTGAATATCATCGCCATTCCGTGCTCATCCGCGGCATCGATACATTCCTGATCGCGCATTGACCCACCTGGTTGCACTACGGTTGTAACGCCAATCTCGTGGGCGGTATCTATTCCGTCTCTGAATGGGAAAAATGCGTCGGACACCATCATTGAACCTGCTGCTCTCTCTCCCGCTCTACGCGCTGCGATTCGAACTGCTTCAACTCGGCTTGTCTGCCCAGGGCCAACTCCCACAGTAGCGAATCCGGAATCGGTTTGAGCAACTAGAACAATTGAGTTTGATTTCACTTCACTAAGTACAGTCGAGCCGAAGCGAGCAAGGGCCACTAACTCAGCATCCGCGTCGGCCTTGGTTACGCATTTTACAGAAGACCAATCTACAGAGGGGGGGCCTTGCACTTGTGCCACCCAACCGCCATCTAACTGACGGATTCTAACCTCATCCTCACGAGGTGTGAATTCTTCTAGAGTTAACATTCGACGATTCTTTTTCTCTGATAGGATTTCCAGCGCCTCATCGTCAAATCCGGGTGCTACTATGCACTCAAGGAAATGGCCTCCTATTGCCTCAGCGGTCTCTTTTTGTACAATATCAGTAAATGCAATTACACAACCAAAAGCAGATTCGGGGTCACTCGCCAAAGCATTCTGCCACGCACCTACCTGAGTCACATCTATTGCCGCTCCACATGGATTTGTGTGCTTGATTACAACGCATCCTTGTGAGTGCTTTTCATCTAAATCTCGTAACAGTCCGCGTGCTATGCGAAGAGCGCCGTCAAGGTCTAGATAATTGTTGAAGGAGAGCGCTTTGCCGCCATGTTGTACTGCAGAAGCCAGCCCTACTGGGCCTGTTGCATTCGCTGCAGGATAGAAGGCCGCTGGTTGGTGAGGATTCTCACCATATCGCAACTCGGTGCCTACTTCACTAGCAACATGAATGCGAGATGGGATTGATGGTGAATTGAATCGGGTTTCTAACTCGCTCGATACTGCAGCATCGTAGGCAGCTGTTCTCTGGAATGCTTCGAGGGCTAACTGCTTACGGTGTTCAAGGCTGACTCCTGAAGGGTTTCCTTGAGAAGATGCTAGAGCCTCAATAACTGCTGAATATTGATCAGCGGAAGTGAGCACTAAGCAATCCTTGTGGTTTTTCGCCGCGGAGCGAATCATAGTTGGCCCACCTATGTCGATCATCTCAATCAATTCAGAATCTGGAGCAGGGGGGTCCTTGGCGGCAACTGACTCGAATGGGTAGAGATTGACGCAGACTAAGTCAACGGTGCGATACCCTAGTTCTGCGAGCATTTTCATATCGTCATCACGTTCGCGTCTAACCAATATCCCACCATGCACGGCAGGGTGTAGTGTTTTGACTCGCCCATCAAAACACTCAGGGTGCCCTGTCGCATCACTGACATCGATTACCGATAGTCCTGCTTCCCTCAATTTACGAGAGGTGCCGCCCGTCGAAAGTAACTCCCAACCTAAGTCGCTGAGAGCCTGTCCCAGTTCGACAATGCCGTCCTTGTGGAAGACGCTCAACAAGGCGCGAGGCGCTGTCATAACTCGGCGTGGTGGCATCGGGTTTGAAGTGTTCGTGGGCAGCGATTTCAGTCGCCTCTAGCACTGATGACTTGGTCAATGCGTAACATGCTCATCGATGTCTCGGTAGCGGACTCAAGTCCATCTTCGATTACTGCACGAGGATGCCAAACTCCCGTAACATCACCAACTTCCCCATTGGCTTGGATTCCAATTGGAGTTTCTGATCCTTCTCGTGCTGCTGTTCGCATCTCAAGTACGGAGTCGAGGATGTCCTTTCCTGCGTTCGATGCAAGAGTAGAGGGAATTGTTTCCATAGCACGGGCGAATGCGTCCATTGCCAATCGTGCCCGTCCCGGTTCTGATTCACTGGCTTCCCTTACTGCCTGAGCTATGCGTGTATGGCTAGCACCGCCACCAGGGAGTAATTCTCCAGTTTCATGGGCGAGACTCATTGCTCTGAGCGCATCATGGAGTCCTCGGATTATCTCTTCCGTTGCGGTTTCTCCAGCCCCCCCTACCGCTAATGTGACTACGCCAGGATTAGTACAATCATCGATTGTAATTATGTCTTCAACTTGATCTGTGGCTTGTCTTCTCTCCCAATGCACACTTCCTGCCACACCAAGGTCGCTAGAAGACGCATCTAGAATTGAGTCGATTTTTATCGCGCCCGTTGCCTTAGCTGCATTATGTAATTCTGATTCATCGAGTTCAGGAATTACAAGTATACCTTCATCAGCCAGATCATGAAGGATGTCACGGTCAATCTCTCCCCCGCATAGTACCAACTTCGCACCCGTTCCGATTAAGGCTTGTGCGATTTCTTCCTTGCGTGATTGTTCGGCCTCAATAAATCCGTCAAGGTTCTCGGCCGAAGTAATTTGAATTTCTGCTGAACGCGTCATCTTCCGTATCTTGATGTCACTGCCTATGACTGCGGTAGGTGCATTGTTGATGTTATTGGGGAATGTGTCCATCAATACCCTACGACGGACTACTATTCCGCGCACTAAGCGGCTATCTCTCAGACCGCCTGAACCTGATTTGAACATAGCAACGTGTTCGGCACTAGGTGCTTCTACTGAGTTTTTGACGGCATTAAGAGCGTCTCTAACAAGAGGTGCGAATACGTCGATTGCTGCTTCAGCCCCTTTTCCTGTTAATGCGGTATTTGCCACACCTAACAAACGCTCATCATCCAAAGCAACAGAATCAGAGTCCATCTGGGACAATGCAACACCCATCGCCTTTCGATATCCATCTACGAGAGTTAGTGGGTGCAATCCCTTCGAGAGTAAGGTGTTGGCCTCTTCTAGTAATGAGCCGCAAAGAAGCATTGTTGTGGTGACGCCATCACCACAGGCTTCTTCCTGAGAATTACCCATTGAAACCATCATCTTAGCTGCTGGGTGCTTGACCATTAACTCAGCAACAATCTTCGCTCCATCGTTGGTAACTGCTGTTGAGCCGTCGGATTTGTAGAGCATTTTGTCTAATCCTCTAGGGCCATACGTTGGCTTGAGAAGATCAGAAAATACACGAGCCGCGATGATAAGTTTCTCCTGAACAGCAGTACCACTGGTGACACTTGTGGATTCGCTGACCACGACCACTGGAGGCTTGCCTTCACCCTCGCTCATCGGCTCGCCGACCAATGAGGGCGTCAAGAACCCTTGCGAGATTACTAATTCCACCAGTTGCCATCAGATTCCAGAGAGGGATGGTTTTCAGGAATCTCTCTCCAGCTCTTCAAATCCACCATATAGACAGTATTCCTAGTCTCGACCAGGGTCGTGCCGTGCTCGTCGAATTCCATCCCTAGTATACTCGAGGTCTTGACTCTTTGATTTCCAAGTTTTGGATGATTTGTAACATTGCCCTTCAACCTCCCATCGATTATCTTAGCGTCATTCATGGAGACTACTGCCTTGTTATTGAGAGAAGGATTGTCTAGTTCGGCTGAAGGTGCTTCTTTGGTCTTCGAGAATCTTTTACTTATTTCTTGGATGGTAAATCCTATGATCCAGAATACAATGAAGGCACGAAGGCATAATTCCTCTTCAACCATTCAATCATCTCAACATAGGAGGTTATCAACGTCGTCCGCGTTTTCCCTTCTTGCCGCCTTTGCGCTTGTTGCCAGAATGTTCCCAATGGCGGCCTCCACGGCTTCGCCATTCTTCCATATCTCCGCCGCCGCCCCAAGAATCTCGCTCGATCCTCTTTCGTAGACCTCTTGGCAATTCAGTTACTGATTTGACATTCAGTTTGATTCCCCCTACGTCCTTCTCTAGTGAGCGGATTGCATCACCACCTGGGCCTACCATTGCTCCAATTGCAGAGTCATCAACATAGATGTCTGCCGAAGCATCGGTAAGGAATTGCGCATGTAAAACTGCGATTCCAGACAGGCGTGATGCTTCTCGCTTGAGTTCTTCACCCGCCATCCTCCAAGCAGGGCTGCCGCCTTCGCCTGCACGTCCCCCAACTGGTACGACTGCTATCTCGGAGCCGAAAGCGAACATCTCGTGTGTAAGTTCTCCACTTGGGAAGCGTTTGATTTCAATCACTGGGCGAGAAAGATCGGATTCCATACCTGTTGGGGCACGGACTACCATTCTCAACTCAAGTACTTCGTTTACCTTACCTTTCTCGATGTTAATCACCGTATCAAGAACTTGTGAAATTAAACCGAGTTCAACCTTGCCTACCAACCTCTGGATGGCTTCCAGTGCACTGTTTGCATGAGTCACTCCAAGTAAGCCCACACCAGCCAACCGTACATCTCCGAATATCTCGAAATCTCTGGCTCGACGTACTTCATCGAAAATTACGAAGTCGGGTCTGACAAGGAAAATCACTTCCGCGGTTTTCTCCAAATCGCCCTCTAATGGTGCGTATTGAGTGACTCTTTGTGGGACTTGTAAATCACGTGGTGCTTCCATGGTCTTGACCATGGCGCCAACCGTCTCATCGAGGTGGGCTGCGATTGCTTGAGCGAAGGTGGTTTTTCCTGAACCTGGTTTTCCGACAACGAAAATACCTCTGTGGTGATCTGATACTCGGCGAATTAGTTCATCTGGTAATTCATAATCACTCAACTTCAAGTGAGCTACTGGGCGAACAACTGTGATTTCCCATGCTTCGGAAAAAGGCGGCCATGCGCAGGTTACACGAAGGTCTCCAATTTGCATTATTCGGCAACCTTCACGCTCAATTTCAACGAAGCAATCCGAACGTGCTTCATTTTGCTCAATAACCAATTGTAATTCTTCACTCAATGCCTCTAGAGATGGTTTGTCCCAAGAATCTGTATTTACTTCTTCTAACCTCAATTCAGAAATATGTCCGGCTTTCACACGAGGAGGGCACTCTGCCTTCAAGAATACAGTCGATGCCGTTTCATCGGCAAGCAGTGCCTCTAGTGATTCAGGAAGAGGAGGGTGGTCGCCGAAGGCTGCCATGATTGATTCGGCAGGCCCGCCGCCTTTCACCGTTGGGGAAATGAAATGCAACTCAGACTAGGGCTAATTTACGACATTAATCAACCATCTGGCAGTCATTGAACCAACAAAAGCCACACCTAAAGAGGCTGTAGCGGCGAATCCGAAATTACCAGTATAAATTGCATATTGAACTAGAGTGAGGGCGGCAATTGTTGCTAACTCGAAAAGGGTGTACTTATTCCAACCGGATTCGGTTCGGATATGTTCTCTATTGACCCAAGATATCCAAAAAAGAGAAATGGTCCCTAATAGAAGAGCATGGCCTACTAGCCAACCCAAATCATTACCAAAAGTACTAACGATGTTATCTTGGAAGTCGCCAAAAACCATTGAGGCGAGGTCGAGCATGGTACTCCGAGTGACCTTCTGTTCTTCAATTCACAGGAGAATCATTGACGAATAATGCGACGAATCTCGTCGATATCAGCACTAGCAGAGATGGGGGTGTTTGCTCTCTGTGAATTGATGCCATCCAGATTATTTGTATGATATTTTACAACCACATCTGGATCTTTTAATAGATGACCTGTGAGAATACCTACTACCTTATCCTCTGATTTGATAACTCCTTCCTCGACTAACCTTCGGATACCTGCAACTGTGGCACAGCTCGCTGGTTCGGCTCCAATTCCTGCAGCATCAACTAATGCTTTAGCATCCATTATTTGATTGTCTGAAACTTCAGTTACTACACCATCCAATGCCTCAATACCTCGCATCGATTTGCGCCAAGAGACTGGTGATCCGATTTTGATCGCCGTAGCGATTGTATCGGCCTTGACCGGTACGACATTTTCTCCATCTGACCATGCAGTATAGAGAGGGTTGGCCCCCGCTGCTTGAACTACAGCAATTCGGGGGAGGCTGTCGATAATGTTGAGTGCGTGTAATTCAAGCAAACCCTTCGAAATTGCAGTATTATTTCCAAGATTTCCGCCCGGTAATACAATCCAATCAGGGACTTGCCAATCTAGGTCTTGCATTATCTCAAAGGCAATGGCTTTCTGACCCTCGATCCGGAATGGATTAATCGAATTTACAAGATAAATTCCTTCACTTGCACACACTTCTTGGACAAGTGCCATAGCGTCATCAAAATCTCCTTCAATTTGGATTGTTTTAGCGCCATATGCGAGTGCCTGACTTAGTTTCCCAAATGCTATCTTTCCTTCAGGGATGAATACAATTGCTTCAAGGCCTGAAATCGCTGCATAGGATGCCATTGAAGCAGAAGTGTTTCCTGTTGAAGCACAAGCTACTGCTTTCATTCCAAGATGTCTGGCGATGGTGATTCCAGCAGTCATCCCACGATCCTTGAAAGAGCCTGTTGGATTTTCGCCCTCGTGCTTCAACCAAAGATTTGAGAGGCCTATTTCTGAGGCTACTAGGCTAGCATCATAGAGTTGTGTTGAGCCTTCTCCTCTCGTTACTGCAATGTTGCTGAGAGTTTCATCTCCGAGAGGGAGGATTAGTTCGCGAAAACGCCAGACTCCTGAGCGGTCAAGAGGGTTTTTTGAGGAGAGTCGAGAATCAAAAGTCTCTCTGGAGATTTTGG
>NTJR01000025.1 GCA_002457595.1 Marine Group II euryarchaeote MED-G36
GCATCAATATGCAATAAATCATCATCTAGGAGAATGTATAGTCTTCCATCAATTGGATTAACTGCACTATCATAGATAGTTACTTCAATCGAAGAAAGTGATACTTTGGCATCGGCAGGACGCAATACTTCCATTACTAAATCTGAAATTGTTACTCCTGCGGGAATTTCCCATGAGACATCAGAAATAGAGTTCGGTCGTAATTGCGCTTCTAATGTTCCATCGATGACAGTTGGTGGATTTTCAGAAATTGAGTTTTGTCTTCCTAAATCTCCATATCCTCTCCAATCAAGGATTGGTGTCTGGGTATTCAAGAGATTCAGTTGTGGTTCAGTAGCCCAGTAACCTGCCGAACCATTTACAGCGATTTCGAAGGTAAGATTGGAAATCTGCGATCCCGGTGCGATTTCAAGTAGATAGTCAGAATAGGCATAGGTCCCATTTACTGAATCAGCACCTGTTGCATCAAAATCTATCCATCCAGTATCATTCGAACCAGAAGCCCCCCATACATACTGTTTTGACACCTCCGATTCTTCAATACTGAAGTCTAATTCTGAGTTTATTGAGGTCGACCAAGGTAGCCCAATCATTAGAATTGTAAGTATCAGAGCAAGCCTCTGACTCCTTACCAAAACACGACGATTAGACATCGGCACGAAGTATCGGCCTACTTGTACCCATTATGAAAGGAGTGGGTTGATGTTTTTTTCACGCATCTCCCTCTCATAGAGGGAGTAAGAAGAAAGAAATCACATTTCTAGGGGCTGATAATACATGCGAATTCTGTAGGATAGCATCAAAGGGGAGGGGGAGGCCCGACCAACCTCGGAGGGGTAACTTTGACCGATGAACGTCTGCGCAAGGATGCTTTGGATTACCATTCCAGTAAGCCGGCTGGAAAGATAAGTGTCGAGCCGACCAAGCCCCATGGAACAGCACGCGAGCTTTCTCTTGCCTATTCGCCAGGAGTAGCATTCCCTTGTCTAGAAATTTCTGAGAACCCAGACGACGCATACAAGTATACTTCCAAGGGTAATTTAGTTGCTGTAGTTAGCAATGGTACTGCTGTGCTTGGTTTAGGAGATATTGGAGCAATTGCAGGTAAGCCAGTGATGGAAGGAAAGGGACTTTTGTTCAAAGCATTCGCCGACATCAATGTTTTTGATATCGAGGTTGACCGTACCGATGTCGACCAATTTGTCGAAGCAGTCAAGGCGATTGCCCCTACTTTTGGAGGAATTAATCTTGAAGATATCAAATCTCCAGAATGCTTTGAGATTGAGAAAAGACTGGTGAAAGAACTTGACATCCCTGTGATGCATGACGATCAGCACGGCACAGCAATCATTTCTGGTGCTGCTTTGATGAATGGACTAGAGATAGTAGAAAAGAATATCGCTGAAGTAAAAATAGTCATTTCAGGAGCTGGGGCTTCGGCTATTTCATGTGGGCATCATTATCTAAGACTTGGAGTGAATCCTGAAAATATATTGATGATTGATTCAAAGGGGATTCTAACAAAAACTAGAGACGAGGCTGGAGAATTAAATCAATACAAATCTTCCTTTGTACGAGATGTTCCTAAGGGCGGTCTTGCTGAGGCAATGAATGGTGCAGATGTTTTCTTGGGCCTTTCGCGTGGAGGAATAGTTACAGGTGAAATGGTTGAATCTATGGCTGCACGTCCTCTAATCTTCGCTCTAGCAAATCCAGATCCTGAAATTCTCCCAGAAGATATCCAAGCCGTTCGTGATGATGCAATAATTGCAACTGGGCGTTCAGACTATCCAAATCAAATCAATAATGTTCTAGGATTTCCATATATTTTCCGTGGCGCGCTTGACGTGCGAGCAACTGAAATTACTGAGAATATGAAGATGGCCGCCACCCATGCTCTAGCACAATTAGCAAAGGAACCAGTTCCTGACGATGTTGCTGCTGCATATGGCGGCGAACAAATGCAGTTTGGCCCCGAATATTTGATTCCAAAACCATTCGATGCTCGGGTGTTAATTTGGGAGGCTAGTGCTGTTGCTGAGGCCGCAGTGAATGAGGGAATGTCCCGTATTTCTGCAGACGAATTTGATGTTGAAAAATACAGAGAAGAACTTGAGGCTAGACTCGGCCTTACTCGTTCAATTATGCGTGATGTAATCAATCGTGCACGAAGAGATAGAAAGAGAATAGTCTTCTCCGAAGGAGAAGAACCTACTATTATCAAGGCCGCTGCACAGTGTATTGCTGAGGGAATTTGTGATCCAATATTGTTAGGTCATCCAGAACGAATCCTTGCTGTCAAAGAGGAACTTGGACTCTCTTTTGAGTGTGAAACTATCGATGTACGATATGATCCACGAAGACGTGGTTCTTACGCAGATGAGTTGCACATAATCCGCGGGCGTAAAGGTGTCACAAGAAGAGATGCTATTACCTTACTCAAATCTCCAAATTATTTCGGTCCAATGATGGTTCACGTTGGTGATGCTGATGGATACTTAGGTGGAATCGCGCACCACTATCCTGACATAGTCAAGCCTTGTTTACAGACTATCGGTCCAGCTTCTGATTCACATAGAATAGTTGGCCTTTACATGATGACTGTAAATGGTCAACTAATGTTTATTGCAGATGCTACAATCAACATTTATCCGGATTCACGAACTCTTGCAGAGATCGCAGTTCAGACCGCTAAAGTAGCACGTAGATTTGGTGTCAAACCCAAGGTTGCCATGTTATCGTTCTCAAATTTCGGTACTTCCAATGAAATGAGGACTGATAGAATCGAAGAAGCGATTTCTATCGCTAGAGAATTGAATCCTGAATTAGTCATTGATGGACCTATGCAGGCAGATACGGCACTGGTCCCTGAGAAGCAGAAGGAATTTCCATTCATGAAATTCGATGGACCAGCCAATATCCTTGTCTGCCCTAATCTAGCTTCTGCTAATATCGCTTACAAGTTACTACAACGTGTTGCGGGTGCAGAAATGACAGGCCCAATTCTTGAGGGGCTTGCCAAGCCAGCTCATGTTTTGCAGCGTGGTGACAGTGTACGTGATGTAGTTCACATGGCTGCAATTACTGCAGTAGATGCTCAAAGACACGCTCGTCAGCGACTCTGAAAGGTCTTTTTCTCAAAGGGTCTTCAATTGTCTGGTTCCAACTCCGCCTGGTCCCATCCAGAGATCTGGTTTATTCCCGAGAATTTCGTCTAGTTTCGACATATCATCATCAGTCAGTCCCTTTGCGACATCTATGCATCCCATGTTATCCTTAATTTGGTCAGAAGTTGTTGCACCCACCAGTATGGTAGAGACATTTGGATTCTTCAGGCACCACGCCAGTGCAAGCTGAGCAGGAGTGCAGTCTATCTTTTCTGCAAAATTAACAAGTTTAGAGACCACCTCGAATTCCCCTCTCTCCCTGCGTTCTTCTAGATCCTCTAGAAGCCATTCATACCCCTTCTGGGTTGCTCTCGAGTCGTCTGGTATTCCATCTAGATATTTACCAGTAAGGAATCCCGATCTCAGTGGACTCCAGATGGTAGTGCCGATGTTGTACGGCGGGTTGAAAAGTGGAAAATACTCATTCTCAAACTTATCTCTGTGGAGCATATTGTACTGAGGTTGCTCGAACTGAGGTGGTTCTAGCCCCTCGCTTTTAGCAATCCAGAATGCCTCGGTAATCTGTTGTGCCGACCACTCGCTTGTACCCCATGCAGTAGCTCTCCCAGAACGAACCATCTGTGTCATTGCTCTCACAACAGTAGATGTGGGTGTGTGAGGGTCTGGCCTATGGCAGAAAAGCAAATCCACGTAGTCGAGTTGTAGTCTAGAAAGAGAGGCTTCCAGACCTTCTCTACAGTGCTTCATCGAAAGACCGGACTCGTTGACTCCGGAACCCCCCCAGAATATCTTGGTTGTTATCACTAAGTCGGAGCGACGCCAAAGCTCTGAGTCCTCCTCCTGAAGCTCCTTAAGTGCTATTCCGAAAATCCTCTCTGCCTCTCCATACGGGTTACCGTAAGCCTCTGCGTGATCGAAGCAATTTACTCCAGCATTGCGAACTATCTTCATTAGTTCCTTCGCGGTCTTGATTCCTTCCTTACCAGACAGCCTGTCCTTGACTCCATATGTAGCCCAGAATCCGTAAGATAGGACTGAGACCTGTATGCCGGTATTCCCCATCATTCGATAGTACATGTTCTCGTGGGCCATATTCAATCCCGAACAGGTATCCCTTTGAGAACTCTTTGAGTGAGTCAAAGGATACCAAAGAATTTTCAAATAGAGGCAACAAGGTATTCTCGTGAAAGTCGCAGTCATCCAGATGTCACCGGTTTTTCTTGACAAGTCTGCTTCTTGGAAAAAACTCAAGACGCTCATTCTTGAAGCAGTTGGGGAAGGCGCTAGTGTAATCACATGGGGCGAGACTCTCATTCCGGGGTATCCTGTATGGATGGGTATGACAGATTCAGCTCGCTGGAATCATCCTGAACAGAAACGAGCTTACTCGACCTATGTTCGGGAAGCGGTCAGCCTTGATGGATCAATAGTTGCCGAAATGTGTGAAATTGCCTCTGAGCATGGTATCATGCTGATGGGTGGCATACTTGAAGCCGGAGTCAGTAGTGTTTACTGCACGTTACTGACCATTGGCTTTGAAGGAGAGATATTAGGTAGACACCGTAAGATAAAGCCCACATACGATGAACGACTGATATGGGCAGACGGTGATATAGAGGGTTTGCGAACCTACGACACTCCCGAGGGACGGATTGGCGGATTGAATTGCTGGGAGAATTGGATCCCCCTCGCTCGTGCGGCACTACATCAGGAGGGAGAAATGATTCATGTTGCAGTCTGGCCGGGTTCTTACTCTATCACAAAGGATATCACTCGATTTATTGCTTTAGAGGGGAGATCGTGGGTTCTCTCAGCGTGTGGCGTCTACCGAGGAGAGGATTTTGAACACCTCTCACTTGATGACTTCCCGATGCGGGATGAAATGCTCAAAGCAGGAGGAATTCACTCTGGGGGCTCTCTCATCGCAGATCCTACTGGGGAGATTATCGCAGGGCCTCTGCCAGATTACGAAGAAGGTATCCTATACGCGGATGTGGATAGGCGCACCGTCCTGGAGGAGCGCCAAAACTTCGACCACAGTGGCCATTACAGTCGACCTGATCTTCTCAGACTCACAAGAAACTGATATGATCGAACTCTCGTGAATTCAATCTAGAACTTTAGGAGATGCAGCGAGAACTTCCTCACTGCAACCTTCCTCATATTGTTCGAAATTCTCAATGAACATCTGAGCAAGTAGATTTGCAACGTTATCGTAACGAGTCTTGTCTGTCCAAGTATCGCGAGGTTGCAATATTTCATCAGGGACCCCTTCACATTCAACTGGAACTGTGAATCCAAAGCGCTCGTCTTCTACAAATACAACATCGTCTAAATCTCCACGTAGTGCAGCGTTCAACAGTGCTCTTGTCCAGCGAATTTTGATACGGCTTGAGTCTCCATATCCGCCAGCTACCCAGCCAGTATTGATTAGCCAACATGTTGCATTGTGCTCAGCGACTTTCTTTGAAAGGAGGTCTGCGTAAACGCTTGGATGTCTAGGCATGAACGGTGCTCCAAAGCAGGTTGAGAAAGTAGCTTGAGGTTCAGTCACCCCAATTTCAGTTCCCGCCACCTTTGCAGTATATCCGGACATGAAGTGGTAAGCTGCCTGTTGAGGTGTTAGGCGAGATAGAGGTGGCAGAACTCCGAAGGCATCACAGGTTAGGAATACCACATTCTTCGGGTGTCCTGCTGTTGAATCTGCAGTTCTATTTTCAATCGCTTCAATTGGATATGAGCCACGAGTATTCTGTGTGAGTGTACCATTGTCAAAGTCTGGCACTCCCTCAGCATCGAGTATTACATTCTCAAGTATTGTTCCTTGCATTCTCGTAGTTGCATAAATTTCTGGTTCATCTTCCTCAGACAGTCCAATTAGTTTAGCATAGCATCCACCTTCAAAGTTGAAAACTCCATCAAAGGACCAACCGTGTTCATCATCTCCAACAAGGGCTCTATTTGGGTCTGCACTGAGGGTTGTTTTACCTGTACCTGATAGGCCAAAGAAGAGTGCTGATTCTTTCCCATCTGTATTTGCAGAGCAGTGCATAGGAAGAAGGCCCTTAGATGGAAGAATGTGATTCATTATGGTGAATATGGCCTTCTTTATTTCACCAGCGTAATGAGTTCCACCAATTATCACCAATCCTCTATCTAATGCTAGAATAACAAAGACTCCTGAGTTTGTCCCATCATTTTTTGGTTCAGCAAGTAATTCCGGTGCGTGAAGAATTGTATACTGGGGCTTGTGGTCTGCGAGTTGCTCAGGTTCGCTACGTACGAACATATTGTGAAAGAAAGCCGCATGCCAAGCCTTCTCAGTGACTAATCTAACCGGCATTGCATATTTCGAATCGGCGCCACAATGTGCGTCTTTGACGAATAATTCATCTGCTTCGTCTAAATGATTCTGAACCTTTTCTAATAACCCCTCAAACACTCTTCGACTAGTAGGTCTGTTCACATCTCCCCACCACACATGATCGGCTAGACCGGGTTCATCTACTATGAATCGGTCATTCGGTGAGCGCCCAGTACGTTCACCAGTGGTGGCGAGTAAAACTCCATGCGCCGTGAGTTGGGCTTCACCGCGTTCTACAGCCCTCTTGTGTAACTCCTCTGCATTTAGATTCCAGTGCACTGCGCCGCTGGGGTCTAAGCCATGCGAAGCAATAGGCGTAGCAAATGAGGCCGGAGTAGACGAGCGGGTGCTGCTCTCCATGCTGCCCGACGTCGACAATCGGCTTTCAACTATTACGGATGAGCGTGGACAATTCACTCTGTGAAATCATAATCAAATGATTCCTTGAGGGGGATGCGATTATCGCATGAAGGCCCACCTCGCGGAGTGTGAGTACTGAGGAGAAGGAGGACCCTCTCATCCGCGCGCGACGCTTCAAGATGGGAGGGAATATCGATATCGATGCCCTCGATCTTGATGATTTCTTATCAGAGGTAGTCCCTGATAATGAGGCAATACCGGAACCAGAACGTGACGAAGCTCTAGGTGATGTCTTTGATCCTTTTTCAGCTCCCACAGGTGACGAACCAGGTGCGGTTCAGTCTGATGGAACCGTACGTTTTGCTCCAGAGGAAGATGTAGTTTCGAATATGGCAAGAGAAGGTGAGAGGAAAGTCAATTGGTCATTAATGGTCGCAATGATTTTCATTTTCAGCGCACTTAGCATTGTTGCAGGAACGGCCTTTTCTCCATTAGTTTCTTTGCTAATGTTGGTCGCACTAGCCGTAATTGGATTTTCATTGGGTGAAAAATGGGTCTCCGATAAGGATTTGAATCTACTTGGAGTTTCTTGGGTCATTATTTCGATGAAAGTTCTGTACGGTTTAGCTCTTGAACTAAATCGATGGGAGATGGGTACTATTCTTCCCATTTCTGTAGAGATTCTAGCAATTATTCTCTTACTTCTAGTCGCGCTAAATATCTTCGTCGCATATAGATATGAACACGATGCAATAGCGGCCCAAGCAACTCTAATTTTACTCGCTATAGGCTCAACTGCTGGTTCAATAGGTGGAGAATTTGGAGTAGCAATAATGATTCTTCTAGCAACAATTCTGCTACATGGACTTGCTATACATAGAGGGTCAGGGAATCTTGCTGCGTTAGGAATCGCTGCCTCTAATCTATGGATTGGGATGCACGCAATTACAGATGGATTTACCAGCGGTTCATTGATTATTGAGCCACTTGATACTCCACTAATTTTATTCCTCCTTTTGATGGTTATTTCTGGAATAAATGCTTCTATGGCAGCCCGATTTGCACGTGAAGATAATTGGTTCTCTAAGGGATTCAAAACAGTTGGATTGGGCCAACCAGGACTTTGGGGGGTGTCAATCTCATTGGGAATGATAGGGGCACTAATGGCAGTAGCCTCAAGCAGAGAAGATACTGGTTATGCATTAGGAATGGTGACATTTCTAGGCGGTGCTTTTGGTGGTTCTTACCTAGTCGTTCGAGGTGTTGAGAAAACTAGAGTTAGTATTCCTCTTCTTACTGGAGGGGTGATATTAGCAATAATGCTAATTCTTGACGTTTCACTCGAACCAATAATTCCTTTCAATTCATATGAAACATTCTCGATTATAGCAACAATTCTTACTGGGTATATCATGTTAAGAGACCAGAATAGAGTTACTGACAGAGTTCTCTGGGTGGGTGCAGTTTCAATTTTGATATTACTCGTAATTCTAATTCCTGCTGAAGCTGAAGTAGACGGTGGTGACGGTGGAATTGCTTTACTCGTAATGCTTAGTATTCTACATCTGGGAACTGCCATACTTGCAGTGATGAGGAAAGCACCTTCACTTGCAGGAATTACTGTACTATTGCCATGGTCATGGATTCTAATAGAAGAATTAGTACAAGAGGCAATTAGGACTGTATTAGTTGCTAATAATCAGTTAGACCCCGGTTCAATGATTGATCTCTCTATTACTCCTCTAGCAGCTTATTTGTGTGTTTCAGCAATTCTGATGATAGTCGTGAATATCAGAATGGGCGAAACCGGTGTAAATTTAGCCTCAGGATTCCTTGGTATAACTGAAATTTCGGCTTCGATTCGAGACTCAGGTGCTCTGCAACTGTGGAGTATGGGACTATGGCTTCCAATGTTAACAATCATCTCGATGGCTCAACTAGGAGGCTTTACTTCAGTTACATTGCTAATTGTTACAAGTCTTGTTTTCCTCCTTCATCTCGGTGTGGAATTTCAAAACAAGAGAATTGGAAATCCAATTGTTATGGTATCGGTCATGGCTGTGTCGGCGTCTGTCCTCAGTTGGAGACATGGAATGGATGAAATTTGGATGCTCTTGATACTAATTGCATCTGGTTCAGTAATGTTCCGAGCCGACTATGATAACGAATCAGTCTACACCAATGGAATGGCACTAATGTCCCTTCCTATTCTTGTTACAATCGCATCAAAGGAACCCAGTGTGCTTCTCGAATCAATGTCAACAATACCTACCTTTGAGGTTTCAATGTCGGCTGTTATTTCCTCAGGAGTCGCTCTTACATTCTACTTATCAAAGTCCAAATTAATGGAGAATTTGCTCAAACCAACCGGTGCGGCTCTTTGGTTACTGACTATTTCTATTGGTTTATCTTTCCAAGAAGAACAGTATGACGCAACTTATCTTGGCATTGCAATTTTCATTGCAACATCTCTCTGGCTTGTAGCACGCGGAGAGATAAGAGCCGAACTCAAATCAATTTCTCGACGTGATTCTCGACTTGAAATAGCCTCACTTGCACAAGAAAGAGAAACTACGTTAGGCACAGGGAACATTAGCAGTTACGATACTAGATTAGCGGACTTGGAGGCAAAACGGAAGAAGCGCCGTGATCTTAAGAAAACCGATAATTTGGAGGAACTCTATACAACAGATATTTCTCATAAACCAAGAATCGTGATGATGTTTCTAATCTTGAGTCTAGGTTCGGGTATTGTTTATGGATTCATTCTAGGTTCTTCACCAATTATCATTCTGCTACTAGGCATTTTTGCAACAGTTCTAGTATCTATTGCTCGAATCCGAACTCAAAGTCTCAATCTTGATTTACCAGCCCTATTAGGAATAGAACTTCCAATCGGAACTGCAATATTTGGTTTAATTGGGATTCTTCTTGTTGGACATATTCACCCTGGTTCTAGCAATAGTGAACTTCTCGATTTAGCAGTAGTTACAATTCTTATCTTAGAGCTGAGTGTTCTTTCGATTTGGAATCAGGACAACCTTCTAGATCGTATACCAATTGCGATAGATTGGTTTGTTTTACCTCTTACTCTGACATTGATTGCTGGAACCATTATGGTCGAATCATTACCTGCGCCAATGACCATAGATCCATTCAATGGCGATCTTATCCAATGGCAATTACCTTGGTTCTTACTTGAAGGTCTGCTAATAATTGCTCTATTAATCGATATTTGGATTAGTTCGAGGCGAGAAAATGTTGGTCGAGACACACACCAAAGTAGTTCAGGGCGAGGTGCTAGAGTTCTAGCCTATGCAATTTTGTCTTGGGGCCCCGCTGGAATTCTGGCTGTAGTTAATGCAATTAATCAAGGTAGGCGGAACAAACAGGTTGAGGCTGTTGGAATTGCAGTTGCTGTGTCACCTATCCCACTGATTTCATTATCAAATCAATTCCCAACTATTCTAGATTTATTACCTGAAATATGCTATATTATAGGTGTAATAATGATGATTGTAATCGCCTCATCTATACCACTCAAGAATGGTCATTGGACAATGATGGCTGTTATCGATGCCCATTTGATGATGGGTATTGGACTTCTAACTCTCAATCAACCCCTTCTGATTCCAATAACTCTTTTCTCACTCTCAACAACTTTGTGGGTTGTCGGGATAATTCAATTACGCAAGATTCTGAGGGTTCTGGGGCTTATCGATTTAGTAATAGGCACAGGTCTAACACTATTGGTCCTTGGAGGTACTGCAACTCTTGGCCCATCGGCTCTATTCCTTCTACTAGCAGTGATAGGGGCTGAGTTAGCCTTGGTAACTTGGTTGGGTCAGAGAAATCAAGAAGCCATGTTGATGGACTAAGTCGATTACTGGCTTTGAAACTCCCCCCCTTCTTTCCATCTGTATCATGACTTCACATACTAACGTTGATGACAGACGGGCGAGGCAAGGGTATCGTGACGGGTACTTGGATCTCGGATACTGCCGAGGAAGTGGAGCATCCTACTATACCAATTGGTATCAATGAAATGACAATTCCTAGAGCAGCTATTCTGCTTTCTCTTGCCACCGCTGCTCTATTGATTGGCTCAACAATCGTTGTTGGTTACAGTGTCTGGGATTTTTCTAAGAAAAATGAGGACGCCTTCAAAGTCACTGATATTGATTTAATCAAGGATGAAAACGATCGCTGGCTTTGGGAGGTGGATCTTCTTTTCGACACCTGTGATTCACGACTTGGAGACTGGAATTGGCCAACGGTATTAGCCGACCAAGATGATGAATTCCTTTATCCTGGCGAATTAAGATGTGACTGGGAACATCAAGGCGTTGGTGATCACGCTAGTGTGGTGATTTACAATAGAGCCAACCAGCCGTTAGATTTAGTTCTAGAAATCATAGGTGGCGGTGTTGTTTTCGCAGATGATGGCGATGCTGACTTGACACTTGATTCAATTGATGCCAATGGGACATTAATTGTCGAAATTGAACTATCTGATGATGTAACTGAGCATGACATTACAGTTGAAGCATCACATTTGAGAGTACCAGATGCCGAGGTAGTCCTTGATGTGCATATTTTTGAAGGCGTAAATCAACGAGATATTCACATTGAAAATGGGGACACTGTAGAAGTTGAATATACAGTTTGGAATGCAGATACTGGAGAAGAATTAGATGATGGTGATTGGGGAGATTCTGCAGGTGATGGTTGTAATTGGTCAATTGTCGGATTCTGTTGGTCAATGGTAGGTCTAGATATAGATGAAGATAGAGGATTAATCCCTGGTCTCGATACAGGAACTACTCACACTACTTTACTACCTCCTGAAATAGCCTATGGAAATAGTGAAGGGGATGAACTTCAAGATGCTTGGTTGCGTTTCGAGATAAAGGTCGTTAGGTCAACCATTTGATGAAATCTGCACGAAAGAGACTTGACCACAACATGGAAGCGACAAACATGAACGAAGATCCCAGCCACTATGCCCTTCGTCCATCTGACGAGGTTGTCGAACGTGCTTCTAAGTTGAATAAATCCAAATCTGCACGTAAAGGAGAACCCTCATTTTTCATGAGTGAACAGATGAAAAGACTCTCTACTCCTTGGTCTATTGCACAGGCTCGTGCGTCACTAATCGATACTAACGAGTTACCTGCCGGAGTTATTCTAGATGCGGCAGCTGGTTCTGGTGTTCAACTAATTGCTCTTACGTCAGGATTGCAAAGGCCAGGACTGGCAATAGAATTAGATCCTGAGATTGCATTAATGTGCGCTGCAAACATGCACTCAAACGGCGATCCAGAAGACCTTCAGCGCTCGATGGATAGAGTTCTGATTGGTGATGGTATAAAGGCAGAGAGTGCTATTACATCATACTGGAATAGTCTACGAGAAGCTGGTACTCGAGCACATCCTCCAATCGCTATGCTACATCTTGACCCTGCTCGTCCTCCTGATGCGCAAAGGCATGAAGTTGATGAAATGAAACCGGCATTAACTCCGCTACTGAAGGCTTGGTCAAAACACTTGGAATCGGGCCCCAAAGGCCCTGCAGTTCTTCTCGACCTTTCGCCACGTTTGAGTGGTGAACAACAGTCATTAGTCGATGCAATTATTGAAACTACATTCCCTGGAATTCCCAGAACTTGGGAATGGCTCAGTCAGGGAGGGGGTCGAATTGACAGATTATCCGTTTGGATTGGCTCTCTTGCTTCGAAAAATTCAGCTCGATGCGTTAGAATGGGTCGAAAGAAAATAATGTCCAGCATTGAAGGTAAATCACAAAACTCGGATATAACTTCAATGAGTAAACCTCCTCCCTTTGGTTCATTCTTGACAATAGTCGACCCCGCATTGGTTCAATCCGGCCTGCATGAGTCTTGGGTTGAGCAGGCCATCCCAGAATCATCGGGCCGTTCTTGGTTGCGAATTGAAGGGAGAAGGCCTCTGTTGATTTCTACTGAACCGGTTTCAACAGATGATGAAATTAGTTCATTTGTTATTGCTAGTGGGGAAATCGTTCAGCATCGCCTTACTCCTCCTGAATACCATACAATAGAACAAACGGCTGAATCTGTTGCTCGAAACGGCGTGGGGAAAGTCACTCTGAGGTGTTCTCTTGATCCTGAAATCCATCCAACTTTACAACGTAGACTGGACAAAGCTCTGAAAGAAATTGAAGGCTCACGTGGATTTATGGTAGATCTTGAACTTGAAAGAGGTAGTGGAAGTCACACCCTTTACATAGTCTGTAAAGAGTCATAATACCTGATTTTCACACCCCGTAGGGGTGGCCGTCTGCTTCAAATAGGGATGTCATTTCGGCTGGATGCCCTTTGAGGGCCATCGGACAACCGATGAACACGGGGGAACCGTACTATGGCAAAAGTAAATGAAGCAGAATTGGGAGATGATTTCTCCTATATCCTAAGGCTTGCAGATTCAGACATCGATGGTCTCCGCCCAATCGGACAGGGACTGACTTCCATACCAGGAGTCGGAAAGAGAACGGCTGGACAGATTTGCCGAATGGCAGGAATCGATGGAACCAAACTCGGTGGTCATATGACTGACGCGGAGCAAGAAAAGATTCGAAGCACAATAGATGAATACGCAATAAATGTACCTTGGTGGCTTGTAAATCGCCAGCGCGATTTGCAGTCAAATGAAGATGCACATATCATTGGAACAGAGGTCAAATTGACCCGTAAGGATGATGTTTCTCGTTTAGCCTCAATCAAGACTTACCGCGGAATACGCCACCGAAGTGGCCACAAGGTCCGTGGTCAGCGTCTACGTAGTAATGGGCGCAGTGGAAGTACACTTGGTGTACAGAGGAAGAAGTGAGGTGTGAAATATGGGTCATCCAAAATTTGCACGACCAAAGACACAGACTCCAGCTCACCCTTGGAAGGCTGCTCGAATAGAAGAAGAGCATGCACTCAAAGAACAGTTCGGCCTGAAGAAGGTTGGTGGAATGCGAGAAATTTGGCGAGAGAAATCTGCTCTTCGCCGTCACCGAAATCAAGCAATGAAACTCATAGGACGGGTTGATTCATCTGAGGGTCACTATGCTCGTGAGAAGAGTGATCTTGTTGAATCAATGTATCGCAAAGGATTGTTGGCTGAGGGATCAAGCATTGATGATGTTCTACAGATTTCCGTTGAGCACATGCTTGCTCGTCGTCTACAGTCTGTAGTCTACTATCGTGGCCTAGCTCCTAGTATGCGAGCCGCTCGAAATATGATTGTTCATGGTCATATCTCAATTGGTCAACAGCGTATGACAGTTCCTGGTTACAAAATCCTGCGCATAGAAGAAGAATCTCTTAACTATAGCGCGAATTCACCTTATGGTGATGAAAACCATCCATTCCGTGTTGAGATGGAACAACTTCGCATGACACGCGTGTCAGATGAAGAAGAGGAAATTGATGAGGTTGGTGGCATCCGTGCTACAACTGACAGTGACGATTTTGTCAAACAAATTAAGGCAGATGCCGCAGAAGCTCCTACAGTCGAAGAGACAATTCCAGAAGGAGCTGATGAGTGATGGGTCACAAGGCAATTTTACACATTCTAAGCACTTACAACAATGTGCTGATGACTGCTACAGATCTCACTGGTGCTGAAACATTAGCAAAGGTCTCTGGTGGAATGGTAACCAAGAAGGGTAGCGATGCAGGAGGTCAATTCGCTGCTACTCGTGCTGCTGAGCGCATCGCAGAGATGCTAACAGAGAAGGAATTCGATCAAGTGATTGTCAAGTATCGAGGAGCTGGAGGAAATGGATCACACAGTGCGCCTGGCGCAACTGCAGCGATACGTTCTCTAACTCGTGCTGGTATGAGCATCACTCGAATCGAGGATGTTACTCCAATACCAACTGATGGTACAAAGAAGAAGGGTGGACGAAGAGGCCGAAGGGTCTGAGGTGATTACAATGGTGAAAATAGAAGTAATCGAAGAAGACGAAGAGAAAATGGTTGTATTATTGAAAGGAACAGATCGTGCCTTTGCAAATGCTCTGCGCCGTACTATGATGTCAAACACTCCAAAGATGGCTATCGAGACAGTAAGGTTCCAAATGGGTTCCTTCGATCTATGTCTTTCATGTAGTCATCTGAACCCTGCTGCAGTTGCTCGCGAATCTTCTGGCGGAAGTGGCTGTGACAATTGTGGAAAGAAATTGGAAAAAGAGGATGTTGACTATGCTGTCTGGGAAACAAATGGTCCGCTACCGGACGAGATGATTGCACAACGTCTGTCAATGATTCCAATTCCTACAAATCACGATGAGTATCATTTTGAGGAATCCTGTCCAAACTGTAAGGACCTAGTTCCAGAAGATCGTGGTTGCCCTAGCTGTAATATGATTTACACTTGCAAGGCCTTTGGAAGTGAAGAAGGAACTACTGTTACTGCTGGTGACATGGTTTTCTTGGGTGATCAAAGTTTAGAGATTCCAGATCGTTATCGAAGTATACCAATTACCAAGTTATCCAAAGGCCAGATGGTTGAGTTTTACGCAACCGCTGTCATGGGTAGGGGTAGCGAACACGCAAAGTGGTCACCGGTTTGTGGAGTCACATTCGTACCTCGACAAATTGCAATTTTGAATAATAAGACCAAGGCGAAAATTCTCTGGGATCTTAATCTGACAATAAATGCTAAGGATTTCAATAAGGATGGCAAACTCGAAGATATAAAAAAGGTTCAGACTCTAATCAAGGACCTCTATCACGTAGGTGATGGTACAGAAGAGAAGGTTACTTTCAAGGAAGCAATCACTCTAGAAGAAGTTCCTGATGAATATATCTTTAGTTTTGAAACGGATGGCTCAATGGGACCACAGATTGCTATGAAGAAGGCTGCTGAAGCCCTATCTGCTAATTTTGAGTCACTCAAAGTTGACCTTTCTGCGGCACTTTGAGTAAGCGTAGTATTCTTGCACCGTTGCCGGGATGAGATAGCATGACCGTTGCTTTGGGTCGAGGGGCCTGTGGCGGACACCTGACACTTTTGTTCACTGTCGATGATCAGTCTGAAGATCCTAATTTTCAGGGTAGTTTAGGTGCCGGAATATGTGTCGCAGATGGTGTTGAAGCCATTGCTCGAGGTCAAGAAGGTGAGTACTCACTCAATGTACGATTCCTGTCTGGTGAAGGTGATTCAAACATGTATCAACAGGTACTTGACCTACTTTGTCAGGAAATACATCAATTTTCTGAATTAAATTGGGAAGTTGCAATCAAAATGACCCTACCTCCGTCACAAGGATTTGGGATGTCAGCTGCAGGTGCTATTGCCGCAGCCTGCGCTTTTCAACGGGCAATAGGGCAACCACATGAGGAAAGTCTGCGAAGAGCCTATTCAATCGCTCATAGAGTAGAGAGAATGAATTCCACAGGGCTTGGTGATGTGACGGCTCTCTCTGCAGGAGGCGTTGAGCGCAGGCTAATTCCAGGCTCTCCTTACTCTGGTTCTAATCTTGAAAATGGACCAGGGGTTGCAGAAGGATGGTTCGAATCTACTCCGATTGTTCTAGCCTGGAGAGAAAACCCTGGTCGGCACACATCAGAATATATTGATAATGAAAAATGGAAGAAATTGATTACTGATTCAGGAACTGAACAAATGAAAATACTCTCAGGCGGGGTATGGAACTCTTCGCGCTGGAGTGAATTAATTGAATGTGCAGAATCATTTTCTAAAGATTCTCAATTAGCCAGTGATGCTTCTCGATCAAGCCTAATTGAGGCAGGAAAAAATGCTGCACAAAGAGTTGGAATTGGGGGCGATGTAGCAGTTCTACTTTGTATGCTGGGTGAAAGCATAGCAATTGTACCACGTGAATTAGGAAGCGCGGAATCTCTAGATTTGATGATTACTCAATTAGAGAATGAGGGGCTGCAGGCATTAGTAACTTCAGTGGGAAAAATTTCCTAATCGGCAGCGAACAACGGCCCTGAGTGCCGAATTTCTCATTGAATTAGAGTCGCGCCGGTTTCAGTTCGAATGACCTTTCCATCCTTTTTGGTATGC
>NTJR01000026.1 GCA_002457595.1 Marine Group II euryarchaeote MED-G36
TAAGTCTCGTCCAAGGCTTTCTAACTCAGTTTCACGCTCTTCTAAAAGAGACTTAGCAATATGTCGGACTACCCCCTCTCCATGACTCATGACATCAACGTTTGAAGCCCATGCAATTTCCATTTCCGCGTGCCAGAATTCCGTCAAATGGCGCCTTGTTCTACTCTTCTCGGCACGAAATGATGGTGCCATTGTGTATAGCCTCTCAAGAGCAGGCATGGCAGCCTCTGCGTAGAGTTGCCAAGACTGGGTCAAGTATGCTTTACGACCAAAGTATGGAACCTCGAATAGTGTGCTTCCACCTTCAACTGCTCCAGCGACAAAATTTGGTGCTTGGTATTCTATGAAATCTCGGTCCCTAAAGTACTGATGAATTGCACCAAATACAGTAGAACGTAACTTCAGCATCGTGGTCATACGCCCAGTTCTAAGGTAGAGGTGACGATTATCGAGAAGGAACTCTGTTTCTCCTCCATCAGCTTCAGCCATGGCTGATTCTGTGATTGGGAAAGGGCGCTCTGGATTCACAGGTCCTACAACTGTTGCACTACTGACTTGAACCTCATGCCCATGTTCCCTATCGGTGGGCTCAACTTGGCCACAGATAATGATGCTAGATTCAATCAAAGCATCCTTCATTCCATCGAATATCTCGTCACCTACTGAATCTCGCTTGATTACACACTGGACTGTCCCTGTAGAGTCTCGAAGTACTACAAAACGGATTTTATTTGAACCACGGGACCGGTGTATCCATCCCTTAAGTTCTACTTCCTTACCGTCATACTTGCCGGCTCGGACATCTCCTATCCATGTGTCCTTGGTCATGCTAACCCCAGCCTATCGACTGACTCCTTCCATATCAAAGCCCTCACACTAAAGTCAGCAGGAGATAGAAATGTGGCGGGTCTGACGGGGTTCGAACCCGCGACCGCCCGGTTAAGAGCCGGGTGCTCTACCTGACTAAGCTACAGACCCAGCCCGCCGACTTGGCACCCCTCTTTAATCGGAACGGTCAAGCTTGATGTTTAGCTCAAACGGCCGGTTGGATTTACCAAAGTCACAATGCCGCCAGAGGACGCCATCACTACTGCATCACATATGCCTACGAAGAGACCTACTTCGACTACGCCAGCAATATCCAAAAGAGTAGACTCTAAGTCACTAGGGTTGGTAATTGAAGGCCCAAAAGAACAGTCTAGAATGTAACCACCATTGTCGGTAATAAAAGGTTCTTCACCACCTCTAATTGTCACATCACCTGAACAAATTTCGGTGATTCGAGCAGCCGTTCTTTCCCACTCAAAAGGCAGCACCTCAATTGGAAGATCGAAGGCGCCAAGTGCTTGCACCTGTTTACGGTCATCAGCTACAACGACCATGCCGTTACTTGACTGTGCTACTATTTTTTCACGAGTCAGAGCACCACCACCTCCTTTGATTAGTGAAAAATCAGAATCAAATTCATCGGCTCCATCTATTACCAAATCAAGAACTCCGGCATCGGCCAGAGAAACTAGTGGAATGCCTAGGCTTTCGGCGAGTTCTCGAGTTGATTCGCTAGTAGGGACACCGACTACTGAGAGATTTTCTTCATTCATCCTACGGCCAATTTCAATCACTGTATATCTAACAGTTGAACCTGTCCCCAAACCTAACTTCATGCCATTTTCAATGAAATCGCATGCGGCTATGCCAGCCTCTCGCTTCAACGCCTCGACGTCGCTCACAATCAATTCGAGTCGAAGCATAGACATGATGCTTGCCCTATGAGATTCGCTGTTAACACCTCATTTCACTAACCGTTGGGTTCATCTGTAAGTCGCTCACGGATGTGTCGAGGGAGCAGGAGGGTCGCTGACAGTGTACGACACTGAGGAAAGTCCCCTCTCCATGATGCAAGCGGTCTGGCTCAAGCCAGAGATCCGGGAGGGTCGGCTCTGCAACAGAAACGAACCACGACAGGCGTACGGTGATTCCGTAAGGATGAGATTTCCTGACCGTGGCTGGAACGGGCAACCCCGCTGGAGCAAGTCCAAGCAGGTCCGTATCGCATCGACAGGACCGGGTAGGATGCATAGTTGAATGCGACCAACCGAAAGGTGAACAGAAAGGGGCTTACTCCCTGCACCCTCACCTATTTCTTCTGTGTGAACTTTCATTCAAGAGTCGCATCTAGAACCGCTGAAGCCTCCAAAGCACCTGAATCCTCGTAATCAAGCCATGGACCATGTCCCAATAGTCTTGAACGGAGTTCATTCCAAGAGACGATGAAACTAGGAAGAAGAATACTTGACGCCAGTAGAGCAAGAATGAGTAAAGACATCATCAGTACGAAGAAATTCTGCAGGCCTGGAATTGCTACAAATAATCCAGCTGCCAGACCCGCACAGGTTGTTGCTGTTGTCTCAAAAATAGTTTGACCTGTACGAGATACCGACTTGACGACTCCAGCGGGAGTTTCACCTTCATCCTTGATTCTGTCAATTATGTGGATAGAGTCATCAACACCTATTCCAAACACAATAGTTCCAATCATGGCTGTGAAGAAGTTGACATTTACAGAACCCTGTTTCATTAAGAGAGGTTGCCAAAGTACAACGACTGCGACTGCAGCCATTGTGAAAGTTGCTAATCTAGGTGAGCGGAATAAAATCATCATTGTAAACAATAGAATAACCATAGTCGCTATTGTAGTAGCACTCTGTGCCTTATGGATTCCAGCATTGATATCAATGCTTACAGGAAGTCCTCCAGTTAATTTTGAATTAATTACACCATCAATCCCCAATGCATAACATGTCATAGCATCAAGACAATTTCCAGAACCATCTAGATGATCATCAATTGCATTACGTAATGGAGTCGCATCGTGTAGATTGATGTATGGTTGGGTGACATAAACAAGAGTCTTCGTTTCACATGGAGAAGAGCTGTCACAAATATCCTGATCAGCATTCATTAGCATGGAACGAATTTCAGGACTTAGTGTATCAAGAGCAATATTCACCATATCTTCCCTACTACTAGCAGAATATGCCCAGCACTCAGGTCTAGTAGGATTCTGTATTGGATCAGAATGATCCCAACACTCATCATGGAGCAATTCCCAGAGGCTTCGATCATATATTTCGAGACCTGAAATATTCACATCTACGTGAATCGCCTTTAGAATATTAACAATGCTAATTGTAGAAGTTTGAGGCACATTATTGATTTTTTCTTCTTGCATTACTTCTATAGCATCAAGAATAGGTAAATCACGAATTGGGGCTGTTGAATTTACCTCACCTCTAACCTCAGCATCTACGATGAACATATTTGTTTGTCCACCTTGAAAAATGAAACTGTATTCCCTTAGGGCATCATAACTTGAAAGACCGGGGGGTACTTCTTCAGAAGAGCCAGTTAATGGTTTGTTCATCTCTTCTTCAAGAATAACTACAGCACCAGATGTGACTATGGTTGCCACAATCAACACTAACAAAGTATTTTTGACTGGGATTTCGCCAATTTTCTCCCAAATACTTGATTCGAAGGCAAGTAAAACTGTCCCTCCGATGAATATACCGAAGAAGAGAGAATTGCCCATCGTAGTTGTATCTGCATAAACCAACCCTGCTGTGGCAATTGCCCCTGCAATAGCGGAAAAAATAAGCGTTTGAATAGCAGGCATGTCAAGGCCAGTATCATTTTTCCTATATCGGAATAGGTGTACTAATGCAGGGACCATGATCATGGAAAGCAGGAACGTAATTCCTATTCCTATCAACAGAGTATCTCCTACAGTTCTCATGGGCTCAATGGGAACTAAGGAAGTCCAAGTCAGAACACTGAATCCTATTATTGTAGTAACTGCTGAGAGGAAAATAGCGTGACCTGTAGTCAATGCCGCACGAACTGTAGCAGTAAGACTGAGAGAAGAATCCCATGGGTTTATTTCCAACTCACCTAAACCATCCCTTTTCATTGACCATGATTTTTCCAAACGTTCCTCTATCAATTCAACTCTATTTTCTTCAATACGATTGGTAAAATGTAAAGAATAATCAACCCCTAAACCCACTAAAATAGGTCCTGCGGAAATTATCATTGGAGTTAAGGTTCTATCATCAATTACAGTAATACCAAATGTTATTGCAATACTCATTGCGATGGGGAGGCCACAGATAATCAGAACCTTGGGGTTCCGATGTAATACCATCATAGTAATACAAACTAATATGCCACTAATTGGCAACATAGTTTCAACAAGCTCATCATAAATTGCATCAGAAACATCATGCACTACTGGAGTTAGTCCTGTAAGAGTAATTGGATTTCTTTGCGGCCTTGATTCCGCGGCTTCCTTAGCGTTTTCAATTAATTTAGTGCTGACATTTATGCACTTACTATTTGGATTATTGGAGTTCTGTTTTTCGCACATAGAATAAATTTCAGTATTAATTGAAGAGGTCATTAATTGGTTATAATCTTCGTTACATAATCGACAATTTTCATCGCTTTGTTCCTCGAAAATTAATCGCTTTGCGTATGCAATAAATGCCTCGTGATCCTTTATTAGGCCATCGGGATTTTCTTCAGATACCCCTTTCGGATCTGTACGAGAAATTTCAGATTTGGTACTTTCCATATCAAATTTCAGACCAAGAATAACTACTCCAGTATCCCAAACCCCGTCCCCATCATCGTCGTAAACTCCATTTCCATTTTCATCAATTAGTGGATGATCTTGAGTATCTATAACAAAAGAAGAAAGTAATGATTCAGTTTGAGAAACCAAATTATCAACTCTTTCTTGGTCATCAGGAATAGAGTATCCCTCAAAGGGATTCAATTGAGAAGCAACACAATTATCATTTTGACCCGTTGGAAGTCCATATTTCTCAAGAGCACAAGTAAATCGATAACTGGAGGAATTAGATTCCTTGATAATCTGAGCTGGAGAAAGAATCCAAACCACCCCATCCCTGTCGCCTCGATCAACCTTATTTTCATCAAGGCCACAATCCCAACCTCCTTTACAATCATTGTTGTCATCTCCTTCTAACCATGACATTTGTTGTAAAATACTCACATCGGTGATGTTTTCATTACCACGACAATTTGGAGGGGCTTGCCCCGCTTCACATTGTTTGTCAATCGCATTATTAGTTTGGAAATATAGAATCATTATGTCCGTTGACCATTGAGATCTGACTTGATTCAATAATTCTGTAGATTCTGCATCATCGGGCAAATAAACCTCAACATCTCCATCAATTTGATGTTCAAATTCAACAGAATATTGCCCTATCAAGAATGTACCAAGCAACATTAGTACTACAATGAGACCAGGGCTCCTGAGAATTGCCGAATACCAGAATTCTGCCAACCTCTGACCTATTGCATGTCCTTTCTTAGCACCAGTTGTCAGAACCTTGTCAAAGTAATCGAAGGCATCGCCGACAGGAGAATAATCGATGGTAGTCAGAATTTTTTGACCAGCCTCTCGAATCGGCTGTAATCGTTCAAAGAATCTCTCCCAGAAGACCTCCTCATCGTCGCGTTCGCCCTCTAGCACAAGGTGTGTGCCCCAGCCGAGGTCAAATGAATGAATCGCATTGACACTCGGCTAGGAGCATTGTTAAGATCAGTTTTCACGGAACTGGCTAACAGTTGTCACGCTCTGCTCGCCGCCAATAACACGACGAAGGGCGGACATACTGATCACTAGTGGGATGTAAGATGTACCATCCACAGTAGTGTATGTGTGACAGTTGCTTATCGCTTCCGAATGGACACTGATTTTCAGTGCTCCACCGGCGCGGCTCTGTCGAACCCACCCCACGAGGGTGGTGTTCTGTTCATTCTCGGGCTTTTCTTGTTTGGTTGATGTTTTTGGCATGTTTGTTACCTCCAAGTCAGTGACGAATCGTGGCCATGCATATCAATCAATATCCACAGACCTAATGTGAAGGTGAAAATGAAGCATCGCGTGCACCTGAGCCTTCGGCAGCGCGGGAACCGTTAGCCGAACGGCTGAAAGTGAAAGAGAGATTCGAAGCACCTGTTAACATGTCCCGGAGACGTAAGATTAGTGAGCCGAAAGGCAAAGATGAGGATGTTCGAGTTATTGCTTTACTCGCCACATTAGGCGTTGTAACAATAGTTGGTTTAGCTGCAATTATTGTTAGCCCTCCTGTAAAAGTCGGACCTCTAGAAGGGGAGATTGCTCCTGATTTCATTGAGAAGGCCTATTCCGGCGCTGAATGGGAAAGTTTTCGATTAACAGATACATATGACGAAAGAATGACTCTGGTCTCATTTTTGGATACTGATTGCCCACACTGCTGGGATGAAGGTGCAACTTTGTCAAATCTACATTCAACTTACAATAATGATGTACAATTCATCACCATTGCTGTTCAATTATCCATTTCTGGGCACGATAGTAGTAGGGACGAAATTGAAGCATTTCGCGATAAAACAAATTATGAAGGATGCTACTCAGGAAGTCAGAATTGTATCGATCGCCCTGGAAGTGCACATTCTTGGACATACGTAGATGATATTGACCTGTCAATAGCTAAGGATTGGGATGTACCAGGTACACCCTTCAGCATTATTCTTGATTCCAATGGAGAAGTAGTTTGGAATCAGGCCCAATCTGACAATCATCCTAACGAAGATGTAGAACAGGCTTTGGCAAGGTTAGTGGGGTGAGATGATGGCAAGTGCATTAGCAGACCCGAAACTTTTGCTTTTTATAGCAGGATTAATAGCAGCAACATTTGTTCTATCTACAAGCCGCTCAAAGCCTGGTGTTGAAGGAACAGTAGCTGTTCTGAACAGTTCTCTATTATTTGCCACAGTAGGTCTAGCATCAGCAGTTTGGACATGGATTATCCACAACCAATTAGTTATTGGTGACGCATCAGAATTCTGCACTTCAGAAGGTATCGTCCAGTGTGGCTCAGTGATTGGAGACCCTCGATATAACAATCTATTCGGGGTGCCATGGGGTGTTGTAGGAGCTCTCGCTTTCACCGCACTATTATTCTTAGTTCTGAGCATTAGAATGGACGTTCATGCCAAGTGGTCTGAAACATACACCAACTACTCTTGGTACGCCGGTTTAGCAGGTGTGCCATTCCTAATCTACCTAATTGGAGTTGAAGCATTCGCAGTTCATCACATCTGTCCATTCTGTACAATATCTCACCTTTCCTTACTAGGATTCCTCGGCTCTGTTTGGCTTCTGAGAGAGCGTAGAGAAAACAAAAATTGGTACTAACATTTCCCTGAATAAACTACAAGGTGGAAAACATGGATTTAGTCACAGGAGGTGCAGGATTCATTGGCTCGCATCTAGTAGATTCCTTAGTAGCACAAGGGAAATCCGTCCGCGTGTTAGATAATTTCTCAAGCGGTAGAGAAGAATTTCTTGCGCACCACAAAAGCACTACAAATGTAGAAATTTTTAGAGCTGATTTGTTAGACCCTGAGTCGGTCAAAAATGCCATGCAGGGTATAAATACAGTTCATCATCTTGCAGCCAATCCGGACATCCGTTTAGGAACTGAAGTCACTGATACTGACTTGAGGCAAGGAACTGTTGCAACTTACAATGTACTCGAAGCAATGAGGTGTGAAGGAGTGTCGCGCATATCGTTTGCATCATCTAGCGCAATATATGGAGAAGCAAGCATTATGCCTACTCCTGAAACATATGGGCCTGTGAAACCAATCTCTCTCTATGGTGCATCAAAACTCGCTTCTGAGGCTCTGATTACAGCTTGGTGCGGCACTTTTGGGGCAAAGGCTTGGGTTCACCGCTTTGCCAACATTGTCGGCCCCAGAGGCACTCATGGAGTCATCTTTGACTTTATTCACAAACTAAAGAATGACCCGACTCGGCTCGAGGTTCTAGGCAATGGTCTTCAAGAAAAATCATACATGTCTGCAGAAGATTGTGTGAGAGCTATGGTTTATCTTGTTGGAAACACTAGTGAAGATGTCAATCTCTACAATCTAGGTACAGGGGATACCTGCTCCGTACGTAGAATCGCTGAGATTGTTGTTGAAGAATCCGGACTCGAAGGTGTTTCAATAGAATACACCGGAGGAGATCGCGGTTGGGCAGGAGATGTCCCAAAAACTAGTCTAGATGTAGAATACCTACTCTCAACCGGATTTGTTCCAGAAATGCAATCTGAGGCCGCAATACGCCATACAGCACGTGCTCTTATCGATGAAATAGGTCTGTAAGCGCGCCTCGGCTTCATAACAGAGTGTCGTCGCCGATGATTCGATGAGTAAGCGCTGGTATCAGGAGAATCGGCGCGACCCGTGGCGCCGACAGGCCAAATCGAAAGGGTATAGAGCTCGTTCTGCGTACAAGCTTAAGCAAATCCAGGAGAAATTCGAAATGATTCGGCCTGGGGACGCGATACTAGATGTTGGGTGTCATCCAGGTGGGTGGACTCAAGTCTCTGTTGAAGAAGTAGGTGATGAGGGGCTTGTAATTGGCGTGGACATAAAATCCACATCGCCAATAGAAGGGGCAACGGTCCTACAAGGAAATATCATTCATAAAGAAACTATAGAGCGTATCGAAGAACTTCTAGATGGTGGGCAATTCAACATTGTACTCAGTGATATTTCGCCCAAACTTACTGGAAGATACGACACCGATCAAGCGATTTCTTTGGAACTCTCAACTATGACTCTTGATGTCGCAATGGATTTATTGGCACCGGGAGGAGCCTTTGTTACCAAAATATTCCAAGGCGTAGGAATTGAAGGACTGATTAAGGCAGCAAAGGACAGATTCAGTAATGTACAGAGATTTGCTCCTATGGCTAGTAGAAATTCATCATCTGAGACTTATCTAATTTGTCGTAATAGGCTTCCTGTACCACGAAGACCAGCACGCGGAATCACTGCTTTTGAACAAGTACTAAGTCACCTGACTGAAGTCGGAATAAATGTAGATGAGACTTCAACTGAGGATGAAGAAATCGAAATCACCAAGGGATTCAGGCGTCTTAATCGCAATGATGAGTGATGAGTTTCAGTTTCACTTTCAAAACTACGTAGTGGATTCATTTTCAGGTAGGACTCTCCTATATTCTTGATTAATGGAATCTCGAGTCAGAACGATTCTTATGAACAGATTAAGCAGAATAGAAAAACAGATTTTGAAAAACTCTAAAGAAACGCAAAAGAAGAAATCGGGGGCAAGATACAGAACCAAAGTGTGTGATTTGGAAGAAAATCAGCCAGTATCTAATATTGAAATTCTTGTATTAAGGCGGTATCCACCTCGCCTGATTTCAAATCGAAAGTGGACGGGACATGTCGCAGCCGCATGTGGAAGGGATGAAACTGGAGTAGTTGGTCTGGTATTATGGAATGAGCAAATAGATAAGGTCGCAACGGGAGATTTAGTTCGAATAGAGAATGGATGGTGCAAGCAACGTCTTGGAGAACGGGTCGTATCTACTGGAAGAAATGGTCGATTATCAATTATCAATGACTTATAGTTTGAAATTAGTGGTGAAGAAAACTCAAGCGAATCTAATTAATCTGAACATTCTGAGATAAACAACGTTTGTTGATTATTAAGGCTAATAAATGATAAATCCATTGTGTAGAGAGCCTAGTCTCCTCGGTCAACGCTAAAAGGGAGAGGGCGGTCGCCCGCCTCGCTGAGGGTCAAATTATGGCAGCAAGAGCAGAAATGTGTACCTCGTCGGGACTACCTCTTGTAGAGGCAAAAAGTACTGCTTTTCCATGTCCTGATTGTGGTGAATCTATCGGACGCAGTGAGCGTTGCAGAGTTCAAGCAGTCAAGTATATCTGTCCCGGATGTGGATTCGAGGGACCCTGATTCCTTGGGAGTTGTTCTATATGGGACATGTCGTTGTAAAATACAAGGTAACTATTGATCAGCCCGAAGAGGGTCGTCCTGATTATGAAGGCATAGCATCCGTAATTTCTTCAATGGAAGAAGTTCAAGCCTGTGAAATCAAACCTCTAGCATTTGGCATGATGTTTATTGAAGTTCAAGCCGTCCTTGGAGAAGGAGAAGGAATTGTTGATGGCTTTGAAGCTAGTGTACGAAAAATCAATGACAACGTCGGCCAGATTGAAGCTCTAGAAATGGGTCGTCTGTGATTTTTGCACAGCCATTCATCTCAAACTCTTTTGCTCATTTAGTAATGATCTAAAGGAGAACGCATGAATTCTCGCATCAGAACTGTCGCATAGGTCCCCGGAGGGAGTGTGAATTTTAATCTCAAATTAGCACCCTCGGGATGCCATAAATCACCCTCAATAGGCCCTAATTCCCAACGCTCAGATGTTTGTTCATCGAGCATTGAAGGGGCTTCTTCAACAGAGAAGGCACTAAATGTCACAGTTAGAGGTCGTCGAGTTCCTGAAGTGGTGAGATTGGGGATCTTCTTTACTTTCCAGTCAACATTAGCAAGATTCGTTCTTTCAAGTGCGGCTAATTCATGAACTCCGGGCTCACCTTGGGCTATAGCAGATTCTTTTCCAGGTAATGGACCTGTAACGGCCAATCGCCCCAAACGACAGTTTCTTCTACATCGCTCAAGATTTGTAAGACTGACAAGAGCCATCTTAGAAACGTCAATCCGACCACTTGCTTGAACTGGGGCTACCAAATCACCGATTTCTGGTTCTAGTAAATTAAGACCGGAATTTATTCTAAATGCTAATGAATGATTGAAGGCTAGAGATTGCAGAGAATGTACCATCAAAAGTTGAAGAGAAGAGGGGAGAGCACGGAAGGCCTTAACCCAATTATCTGGTTTGTCTAATAGAGTCTCGAGAATATTTCTTTCGTAACCTAGATGTTTTGGAATAATCTCAAGGCAAGCCTTAGGGTCCTTTGATTCACTCCATAATTTTCGAAAATTACTAACATCATCTTTCATCTTTAATCCAGGCATCCCTAGATACAAATCCACTGCTTTTTCAAAATCACCATCAACTACAGCACGACCTACTTCGGGAGTTACTGGCCTTGTAGAGCCGAATCTTTGAGGACCAATCCAATTTGGGAACGCATCTGCGCCAAGACGTGAGGCCAGACCATCCTTGATTTCGAGAACGCTTTGCATGGCATCCTTAGCTTCGAGAGGTTTGCCATTTTCATCACAACAACCACGAACTGTAATTGTGAATCTATTCCCATCATGATCACTCATTCCGACTTTTTGATGCGTTCGACCGAGAATTTCCAATTCTGAATCAGGTATATTCACCGATTCAACTTTTCTTTGAGAAGCATCAATTACTAGAATTTGCGTAGTTACAGCTCTTTTATCCTTTAGCCCTGAGCAAAAGATTCGATTTCTATTGATTCCACATGCACCAGCAAGCCTACGAAGGAATCTATTTGTCTCCCAATTTGTTAAGGTAGCACGGACAACTGTGAATCTGCCCTTAGAGTCGAGAGCAGGTATTCTAGCAACTTCTTCGACACGAAAGTCCTCTATTCTAACTTTCAATAATCCACCAATCCCAGTGGCATCATGAGCCCATCCGGAAAGTCCAAGATTTTCTTCGATTTCTGCTTGCGACAAAGATTCACCGCCCTCAATTTGCGAGGCCGGAAAACTCCTTAGCGATTTCAGCACAGAGATCCTGCACAATCTTGTCCGCCTTCGCACCCTTCTTGACTCGAACAAAAAGTTCAGGCTCATCCAAATCCGGATGCCCTGTGAAGTAATTTGCATACTCGACCTTGTCGTTTGCATTCAGGCGAGAGCGGAATAATTGGAGAGTAGTGTGGTCCTCACCAATTAATCGTAATCGGAGTTCAGACCCTTCGTTCTTTAGCAATTTGATTGGCATGACGGCCGCGCCACCCGACTCTCCCTTTTGAGGGCTTTCATCGAATTGCTGGACCCCTAAAGGGTCCAACTCACTGTTTTAATTAAGTATCGAGTAACGTTACGGCAGACGATGCTAGGCTTTACCATGTCAGAGGCTCGTGTTGCTGAAGCCTTTGAAAAGGCATCCTTGGGAATAATTATTGCAAGTCTTCTGTTGACAATTGGAACTGGCCTTGCTCTGAGCCCATTACCCGAATTCCAAACTGACCTATCCTCATTTTCACCTACCACTGAAGCAAACGAAGCCGAACAGAGATTGGAAGAGATTATGCCCTCCTCTCCTCATCGTATTTATGTCCACGTTGAACCAGTTCAGGAAGGAGCAAATGTATTGGAAATAGGGGCGCTTCAGCAACTTGCGAGTGATCTTGACGCCGTCAATTCTCTATCAAATAGTAATGGAGATTTTGTGACGTCTCACATTAATGCAGCTCAAATACTGAATGTTGCTTTAGAGGAAAAAGACTCACAAGGGCGTAATATTTCTGCTTTCAACAACTGGGAAGAAATGCTAAACGCTATTGTAACTGATGAAGAATGTACAGACGCAATTGGGGATGATCGGGTAATTGCCACTGCATCTTTTGCAAAATCAGTAATGCTGCACAAAGACTTCGATTATGCCCCTGTTTGTGAATGGCTTGGAAACGATAAGGTAGGCGACCCTACTCCTTCCGCCTCTAGTACAATGTGGATTATAGAAATAAATGGAGACCTCTCTGCTGATGAAAGACTTCAGAAATCGTTGTTAATCAAGTCTGTAATTGACAAGAGAGGAGGGTCCTCTGAATCAGCATTAAACTACGGGATTGTTTCAGATGATTTAGTTAGTAATGAAATTAATGAATCGACCTTGGATAATTTGGTTTGGCTTCTAATAATTTCAATTTGTGTCGTGGTTGTTGTCTTAGCTCTAGCATTTCGTTCACCACTAATGGTTGCAGCTCCACTTACTGGACTTTCGGCAGCATTAATCTGGACTTATGGAACTATGGCTTTGATTGGAAGTGAGTTCTCAATCCTTGAAGTAGCAGTGGCACCAGTAGTATTAGGTCTAGGAATTGACTATTCGATTCACTTGCAACGATCATACGAAAAAGCACGGAGTGAAACTAATTCTCCGGCTCTAGCATGGGTTAGATCTCTGTCTAGTTTACGCATTGCCCTGACCTTATCCGTAATCACTACTGTTTTCGCTTTCTTAGCCAATCTACTATCACCATTACCTCCAATCAAGAGTTTTGGTATGACTCTGGCACTAGGAGTTATTTCGGCCTTCGTAGCCAGTACTTTGATGGTTGGTGCTTTACATGTATTAGCTGAGAAAACCACAGGATTACAAAAACACAGGTCTCTTCAATTGAATAAACTAGCAAATATTGCTACTGAATTTCAACGACGGCACACTGGAGTAATTCTCATTATGGTTGCTGCACTTACCGCGAGTTCTGTAATTTTCTCTGTTGGGCAACTTGATACGAAATTTGAATTGACTGACTTCCTTGGTGAAGAAATGGAGGCCATTGAAGTTCGAAATTCAATGTATGACTCATATGATGTCGAGTCACTAAAATCTGTTGATATTATTATTGAGCCTGGTTATGGAGAGTCCTCACTAGAGGGAGAAAGAGACCTATTGAAAGAATTAGAACGTCTTGATAATCGATTAGCATATACAATAAATGTAGTTATTCCAGAAGGTACAGACTCAGTTAGGCCATCCTATGATGGGATTTATCCTATTCTTAGAGATGCAATAGATTCGGATGAAGCATTCGGTGAACGTTACCACATTGGCGTTTTTGATGGAACTGTAGGAGTCACAGATGGATTCGAAGAAGGTGACCTCGCTGCTTCGATTAAGGAATTGTTGGCGAATAATACAGTAGGCGAGCCTATACGTGGAGACACATGGGGAGAAAGAACTGCTAGATTTGTGGCACTAACAAAAGACGAAAGTTCCCTCCTGTATTTACGAATGAGCGTCGATGTTACTGCTCAGAATAGTGAAGAAACTTCCAAATTGGCTCAACAATTCAATGACCATATTGTGGACTTTGAACTACATACTGGATACAGAGCACATCTGGGAGGAGACTTGATTCTAGTTCACAATGTTCTTTCAGGACTCGTACTGTCATTAATTGAGTCAACCGCCTTTAGCCTTGGAGTTTCATTGATGGTGCTATTTGCACTTTCCCGACGCTTAGGACCTTCTCTAGTGGTCATTTTACCCGTTGGACTTGCTGGGTCATGGGTTGTTGGGGCAATGGCTGTATTGCACATCAATTGGAATGTACTAACAGTCATGATTACTGCATTAACCATAGGGCTAGGTATTGATTACTCAATTCATGTATGGCGTAAATTTGAGGAGAACCAGAACGAAGGGCTTGGAACTTGGGCTGCCATGCGAAATATGTATTCAACAACTGGAGCATCTCTCGTAATGTCTGCTGGGACTACAATCTGTGGATTCATGGTTCTACTACTTTCACCAGTACCAGTTATCAGGGACTTTGGATTAGTCAGTTCTATTTCGGTTGCTTTCTCTCTGATTTTAGCCCTACTGGTATTACCAGGCCTATTAGCAGCAGAAGTAAGAACTGCTAATGGTGAGTAACTATTCTGATACATTGTCTATAGCAGAAGAAATTTTGTTCATATCTAATCCCTGTTCTCTAGCAACAAGAGCAAGGGCCATCCATAGTGTAACTGGAACCAATGCTCTTCTCTTTCTTTGTGCCCTGCGCACAACTTCCTTGGACTCTAACCCTGATTCTTTGGAAATGAGTTGGATTAGAATAGGGATGCTTCTTTCTACCCGATCTATGGAATAACTTTTAGTTGAATGTTCATTATTACTATCTATTTTCACAATTGGTTTAGAAAGCTTAGTTGAGGAAATATTTTCATCTATCTCAGAATTAATTTTTGTGGATACTATAGGAGTAGAATAAATCACAGAGGATTGTAATTCTTTTATTTCATTTGCAGGGACTTCTAGTAGCCTTCTGGATATCGGCCTCCAGCCAAGATTTGGCGCAGTTAATTCTAATCCCTGGGCGGGGCTAAGCCCCTCTCCTTCTTCAACTAGCCAACCAGATTCTACCAGTTTATTGACAATTTTTTCAGCCTCACGAGGAGTAAACCATTGCATATCAAGTGACCAAGAGCGTATCAAATCAACACGAAAAATTAGATTTCGCGGCCTATTAGTAAAGACTGAGAATAGCAATTGACTGACCTCATCAACTGCACTCATGGTAATTCCAAATCAAGTCCGATATTCATCCGGCTTGAGTTTTACTAGCAGAACGTATCAACATTCTATTGAATAGGGGGCGTGCTCTCCGGCCTCCCCATTATGGCCCGAGATTACATCGCTCGCGACCCCAAGACAGGGCGGCCAATACACCAGAAAAGAGTCAGTAAACAAGTCGATATTCGGTCTATGTTACCAGATTCTGGGACTTGGCAGCGCATTCCTCTTCAAGAAATCATACCTTTGGCTTCGGGGAACATTACGATGGTAGAAATACCACGTTACCAAGGAGGAGGTCTTGCTAGGAGAATTGATGGAATTCTCGCATTAAATCGCGTTCTTCCGTCACAGATAAATTCAGCCCACGAAGCACTTTGTAATGCTCTAGATGATGATGATGCCGATATTCGAATTGCGGCACTTCAATCACTGCCATCATTCGCTATAAAGAAACATGAAAATTTGTTTCTTTACCTCTCAGATAGGCTACAAGAGAACGATAATGAGGTCCGTAGAGAAGCACGTCTAGCATTAAGAAAATCCGCTCCCGTGTTCCCATCAGGATGCGAAGAAATCCTTCGGAGAGAACTTAGAGATTCTCGAAAGCAACATAGAGATGATGCCTTTGTCACATTAAAAGAAACGGCCGCAAATTGGGTTGAAACCGGTTGTTTACACCTTGATGAACTAATCAGAGAAGAAGATGTGGACTTGAGAAGGAGAGCCGCTAAAATTCTAAGGACAATCACAGTCAAAGGAGGAGCCACAGGATG
>NTJR01000027.1 GCA_002457595.1 Marine Group II euryarchaeote MED-G36
AAACCACTCTTGATTAAGCCAATCTCACTCTTACTTATTTCTGAATTGCTAACTCTTGGTTCATCGCTCACAGTTGATGTGAGTTCCACTTTTGGATTCTCTTTCATCACTTTTGACAAAATGCTGCCAATGATGAGGATAATGATACCAGCAAAGCAGCTGATAACTCCGCCGGCAACGGCAAGGAATCCTTCGAAACTTGTATCTTCACGAATCATAACATTGACAGTTTCACCATTCTCTTCAGTGAAACTAATCTCATATGTGCCACTCTTTGTAAATGGATTGTATATGCCTGTGCCTTCCTCTTCGAAATCCAATTCACCGATGTAATGGTAGCCATTGATGTGCCCATCAACATCGAACTCATCACATTCGTCATCTAATTCACAAGGCCAGAAAATATCATCAATATCACTATTGAGTACCTCAACCGTGACGGTTGAACCATCCTGAACAAATACGTTGTAGGTTGCAGCCCACTTGAACTCGCTTTCAAAAGTAGTTGGAGTAGAGTCTTCAAACATCAATGTACCACTCCAATCCTCGCTTGATGGAGAAGAGGAGTCTACACCCATAGGATCCATCATGATGATTGCCCAACCGATAACAAAGAGAATCCCACCAAGGCCAAGAACCAGCTTTGGTACCTTGTGCATGTTCATCGGATAATTACAGAATTAATGAAAGTTCACACGACACATTGTACTATCCTGTGAATTACTCATCTTTATTCGTATGCTTGTCCTCTTCATCACTCTCGAAAGGATACTTGCTGCCAGCTTGGTTGTGCCAAAGCATGTCTACCTTTACCCAAGCCCCTGACCACCCGAATCTTATCCAAAGATAAAGGAAATAGAGGATAGGTAGAAAGCACCCTGCAATAGATAGAAAATCGAGTACATCAACAACCATACTCATACAATTGAGAGAGTGCCCCTCTCTATGATATTTTTTGTATACTCAAAAATTCAAATCCACTAATTTTTGTGAATGATGCAAGGCCGACTCAAGAAGCCAAGTCACTTATCATGCAGATGACGATGATAGGGGTTTGATGCACCGGAATGCGGACATACACTTTGCCGCCTTGATCTTCATGGTTGGGGCAGGCGGTCTCGCCTCCGTCCTGGAGGTGGGGATAGCTGAACAAACGAAAGCCGAGGAACTTGAGGAGGATGACACAGGAAATCCAGCTCCAACGCCATGGTTTAGCAACCCGAACCCCGGATTTCAAACGATTACCGTACATGCATAAGGGAAATATTGTCAAATCATATTACCAAGTTATTGATATCCAGAGTATCATTCGGTTTAGACATGGAACGAACCCAAACGGCGACTTTGCTCGTACTCACTATGATGCTGACATCTGGTTGTTTAGCAGCAATTGATGATATAGTGGAAGAAATTGATGATACAATCGATATCGTAATTGGTGATTATCCTCAAATCGATTTGCCGGAACGAGTTCGTGGTGAAAATGCTGTACTGGAAGAATATGATGACTGCGACACCTTACTGGATGATCTCAAAGACTCTCTACAAAATGAAATGTTGGTTCGACTAGATCAAGAATCCTACTATCACTGGATTGGTGGCGGATGGATGTGGCTGGAAGATGATATTGCTTTCGCTGAGGACGGCGCTACTGGAACTGCTGCAGAAAGTGACGGCGGGAATTCAGCCTCTCGAGAAGGCGATTACTCAGGAACTAATAATCAGGAAGCAGGTGTGGATGAGGCTGACTTCCTGAAGACAGATGGATATCACATCTACATGTTGAATGGAAATCTTCTGGTAATCATGGGAGTTCCTGAGTTTGGTGAATTGACTCTTGAGTCAAACCTAACTCTACAAGGTTATCCAATGCAGATGATGATTGATGGAGATCGAATAGTCATTGCATCAACGATTAACGCTTGGAGTCTCGATGAAAATGATCCTCTCCGTTCAGAATTGATGGAAGAGGTACAATGGGGTGAAGGAGACAATGTCTACACTTACTACCGGGTTCAGAACTTGGTCAAGTATACCGTTGTAGATATTACTGACCGCGCAGATCCTCAAGTAGAGCGTGAGTTGTACATTGAAGGAAACTATCACACTGCAAGGATGGTTGATGGTACTGTTCGTTCGGTAACTCACAACTATGCAAACTTTGACGGTCTACGATACTGGGTTGACCTTCCTTCTGACTACTGGTCTATTGAAGATGAGGATGCAAGGATGGCAGCATGGTCTTTTCATCTTAATGAGACAATCAACAATAATCTCCTAGTCATCGACTCTTTGACAATGGATGATTTTGCTCCTCACATTTACGAAATGACCTCTGCAGGTTTTATTTCACACTCATCCACTTCAAATGACTGCTCGGAGTTTGCTGCCAGTACAGACAGTGTTGCGCGTGGCTTCACTTCGATAATGACAATTGAGATGCTTTCTGAAGATATACAAGTTGAAGTTGATCATATAGCATCTTCTTGGGCTCATGTTTATGCTTCTCAAGATGTACTAATTCTCGCTGAGCCTGCCAATGACTGGTGGTGGTTCTGGAGAAACACAGAATTTGAGGATGCTACAAATATCCATGCTTTCGACATCAGCCAAGCTGGTTCGACCACGTATGTTGCCTCAGGTCGTGTGGCTGGAACGGTTCAAGACCAATTTTCTCTTTCTGAGAGTATTGGAGTAATCCGTGTTGCTACAACTGAAGACATGTGGGGCCGATGGTGGATGGATACCGATAATTGGACTGGTCCTACTAACAATGTGTTCACACTTGAGGCATTTGAATGCATGATTCCTGAGGGGTGTGAAGATGACTCCGCAGAACTACAACAGATAGGTCATATCGGAGACATAGCCGAGGGTGAGAGAATTTGGAGCGCTCGATTCATGGGTGACCGCGCATATCTTGTAACGTTCGAAAACATGGACCCGCTCTGGGTCATTGATTTGTCCGACCCGTCCAATCCAACAATTCTAGGAGAGTTAGAAATCCCTGGTGTGTCAACTTACATTCATCCAGTAGATGAAAATACATTACTAACCATAGGAATTGGTGGCGGTGAGGATGGATTAGGCCTAGATTGGTCAGTGACTCAGATATCTCTGTTTGACGTTAGCGATCCAACTAATCCTACCCTCGCAGATACATTGCCTATTTCCCCTGCTTATACTGATGAGAACTGTGAAAATGTGCGCAGTTGTGGTTGGTCTTGGTCCTGGTCGGAAGCGACCTACGAGCATAAGGCATTCACCTACTGGGCACCAGAAAATTTACTCGCAGTACCTCTGTCTACTCAGAGATACATCTACGATGAGATAATCGAAAACGGGGTCACCTATACTCACTACGGTTACGAGTATGTCTCTATGCTGAAGTTAATCGAGGTTGATACCGAGAATCTAACTCTCTCTCTTCATGGTGATGTAAACCATTCAAGCTTCTACAACGAAAATGGTTTGTCTAATTGGTGGTATGGTAGCACAACCAGTATCCGCCGTTCAATCTTCATGGGAGACTATGTCTATGCCTTCTCTGCTCTTGGTGCTACAGTTCATCTAACCGATGACCTAACACCAATTGTTGAACTGGAGATTCCAGGCCAAGCGATTACAGAAAAATACTACGATGACGAAGTCGAGGTAGCCGACTCTGAAGAATCTGAGTCACCATCGGGTGATGGAACAGATCCTGAAGGGTCCTGAGAAATTGCTTAGGATTATCTGAACCTTAGAGGCCGGCCTGTACTTCCTGCGGATGCTACGGCCGTGCCTCTTAGAGGTCCATCTCTCTGTCTTTGGTGAACAACTTGACCATCAACGATCGTATAGATTGGCCAACCAGTAAGTTCGCACCCTGCGTACGGTGACCAGCCAACTCGAGTCCAAGTGTCTGAATCTTCGATGACTCGCCTTGTCTCCATGTCGACTAGAATGAGGTCAGCGTCGTAGCCCTCAGCGAGTCTTCCTTTACCTTCCATTCCATAGACATTAGCTGGTCCTTCACACATCCAACGAGCAACATCTGTGACTGAGCACATGCCTTCTGAAGCATGTGTTAGCATGCATGGTAGAGATGTTTCAACACCTGGCATTCCCGAGTGTGCCTTTGGGAATCCTAGGTTTTTGTTTTCTAGTGTGTGTGGAGCGTGATCGGTGGCGATACAATCAATCGTTCCATCTTTCAGTCGCTTCCACAAAGTGTCACGATCGTGTGAGTAGCGAATAGGAGGATTCATCTTCATCCGAGTACCAATTCGCTCAACATCGGTATCATCGAATGTGAGGTGTTGTGGACAAGCTTCAGTGGTGATTAGGTCTCCTTTGTTTGAAGCCAACCAATCCGCTTCTATTCCACTAGTAAGATGAAGAACGTGTAATCTGTGATCATGATCCTTGGCAAGTGCAGAAGCTCTCTGAGTTGCCATTAGCGCACAGGTATCGTCCCTCCATTCGGCATGGGCAGCGATGTCGGTTCTATGTTGGAATTCGGGCCAGCGTTCATTCAGTCGGTCTTCATCTTCAGCATGTGTTGCGATTATTCCACCAGTATTGGCAAAAATATTCTCAAGATGTTTTTGTTGATGAACAAGAAGATCTCCAGTACTGCTACCCATGAATACCTTGATTCCACAAACCCCATCAGTTGGTGAAGGATTATCGGGAGTACCTACTGCATCTTGCAAATCACTGACATTGTTCGGCGTTGCTCCGATAAAGAAGCCGTGATGAGTTACTGCATTACGAGCAGCAGAATCAATCTTTGATTGCATTGCCTTCAATGTGGTAGCAGCAGGGAAATTATTTGGCATATCTAAGAAAGAAGTGACTCCTCCTGCTGCGGCAGCACGACTTCCACTACCAATATCTTCTTTCTCAGGCTGTCCTGGTTCTCTGAAGTGTACTTGTGGGTCAATTGCCCCTGGTAAAAGGAACAATCCTTCAGCATCAATAATGACTTCGCCAGAATCTGCAGAAAGCCCTCCTCCTTCTGCAATTGTGCTAATTGTGTTACCTACAACTCTTAGGTCACCATCGACAACACGACCACCGATTACCATCGATGAATTCTGAATCAACATTCGATTACTCATGTCCGCTCCCTTTCTGCCGGGTAGCAGACTGCTCAAGACTGTTCTGCTTTGAAACTCATAGTGATTCTGTTATCCCGCGCTGTTCAAATAACCGATGCCTCAGGGATGGCTAGCGAGTTTGAGTAGCCAGGTTATCTCGTCGGGCTCATAACCCGGAGACCGGTGGTTCAAATCCACCACTCGCTACCATTTCCCTCTAATCAATAAGTAATGCAAATCGAAGAATTTAGAATTACATTTAATACAAAAAATTACAAAGTGAAAGTGAAATAATAACACACTGCTCGCTTATAGACCGCCGATTTCACTTTCAATCTAGTGAAGGGGGTCAATCAGTTCTTCATATACCGAAAGGAAGTCAGATTAGGTGTAGGAAAGGCGAGATAGATGGCCAAAAAGACAGCGAGTGAGAAAATGGAAGAAGACGACGGTTCGATAATGATTGATGTTGATGAACAACAAGCAACCATAGAGGACTTACCAGGTGTGGGACCTGCGACCGCAGAAAAATTACGAGAAGCAGGATTCGACGAATTACTTGCAATTGCAGTAATGAGCCCTACTGAATTAGGTGAACAAGCTGAACTTGGTGAGGCAGTATCCTCAAAGATAATTCAAGGAGCAAAGAAATTGGCAAATATTGGTGGATTCGTTTCTGGAAACACTCTACTTGAACGCCGAAGTGAAGTACAGAAACTGACTTCCGGATCTGCTGCTCTTGACGAATTATTAGGTGGAGGCTTCGAAGCCCAAGCAATTGTCGAGGTATACGGTGAGTTTGGTAGTGGAAAAACACAGATAGGCCATCAGTTAGCTGTTAACACATTACTTCCTCTTGAGCAAGGTGGATTTGATGGAGAGGTTTTCTACATAGATACAGAAGATACATTCCGTCCTGAGAGAATCGCTCAAATGGCTGAGGGAGTTGGTTTGGATCCAATCCAGGTTCTTGACAGGATTCATGTTGCTCGTGCTTACAATTCAGCACACCAAATGCTCCTAGTTGATGAGATCAAGAGGGCATCCAAAAATATTGATGTTAAATTGATAATTGTAGATTCTCTCACCAGTCATTTCCGTGCAGAATATGTGGGGAGAGGTCAGTTGGCTCCCCGTCAACAAAAACTCAATCGTCACTTGAAGGAACTAAAGCAATTATCAGATGTTCATAATGCACTAGTTCTTGTTACTAATCAAGTTATGTCCAGACCAGATGCATTGTGGGGAGATCCAACCAAGGCCATTGGAGGACACATTGTTGGTCATGCAAGTACATTCCGCCTCTATTTGAGGAAGTCAAAGGGAGGGCGAAGAATTGCTCGCCTAGTTGATAGCCCGAATCTTCCAGAAGGAGAGGCCGTGTTTACCGTGACTGCCGAGGGTCTCAAAGATTGATTTTGAGGCCCTTGGGGTCCGAACAAGATCTTTCTATTCAATAGCTCTGTACGCTAAAACTGCAACACCTGCTCCAGTAATTTGTGGGATTAAATGTATCCATATATCAGTTACTTCTAGAACATCACTCACTAGTAGTGCAGATGTAACGGCAGGATTGAAAGAGCCTCCTGATATCCCACCTACTGTGAGTGCTCCTGAAAGTACTACGAACGCAATTGCAGCACCATAGTATTGGTTTCCAGAATTTTCTTCGTTAGTGGCTACATTTAGAATAACAAACACTAGAGCAAATGTAAAGAAAAATTCAGCTCCTAATGCAGAAAGGGTATTCATTTCAAGAGCATCCGGTTTTGGATTAGTAATTAGAATATTAGATGAAGATATAGCAGCTAAAGAACCAGCAATAATTTGGGTTGCTATATATGGAGCTACTTCTTCTTTATCACATGCTCCCCTCAACCAAATTCCAATTGTTACGGCCGGATTGAAGTGAGCACCAGAAACATGACCTAAACCATAAATCATAACCATGAGTGTAGATGCAATGGCAAAAGGTGCGTAATCACCTGCAGAACCATGAACTGCTGCAGTGCAAATAGTGAGTGCTAAAAAGAAGGTTCCAACAAATTCTGCAATCAATTTCTGTACTAGCGTGTGTTCTGACATGGATTTCCGTTTAGAATCAAGTTCATCAATTTCTCTATTTGCTTGTCTTCAATTATTAATCAAATTGGAACTTTATCTAATGTGTTTTCAATTTCTCCGATTAGGTTTCTAACGTGCTCTTCACTGAAGGATAGTGACAAGTCGCTGGCCTTGAATAAATCAGCAAGTCCCATTGTATATCCTAGAGAAAGTCCAGACTTGTATTTTGTCAGAGCGGCAGCCGCATCATTTCGGTGATATTGCCACATCTGAAGTGCACCTAGTTGGGCTATTCCATAGTCAACATAGTAAAATGGGACTCCGAAGAGGTGGCCTTGTCTTTGCCATGATAATTTTCTATAGTCTTCTAAGCCACTATGGTCTAATTTTGCTCCAAATCTTTCTCCAAGTTGCAGCCACTTCTGTTCTCTTTCTTCACGGGAATGATTTGGATTTGCATAAATCCAATGTTGGAAGGCGTCTATTGTTGCACACCAAGGCATGAACGCGATGATATCTTCTAGATGGTTTCTTCTTGCTCTATTTGCATCTTCTTTCGAATAGAACTCATCCCATTGAGGGTGGGTTAGAAGTTCCATAGACATACTCGCAACCTCTGCAAATTCAATCGGCGAGTTTCGCTCATGAATTAGATCCAGATGGCCGCTGTAGAACGAGTGAAATGCATGTCCAGCCTCGTGAATCATTGTCTCAACATTTCGTTGTGTTCCTGCTGCGTTCATGAAAATAAATGGCATCCTACTCTTCTGTAGGTAATACTGGTAACCACCGGGGGCCTTTCCAGGCCGGCTATCTAAGTCTAAGCAATCATTCGCATCTAATTTATCAAAAAGCGTTCCTAATTCTTCAGACATTGAGTGGAACATTCTAGAGCAGCCATCGACTAAATCTTGTACACTAATGAATGGTTTTAGAGGTGTTCTTCCTTTCACATCCACTCCCATATCCCAAGGACGGAGTGACTTAAGTTGGAGTTCTTGCATTCGTTCTACATCAGTCTTATGACGTAGTGGTTGACATACAACTTCGATAGAATTATGGAATTCTAGACAATCTTCGATTGTGTAATCAAATCGATGCATTGCAGCGAACATATATTGCTGAAACCCATCGAATCCCGCATTGGTAGCTATCTGATGTCTTATCTGAATCATTTCATCAAAGATTTCTGATAATTTATCAGAATCTTCGAATCTTCTTTGTGCAACGGCACGCCAAGCCGCCTCTCTAACAGAGCGATCTGTGTTTTCAAGATATATTGCCATCTGAGGAATTGTCTTTTTTTCTCCATCAAAATCAATAATTTGAGCTCCACAAATTTCGTCATATTTTGTATCAAGTTTTGTAACCTTAGTTTGAAGAGGAATATTTTCTTCACGGAAAATTTCAATGTCAGTTTTGAGTCCTTTGATTAGAATACCATAACGCTCTGGCAATTCATCAATCGATGGATGCTGAACTATTCTTTTGTTTAGAATATCACTATATTCGGACAACTTAGGTTGTACATTCTCAACAAAGTTCATCCATGCTTCCTGAATCTTCTCATCATTAGTGTGACAAGTCATATTGATGTAAAGTCGGGCTCTAGCTTCTGAGATGATTTCTGAAAGAGCAGATCGGTCATGAATGAATGTCTCCAAACAACTTGAGCAAGAAAGTTCCCTATTCCTTAGGTCATTCATATAAGGCTCGATTTCAATCCAAGAACTACCGTCTAACTCATCTGGTACGAATCCCATCTAATCCTCATCCCTCTGTTGCTGGTGAAATCACTTGTCTATCAGTTTGACCCCCGAGGGTTCAACCATGCATATCAGCCATAGCAGCATGATTAAGGAAGGCATTCTCTATGTGCTCAAATGAAATTTCATCTCCATTATTCCTTACACCAATTCTAACTAATCCCTCATTACTCGGTCTTGGTCTTTGTACAACCAATGAAGCCTTCAGATGTAGTTGTAATCTTTCGAATTCTTTGGTATTATCATTGTAAATGTCTCTCGGAATTTCAATATTAGCAAAACCATCCCCTATTTCCAATTCCGGAATATGGACAATCCAAGCCTTTTCATCCCCACTAGTCAATCCCGCTCGTTCAAATGCCGTTCTAATTTGATGAGTGCCCGATAAAATACGCAAGAATTCAGTATCTGGTGCTCTAGAAGTCATACTCTCTGAAATTTCCCTACGTCTTAGTGCATGCCAGACAGTCCACAAGTGAACTTCGCTCGCAGCGACATCAAAAGCCATCAGAAGCCAGCGTTCATTCGGTCTCCATTCATTGAATAGAGTAACTACCTCCATTGGGTCATCTATTGGCTCTCGAAACCTGACACCCCAGGCGGGGAACCACGGTACCCGATGTGATTTCTCCACGTCCGGCGAAGGCTTCTGACTGATGAATTATGCCGCTCATTACCTTCTTCGAGAAATTCTAGTAGCTTCAGTAACAATATTGCTCACAAGTTTCGGACTCCAGCCACGAATATCTGCTAACTTAGAACGATCTTTTTCAGTTAGAGAAGCAACATCTAGAGCCGTTTCAACACCTAGTAGATTCACCATTTCTCTTGCTCTAGTTCTGCCCACACCTCTAATTGTCACTAATCCTAGTAGTTCTGATCTACATCCATATCTTACGCGGCGATGTAGTTCACTAATCGCATCAACCAAATTTCGATGACCTTCTGGATCAAGATAACGCTGTTCTTCATCTTCCGAGAGAATTTCACGCATTGCGAACAGTAACCACTCTGCTAGATCAACTCTACTTCGCAAATCGCCGGGTTGTACATTCCAGCGATTCTCAAGGTCATCCATCTTTGTCTCTTCAATCCATTCTTGGAGTACTAGTACACCCTTCATCCTTCTTTCCTGGTCCGAATCAACAGGTTCAGCAAGGAATTCTCTTTCATGATTATGAATTGCAGAATTAATTTGGTCCCATTCTTCTTTCCGAGGCCACAATGTTATGAAATCAGGTGTACAGGCCGCTAGGTGAAGAAGACCTAGAGGAGATATCTGATGAATGTCGTCAACGCCTCTCATTACATTCATAGCTACTTTCAATCCATCTTGGATTATTCTTCCTGAGATTGGATTGAGGTACAATCTTGCAACTCGCTGTCCAAGCGCAGTAGCCTCATAGGTCATCGCTGCTGAATCTGGTAAAGATTCCTCACGTTCAGTTTGCAGACTTGCCTTTCTAAATCCGAAGATAGCTGGCCCTTTACGAGGGGCGAGTGATGTTGAGGAGATTTCTTTTTTCTCAGTAATCTCAAGTCCAGGTATTGAACTACTAGTTTTTGCCCAAGTAGGCATTTCATCTTGCCAATTCTCCTCCTCTCTCGGTGATTTATTTTGCCGATTTTTTATTCGGTCTAGAACCTCTTTAGATTCCCCCATTCTAGTTATCATTTCATTTATTGTTAACCAACTGACTACGTCATCTATTCTCGATTCTAGCGTATCACTTTCAATTTGAGTAGCGAGAAATGTTTCTCCAAAGAACCCACTCAGTGCGTCTCTATCTCTAATTCCACTCGTAGCAATAATTGACAATATATGAGTCAGAAGAGCAGGATCCTCTTCGGGCCTCAAAGCAGAAGGATTAGCAAGTTTAGATGTGACAACCTCGGCATCACTCAAAAGATATCTATCTACGAGATTCAGTTCCTCATCGTTATCCTTCGCAATAATCCAAGCATCCCCAGCATTGTCGTACTTTGGCCGTCCTGCTCTTCCCAACATTTGCCTTATTTCCATCACTGGAACGGGCATTGATCCTCCTGCCACACTGCTCCATCTTCGATAATCTCTGACAATCACTCTTCGTGCGGGCAAGTTGACACCTTGTGCAAGAGTCGGTGTAGCAACAATAGCTAGAAGTGTGCCGTTTCTGAATGAATCTTCTATGGTTTTCCGCTGTGCAGAAGTCAATCCCGCGTGATGAAAGGCAACACCTCCTTTTACCGAATTAGCCAATGCTCTTCCCATAGCCGACATGTTTTCTCTTTGAGTCAAGTTTTGGGCTATAGAATCCCATTCTTCTGCCATACTATTGCTGTATCTAGAAGAGTTTTGCTTGACTCCTTTGTCAACATGTTTAGCCAATTCTCGGGCTTCTTTTTGAGCCGATGCACGGGAGTTAACGAAGATTAGAATTTGCCCTCCGGCATCTACAGTATCGTCAAGAACGGCCTGAAGTTTACGAGTTTTCTTTCCTTCTATGGTTCTAGGTTCTGGCCACTCACTATCTTCAGGTCCGTCAATACGATGAACTTTGACATCTAAACCAGTTAGTGTACCTGAATGAAGTTGAATTGGTCGCCATTCGGATTCAATTAGTTTAGCATCTAACCATTCTGCTATTTGAGCACCATTGCCAACAGTCGCGGATAGTGCAATAATCTGTGCTTCAGGTTTTGAATGTCTGATTCTTGATAGTAGAACCTCAAGAGTTGGACCTCTGCCAATGTCATGTAAAAGGTGGAATTCATCCGAAACAACGATACCAATTTTTTCTATTAAATGCTCTCTTGTTCTCAATAAAGAATCTAATTTTTCACTCGTACAGACTAAAATATCAGCCTCTTCAATTTTATCAGCCTCGCCTCCTCTATCGCCTATTGCGATTCCAACAGTTAGCCCCACCAATCCGGCTAATTCGCGTAACTCCTCGACTTTTTCTGATGCTAGAGCCTTGAGTGGTACAATGTACAAACCTCTACATCCTTCAAGATCAGTAAGTAGTCTCTGAATCATAGTCAAATGAGCTACCAGTGATTTACCGCTAGCAGTAGGAATTGTTAGCATCAAATTTCTTCCAGATAGAGAATAGGGAAGAGCCTCTTGCTGAGGCGGAAACAACTCTTCTATGCCCCATTCCGATTTCAAAAATTGAATCAACCGCGAATCTAATTCGATGTCTGCGAGAGACACCGGAGCAAGGTCTTCACCAGCGGCCACGAATAAACTCAGAATCCGCCGTTCTAAAGGATGTCTAGGGCTTAATGAGAAAACTAAAACTGATTGATGGGGTTTGAATTTTGAATTCAATTCCAGCGATGAAATGCGGGATGACCTTCTGTAACTGCTACGAAAAGTCCTTCACCAGTGGCACAAATCTTGTCTTCGGCCATCAATGTCATCTTGACAGTGGCTCTATCTTCTTTGAGTTCTGTTACTTCTCCAGTAACAATTAGTTCCTGACCTAAGGGGGTAGGTCGACGGAGTTTGATGTTGTAGTTGGCGGTTACGGTACAGGGTGGCTGCGAATCTTCAGCAGCATCCATGAGAGCAATTGCCGCTGTCCAATTTCCGTGACAATCCATAAGTGCACCAATTATTCCACCATTGATCATTCCAGGAAATGCTTGATGTTCTAAGGTGGGTGTAAATCGCATTTTTAATCCACTTTCAGACCTTAGTGAACGAATTCTCAATCCATTCTTATTAGCAGGTCCACAACCGAAGCAGATACTGTTTGGTGCATATGTCTCTTGCACAGAAGGTGTCTCATCAGTACACATCATTGACTCCCCATGAGTATCCCCATTCAACAATTTCGACAGGCATTCTTTGCCTAACAATCATATTTCGCCCACTCTCCACAAGGTCATTGGCGGCATCTTCTGACGACCCTAGCCCTACTGATGGAGAGGGTGATAATATTCCTGTACCTAGGGTGAAAAGGCGTAGGCATCGCCCTCTTAAGGTAGCTAATCAAATCCCTCAACGCCGCCGTAAGGAGATTGAAAAGGCTCTAGAGGAACCTGGTTCAACTCCAAAGAAATGGTCTAGGTCGAGTAATTGGAAATCTCATCGAATTGGTCGTAAACTTGTGAAACCAGGGACAATTCGCCAAGTTGAATTTGATTTAATGGATATTGAAATTGGTGAATCGTGGCCCATTCCAATTACTGTGGTTCATGGAACTCGTCCTGGGCCGGTAGTTACAATCATAGGTGCAATTCATGGAAATGAGCTTATTGGCCCTCTCGCTCTTACATATTTACAATCAGCAAATATCATGGGAGAGGGTATGGCAATAGATCCGTCATCAGTAGCCGGAACAATCCGCATAATCCCTATTGTCAACATGCCTGGATACCGCCGATCTACCCGATATATGAGTGATGGAAGAGATTTGAATCGCTTTTTCCCTGGGAAAGAAAATAGTAACACTACTTCGAGAGTGGCTCACAGATTATGGAGTGAATTATTTTCTACAAGTGATCATATCATAGATTTGCATACCGCAGCACTTGGCCGAACAAATATGCCCCAAATAAGAGCCAACCTTGCAAATCGACTAAGTAATCGTTCTGCACGTGCTTTTGGTATCGAATTGATTCTAGACAGCGAAGGTCCGAAGGGCTCTTTACGTCGTATTTCTGATGAATCTGGAATAAGTTGCATAACTTATGAGGGAGGTGGTTCAGACGAATCAGATCCTGAATCAATTCAAGTTGCATTATATGGGATTCTCAATGTTTTAAGGGGTCTCAAGATGATTCCCGGATATCCAAGCAGACCTCGATTCCGTCTTCTTGCTTCAGGTTCCGTATGGATACGTTCCGATTACGGAGGCTTACTTGATGTGTTAGCTCCAGCCGGATCTTTTGTTGAGGAAGGAGAGGTTGTAGCTACTGTTTCAGATCCCGAAAATCCAGGTCAGATGATGGAAGTTAAGTCACCAACTCAAGGTCTAATGATTTGTTCTGCAACTCACCCATTCGTCACCACCGGCACTCCGATTGGACATTTGATTCCAATCACTAAGGCAGTGAAAACCGTCCAACGTCGGCTTGATGAGGAAGGTCTTCTAGTTCTTTCAGGAACAGATGGCGAACCACCGTGGAGAGAAGATGAAGAGATTGAAGACATCTCCGTTGAAGGGGTATGGGAAGGTGGATCTCCCGATGCAGAATGGGGAGATAACTTGCGAGCAGCAGCTGAAGAAGAAGCAGATGAAGCGTGATTATTCTTCTTCTAGTGATTTAGATACTACAGTTGCTGTGACTAGAAGTGGTACTTCACTCTCAATGGATTCAGTTACAACCGTAGCATTAACCAAGAGAGGTTCCTCCTTTTCATTCTGATATTGTGATAGATAACTCAAGTCTGGTGCTGAAGGTAATTCTACAGAACGATGTTCAGGTGATTCCCCTCTAGGTCTATGGTCGATTTGGAATTCGCTATATGCATCGGTGACTCTCTGATTTAGGTTTATTCTATGCGCCCCATATGCAATACCACCAACAATAGTAAGAATCAGAATTAGTATGCAAATAATGCCTATTGTTGAACCAAAAAATGACAGTAATGAGTCGATTAGGGTTGGTGGTTCGACATAAACCTCAACATCAATTTCCCATTGGAATTTAGTTTCAATTCCTGAATCAATTATGGTTGCATTTATTTGTCGTTTTCCATCGCCCTCTCGACAAAGAATTTTAGCTAATTCCCAATTCCTGTTTTCACAATCAATAATTTGAATATGTAGGCGCATACCGTCATTAGTTACATTATCTGAAAGATTTACCCCTTCCATTTCCCATACTATTACTTCATCAATCTCATTAGGTATTCCATCTAAATTTATTGAAAAAGAGCGATTAACAGAATCCCAAACACCGGATGAAATGATTTGACTGATAGCAGATTTTCTATTCAATTTATCCTCATCATCAACGATGTTATTGCAGTCATCATCTAAACCATTCCAAATTTCTTGAACATCAGGATTAATCGTTGCATCCAAATCCTGACAGTCCTCAAAAGCAAAAAATCCATCCTCATCACGATCGAAGTCGTAGACTAAAGGATTTGACTTTGAAGTCTTAATCTCAAATCCATCTTCTAGTCCATCTTCATCCGAGTCGATGTTATAGGGATTAGTTGAATAATTGTGATATTCTTCATAATCAGATAGTCCGTCCTGATCAGTGTCAATCTCATAGAAATCCTCATCGATAATTTCATCACAATCATTGTCCTTCCCATCTAGCTCTTCTGTTCCAAATGGTTTTTTCTCTTCATCATCGTCGTCACAATCATTGAACCAATAGACTCCATCTCCGTCATTATCTGGATCGAAGACAAGAGGATTTGATGATATCTCTAATTCATAACCATCAGGTAATCCATCATTATCTGTGTCGCCATCATATGGATTAGTGCTGATATTATGATATTCGTTGTAATCATCTAGTCCATCAAAATCAGTATCGAGAATCCAAAGATCCTGATCTATTATCAAGTCGCAGTCATTATCAATTCCATCAAGCAATTCGGGTAGGCTCGGATTTCTATATTCATCATTATCATCACAATCTAGGAACCATTGGTATCCATCGAAATCAGCATCTACATCGTAAATTAGAGGATTCGATCCATGTACGAGAACCTCATCTCCATCAGTTAGTCCATCATCATCGGTATCATCATCCAAATATTCGGTTCCGTGAATATGAAATTCTGGCCAATCCTTCAGTCCATCATTATCTCGATCAGTAAAGTTGTAACCTTCATCAATGATTAAATCACAATTGTTGTCAATTCCATCAAGAGCTTC
>NTJR01000028.1 GCA_002457595.1 Marine Group II euryarchaeote MED-G36
CACGGCATCAGCTAGTTCACCTGCTGTGAATGAAACTCCTGAGATATTGTAACCCCCTCTAGCACTTCCAATGGAATCGATAGGTGCATCCATCAGAGAAATTGTGGCCCGAATTGCATCATCTATGTACATCATTGGTAATTTTGTTTCGGCTTTGACGAAGCAGTCATAGTGCCCATTTTCTAAAGCAGCATGAAAAATATCCACTGCATAATCGGTAGTACCTCCTCCTGCAGGTGACCTGTAAGAGATTAGTCCAGGATATCGAATTCCTCGTACATCGACGCCGTATTGTTTCCAGTAATTCATTGCCAGTCGCTCTCCAGTGACTTTTGTTTTTCCGTAGATTGTGGTTGGATTCAGTGAACACACTTGCGGTGCATGCTTAGGTGCATCTGGTCCGAATACGGCAATTGATGATGGTGCATAGACGCGTAATCGATGTTTTCTAGCGGCTTCAAGTACAGTAATTGTGCCTCCTACATTGATTCGTTCACATAATTCTGGTTTTTTCTCACCAGTAGCCGAAAGTATTGCTGCTAGATGGTAAACTGTACCTATTTCTTCTTCTCGAACAATATTGTCGAATCCATTTGCATCAATTACACTCAGATGTCTGTATGGCCCTCCTGTGACACATGGATGGTCAGGAAGATCTCGAACATCACTGGCTACAACAGCATCTTTTCCATGTTGTAAGCGTAGAGCCTCAACCAACTCTGTCCCTATTTGTCCAAGGGCCCCAGTAACCAATATTCGATTCCCAGATGCTCCCGCCATAACCGATAGCGGAGGTCAGGCGATTCATGAACTTGTGATACAACCGCCTTCACCTTATTCGGGCGAATGTTGATATGCGAGACACGTTGGCTTCAAACCCCGTTGATTGCATGAAGTATGTCATAGTCACGGGTGGCGTCCTCTCTGGACTTGGAAAAGGAATAACTGCTTCGAGTATCGGCGTTTTGCTGAAATCCGCTGGACTGCGCCTCAGTTCAGTAAAGATTGACCCATACCTAAATTCAGATGCTGGGACAATGTCTCCCTTCGAACATGGGGAAGTATTCGTTCTCGATGATGGCGGCGAGGTCGATCTTGACCTTGGTAACTACGAACGTTTTCTAGATTTGGCCCTAACTCGTGAAAATAATATCACTACAGGTAAGGTATATGCCAATGTCATCGATAAGGAGCGAAGAGGTGATTATCTTGGTAAGACCGTTCAAGTCGTACCTCACATTACTAATGAAATTCAAGAATGGATTGAGCGTGTTGCGCATGTCTCAGCAGATGGTTCGGGTCAAACTCCCGATGCCTGTGTGATTGAGTTGGGCGGAACTGTTGGTGACATTGAGAGTGCACCATTTATCGAAGCTCTAAGGCAATTCCAATTCAGAGTTGGACAAAAGAATGTTTGCTTCGTTCATGTTAGTCTAGTTCCAGTAATGGGGCCAGTCGGTGAACAGAAGACAAAACCAACCCAACATACAGTCAAGGAATTGCGTGGACTGGGAATTATTCCTGACATTCTAGTATGTCGTTCTGAGAATCCACTTGAGGAGGAGACTAGAGCTAAATTGGCCGCCTTCTGTCATGTAGGGAAGGATGCAGTAGTATCTGCCCATGACGTGTCGAACCTCTACCAAATTCCAATTTCTCTATACCATCAATCAGTTCTGTCAAAGGTTGCAAACCACCTTGGATTTGAAGTGCCGGATTCGCTACCGATGCTCGATGATTGGAAAGAAATGGCAGACAAAGTAGATACTCTTACAAAAGATGTTCACATTGCTATGGTGGGTAAATATACAGGCCTTTCAGACTCATATCTTTCAGTTATCAAAGCCTTGCAGCACAGCGCTTTTGCAGTAGATCGCAAACTAGTCATCGATTGGATTGAATCAACAGATCTGGACCCTATTGAGAAAACTGAGAAGCATGATGAGGCTTGGACTCTATTGAAGTCAGCTGATGGTATTCTAGTTCCTGGTGGCTTTGGTGTTAGAGGAGTAGAAGGTAAGATTGCTGCTGCAAACTATGCTCGTATCAATAATGTCCCATACCTTGGAGTTTGTCTTGGATTACAGATTGCAACAATTGAGTTCTGTCGCAATGTCCTCGGATTAGAGGGTGCTAATTCGACAGAGTTTGATGAGGACACCCCTAATCCTGCAGTCGTATTCATGCCTGAAATTTCGAAAACTCACATGGGAGGAACCATGCGTTTGGGAACGAAACCAACACCCTTCCTTGTTGATGACTGTAAGATCCGCCGCCTCTATGGTGGTGCTGACCATGTTGATGAGCGTCATCGTCACCGCTACGAAGTCAATCCAGAATTGATTGAGCAAATCGAGGCTGCAGGTCTAGTGTATGTTGGAAAAGATGAGACTGGGCAGCGTTGTGAAATTATGGAATTACAAGACCATCCGTACTTTGTTGGAACTCAATACCATCCCGAGTTCAAATCAAGACCAAACCGACCCAGCCCTCCATTCCTAGGACTTTTGAAGGCTGCAGTTGGTCAAGAAATTTGATTCTCATAAATCAGGTGAGATTGTGTACGACCAAATCACAACTCTTGCTAACAATGAAATTGTAGCCTACATTGGAATGATGTTAATTCTCAGTGCGTTTTTTTTAGAAACTCGTGATCTACTAAATAGCAAAGAGTGGCCATATCTTATCCTGATGGCCCTAGGTTCAGGACTTCTTGCTGTACGAGCATACCTAATTGACGAATGGGCTTTTTTTATTCTGGAAATTGCTTGGTTTGCTGCAGCAATTCTAGGTTTATGGTCAATCAGAATGAGTTTTAGAAAAGAATGAAGTTAAATTATTTCTTCATTATTAGGGCTGCGATCAGGAATCCCAAGAAAGATAGTTCTAGTGGCTCGTGTACCCATGGCTGTTGCATGAACTCAAACCAAGATGTAGAATAGTATGGTTGGATATCATTAAAATCGTTTAATCTCACTAGTAAATTAAGTCCACTCAGAGCCATCAAATATACACCAGACGGAATCTTTAGAGCGGTTGGTAGGAATCCCGTAATATGTGCGCCTGAAATTGCTAAAATTGATATTATTGTCACCGAGAATATTATTGAATAAATTATCCACTTAAATTCGGCCCCCATGTCTATCTGCCATTGTAATTCCATCAGAGAAATAACCACAACAGGCAATACTAGTACTAGAGCAGTGGTTCCAACAATCATACTAGTTGCGGAGTTACTTTCATTCGGCATTTGAGAACCAGGATTAGACATGTTTCCTTCCATCATCAATTATTCATACTGAATATGTCTCTTGAAGTTTGACCAAGCATTGCTAATCAAATGACTAGAATAGATATTAAACAAAGTCTAGTCGGACGGCTGTGCTTTCTGTCAGGAATCTCCACAAAGGCTTCGGCTCAGGTCGAAGGCGACTCGAGGTTCTCAAGGGAATCGACCTTGAGATAGAATCCGGAGAGTTAGTAGCGCTGATGGGCCCCTCTGGATGCGGTAAGTCAACTCTACTCAATATCATAGGAGGTCTTCTGGAGGCTGACTCTGGATTTATTTCCCTCTCGAATTTCAAATATGGAACCGATCCCCCTAGCAAGGTAGTAGATGTCAGAAGAAATGGAGTAGGTTGGATCTTTCAGGACTATCATCTGATAGACAGGCTCTCCGCTCTAGACAATGTCATCTTTGCATTAGAGCTCTCTGGGGTGTCAGCATCAGAGGCCGAGACACAAGCCAAAGAGGCCTTGAGCAAGGTTGGTCTTGAAGATAGAATGAATTTCATCCCAGACCAACTTTCAGGTGGTCAGAGGCAGAGGGTTGCCATAGCAAGGGCAATCTCGGGATCAAGGCCAATTATTCTAGCAGACGAGCCTACGGGTAATCTAGATGTGAAGAGTGCAGAAGGAATATTGGACTTGTTCAAGGAACTCTGTGAGGATTACGGAATCTCCGTACTCATGGTTACTCATGACCCAAACCTAGCCTCCAAAGCAGATAGGATGCTTCTCTTGAAGGATGGAGTCACTGCTGCTTCAGACATACGCTCTGCATGGGGAGTCGGGGGTGACTAGTGATGAATGGGTATTACGAAGAAGAGCACAGACCATCTCAGGCAATGACCGTTCTCGGGTCTTTGAAGACCTGTGTGGTAAAGTCAGGAGATTGGGGTGGCAGGGCATCAAGGTCAGAGTTCTGGCACTTCTTATGGATAAACATCCTCTTATCGTGGGCATTCATCTTAGTCTGCATTCCCTACTGGATTTTTGTTGCCACCCTAGAATCAATTGTGGATATACAACTACTTAGCACCATCATTTTTCAACCTCTGTCATATCTTCCTTATTTGGTTAGTTTATTCTGGTATTTAGCCTTGACAACCGCCGCAATACGTCGTTTACATGATACTGACAGAAGTGGTTGGTGGCTTCTTCTTCCTATCATCGGCATCATCCCAATATTCATCAATTTCATCTATGGACTACTCTTTTTCATCTTTTTATTACTAATGATGTTCATCTTTTTACTCCTAGAGGGAGATAATAGGAGAAACAGATTTGGTTCCGTTCCAGACAACAATCCTCCTAATGCCTCGATAAAGGAAATTATATTCTCATTCCCAGATAACATGGTTATGTCCGCCAAGAGTGCTTGGAAGGGAAGAGAAAGGGTTCTCGCTGTGTTTGCAGGAGTCTTCCTAGCATCCCTAGTTATTACCACAGTATTGGCATATTCCGCTGGACTCAGTGGGGCATTCCTGCAATTTTCACTGCAGGAGGAGGTTTTCGACGGAAAAGTCGACTTCGCCGACGACCCTGGTTCCGAAGCAGAGGGTCGAACCAACGACTCAGCTATGTGGGAGTCTGTTTGTACTGAGTTGGTCCAAATGGAGGAGATATCCGATTGTGGCTTGGTGTATGGAAGGCAAGGTGTCAGAGTCAACGGTTTCTTCGATGAGGGGTTCTTTGTTCCCCAACCACTCAACGTCGTAGAAGTTTCCAGTAGTACTGGGGATTGGAGCAATGTTAGTTGGGAATATCCAGAAGCCTTCGACTCAGGACCTCCAATCAATGACAAGAGACCTATAAGGTTCTACGGAGATGGTATTTGGGACGGAGATTTGGGCGAGCGCCATGCAAATAGGGTGATTTATGGAAGTTGGCCATCTTCGTCAGAAGATGCAGAAGCTAACCGTTCGATTGTCCTACCTTCTAAGATTGCAGGAAAGGCAGGAGTAGGAGTTAATGACACCATAGACTCCCTTACCTTCTCTTACACATATGGCCACCTCGGGTACGAAAGTATCGCTCAAGGATTCAGCGATTGCCCCGGTGAAGAGTACTTCAATCAAGAATCGGGATACTTGTTCTGTCAAGTCAACATGACGGTTACCAATCTGAAAGTAGCCGCTGTGTATCAGGAAGGCGGTGCTGGAAATCCGACGTTACTGTTCAATCCATTAATGGTAACAGATGCTGTTCTGAACGAGACTCAAAAGCTAACTCTGATGGATAATGATCACGCGTACCTAGGAATAGCTGTGGACAGAAATGAATTACCAGCCTCCTCTACTAGTGCTGCTACAAAATGGTTAGATGGGTTGAAGGAAGACGTCGAGGGCGTCAACTACACAATTGGCAATGACATTATGGTGGAGTATAACGATCTGATTTCTGGAACTATTACTTTCCTCAATATCTTCCTCGGAATAATCAATGTATTCGATTACATTTTGATGATTCCAATTGTGGTCCTCTCATTTTCAGTACTGATTTATGGCCTGATTCTTTCATTGGAACAGCGCAGAAGGGAAATCTCAATTCATAGAGTGTTAGGGGGGACTGAGTCAACTCTTAGTTCCATGATAATGAGAGAACTCTCTGTAATCAGCATAATTGGTTGGTTTGCTGGCTATCTTATTGCATTGGCCTCCGTACCAATAGTACTCGATGCAGTAGGTTTCATGGCATTCGAGAAGAGTGACTTCAGTGTAGAACCAAAGCTAAGTGGCTTGGTTACAATGGGGATTTTCGTTGTCACAGTTGGATTGACCCTAATATTTGGAAGATCACGAACTAATGAATTCCTTAGTATAGAGATAGACGAGGGTGTCAGAAGGGTGGCAAGGAAAAAGAAGTCAAGGTTCTGGCTCCATTCGATAGTTTTCTTCATAGGCGCTCTCTCATTCATCGAGAGTTGGATTCAGAGCAATGGTGGGTTCGGACCATGGGGTTCTGGTGGAATTATCTCAAACTTCATTCTTAATGCACTTCTGCTTCTTTTCGGTCCTTTCTTCCTTTGGATTGGAGGCGCTCTCGTGCTCGGAAGAATAGGCGCGGCTGGCCCGAGGATATTCACCTACCTGTTTGGGTGGAGTCCAGCTTTATCGGACATTAAGAGAGGACTGAAGGGTTCAGGCTCTAGCGAGTCTGTCAACAGACTCGCAATAATCCTCCTACTGACACTCTCCATCGTTACATTGGCTGCCGTTCAGGGATATACGGGTACCCTTGTTGATGAGAGGACAACTTCGGCTCAGACCGGCGCGGATCTTCAAGTGCAATTCGAAGAGCCGGTAACCGAACAACAGGCAATGGACGAAGTAATGCTAGCGATTCAAAGAGCCGGTATTTCTGAGATTTCCGACATAGATTACATGACATCAGTGGGTGATATTTTCACAAATCAGAAAGGGGAGGGGTCATTAGTAAGAACATGGATACTCTTCGATGGTCATCAGAATACACTCCAGTGGGACGAGCAGACAATCCCCGGTGATGACATAGACGCAGTATCTTTGGATTGGGCATCTTCTGGATTCACAGCAGGTTCATCCGCTAAGAGTCAATTTGATATTTCTAGTTCAGATGTCGGTACAAATGTCACAATTGAGTACACTGCTTATGGGTTCGGAGGATTTGATAGCGAAATGAACCCAATTATCACTGCGACAATTACAGAGACACAGATTACCTACATGGGTGGACATAAATGGGTTCCAGGACTCTTGTCTTCAGAAGCCGAGCAGGCCATAGTGATTGGTGAATTATCTTACAGACAATTAGTAGGTGATTCGACTGTCGACTCCTATTCTTCAAACCGCTGGTTCTTCGAGCTTTGTGATCAGACAGAGAAAGACTGCAAGAACGCGTTGAAGACTCTGGGCGTGGAGGTTTCAAACGGCAATGGAGTCGCCTCAACCAGTAACTGGGGGGATAATCACGAGAGCAATGAGAGAACAGGTGGACTGATTTTCGGTACACCCGGACTCCTCAGCCTCCAGTTCGTAGTCGCCTCACTAGCTTCTATCGCTTCCGCATTCGTATTCCTGTCTCTGGTTCTTTCTCAAAGGAAGAGAGAATTAGCAATTCTGCAGGCAATAGGGGCTAGTCCTACTCAGGTTCTGAGACTAGTTCTGTTTGAGATAATGTCGATACTGCTAGTCAGTATGGCTTTGGGAGTCCTACTGGGTCTAGCTATATCTGAGTCATTCAATGGATTCTTTGGAATATTCGGATACATCTTCCAGATTTTCTTAGGCCAAAGCGCTCCAATTGACAGGGACTTAGTTTGGCCATGGCTCGAGCTAATAATAGTGAATGCATCAGTTCTTGTCGCCGTTGTTCTAGCCCTCCTGTATACCACCAGGAGGGCTCTGAATGCAGATCTCGCTGTGGTACTGAAGGGTGAGTGAAATCATGGATGATAACAACATTATTCTTCAGGCCAAGAACATGTATCACATCTATGAGAGCCTAAGCCTCGAGGGTAACGTTGTGGCTTTGCGAGGATTAAACGTGACCATTAAGGAAGGAGAGGCTGTAGCCGTAATCGGCCCTTCGGGGTCAGGAAAATCGACACTACTGAAGTGCCTTGGAGGCCTGATGAAGCCATCCTCCGGTTCAGTTTCTCTTGGTGGAAAAGAGATGATCCGTATGACTGGTAGTGAATTGGTCAAATTGAGACAAGAGACAGTGTCATTCATTTTCCAAGACTCAAATCTTCTTCCAGAACTAAATGCACTGGACAACGTTGCCCAGCCTCTTAGACATCAGGGAGTTATGCCCGGGCCTGCTAGGAGCAAGGCAATGGAACTTCTCGATAGATTAGGCATGGGCGATAGGTGGATGGGTGTACCTGAGGAACTTTCTGGAGGGGAGCAGCAGAGGGTTGCAATAGCAAGGGCTTTGATTACCAAACCAAAATTAATTCTCGCTGACGAACCAACTGGTGCCCTAGATCCTATTACCAGCAGGGAAGTACTAGAATTATTCGAGAGGCTTCATGAGGAGGAAGATGTAGCCTTCTTGCTAGTTACTCACAATAGAGATGTTGCATACTTCTGTGAGAGGTCATTGGAACTACGTGATGGACGATTTGTGGCACAACATGGTACTGATTTCGATCTATCTGATCTATCAGAGAGTAGAGAGTTAATCATTGATGAGACTGGAACAATAACCCTCCCGCCTGATTTGTTACTCAAACTTGGAGGTCCTGGACGATTCGATGTTCCAGATGTAGATAGAGACACTCTACAATTAGAGAGGGTGGAAGATGACAAAATAGAGGTCTCATCTCAAACCAAAAGAATCCTATCTTCTTCTTGTCCCGCTTGTAATCATGATTACGGCGAATCGGCTGAGCAGCTTTGTCCAGAATGCGGCTCAAGCAGGCCAATGGTTCAGGCTTGAGGAAGCACGAGATTTTGTGGCTTTGCAATACCTAGGTCTTTGGGAAAGTCCCGAACCTTTTCAGGCAGAACTACTGGAATCATTTCTTTTCCGATTAGAGCAACTCTGCTTTCACTTCTTTCAGATAGAACTTCGCGTCCTACAAGTGGCGCTAGATTGTGGCTGAATTCCATGACCTCATTATGACTTGGCATATTCTCTATTGTGTGGTTAGAACGTGAATTGCCAACATACACGTATCCTTTTGCTTCGATAAAGTTTGGATCTGCAATATTGTCCAACCTCGCGTAGTCCTTGAAATGACCCAATGATTCACCCTTAATCAGAGTGTGACGGCAGACCGTGCGTGTGTCAAGGCTAGGTAGAATTGCTAGAGTTTCTTCTAATTTCTCAAATGCAGCAGTATCAAACTTAGGTTTGCATAATCGATTGAAAATTTCCTTGTTAGGAGCATCTACACTAACATACAACTGAGTAGGAAGCGGGTCGAGTTGTTCAATCACTTTTGGCAGAGAACCATTGGTGACTAGGAAGGTAGAGACACCATGCTGGTGGCAGACTTCAAGAAATTCTCCAAGTCGAGAGTATAGTGTAGGTTCACCATTCAGAGATATAGCAACATGCTTTGGGTTTTGAGCATCCAACCATTTCTCACGGTCGGCCTTTGGATTTCCTCCATAGCCAGTAATAAGACGACGATGAGCACGAACCGATTCAAGAAATAATTCGTATGGGTCATCGTCAATCTTGGTTAATGTGTCAGAATGTGGCTCTCTCCAGCAATATGTACAAGCGAGGTTACAGGTATCGACATTTGGTGCCATTTGCATACAGCCATGACTCTCAATACCGTAGAATGTGCCTTTGTAACATGAACGATTTGCAATCAAACTCTGCTTGGTCCAGTGGCAAACTTTGACACCACCATGCTCACCAACTAAGTGATATTTTTGCTTTGCTAATCGGGCTGCAATTGCAGGCTCAATCTTGGTTATTGGTGCGCTCTGCATTCAATCATCTCCGACTTCGAACACCACATTGGGGTCGCGTCAGTGACTCATCCGTGTAGTCATTCAGTCTTGAAAGTGACCTATGTTAATGAAGCTCCAATATATGATGAATCCTAGCATTTTCATACACTCAGAATAGTTAGAAATGCCGGGGTCAGTTTTATGGTTAACACTCATTATCGAGTAATATGGCAGAACTATTTGAGGCCGACTCCTACATGATTCGACAGAAAGTATTGAAACTCCTCGGTGAGGAATTTCATATTTATTCAGATGAATCAATGGAGAATATGATTGGTTATTCTAAGCAGAAAGCACTGAAGTTGAAAGAAGACATTCGAGTCTATTCCGACGAATCGCAGTCTACAGAGTTACTGACGATTAAGCAGAAGGGAATTTTGGACTTCACAGGAGGTTTCGGTCTTGTAGATGGACAAACAGGAGATTCACTGGGCTCTATGAAACGCAAGGGTTTGAAATCAATGTTCAAAGATTCATGGGTCGTTTTGAATTCTGAAGGTAATGAGGTTGGAACTCTTGGTGAAGATAGTGGTGTTTTGGCTTTGGTTCGTAGATTCGTTCCTGGCATGGCTTTACTCATTCCTCAGGAATTTTCTTTGAAGATGAATGGTGCCTCTGGAAAAGTCACCTTCACTCAGAAAATCAACCCATTGGTTCACAAATTAGTAGTCAGTGGTGTTTCTAGTTCAGGAATTGACCCTAGAATTGCGGCAAGTGCGGCAGTTCTACTAATTGCAATAGAAGGTAGGCAGGGTTAATCTGACAGATTCGAATTAGCATATTTGATTGCTGTACCATAAGCGAAAACATCGATGTATTTACTCGATTTTGCCGACAGATACGATATTCTCGCACTCTCAAGTCTAACATTTACTACTTCATCAAATCCACCTTCTGATGCTTGGTCTCTCAGAGATTGAAGAACATCTTGACGAGCCAACATCAGAACATCATCGAAAGAAGAGATATTTCCACCGAATAGTGTATGCCATGATGCTATCCATTGGTTCCACCAACCTGGCCCCAAGACGAAATTTGCTTGTATCATTTTTGCTTCAGATATTTGTTCGTTTTTTGACGGATTTTTCTTGTTTGTTAGTGGATCTCTTCCATATTCATTTACTGTAGAAGAAACTCGATCCATCACATCATCAATCATTTTCCTATGTTTACGGCGACTGAAAATCATTGAGATAAGGAATGAAATTGGTCCGAAAAAAACGAAGAATGCAATAACTAGAATAATTAAGAATACAAACAGAAGACCAAGAACGTCCCATATTTCCATTCAAATCACCTCATTCTACGACAACTGCTGTTCCATAAGCAAGAATTTCTGAAGCCCCTGGTGTGATTGCGCTTGTTGCCATTCTAACATTCACAACAGCATTTGCTCCACGCCCAATCGCTTCCTCCAACATTCTTTGAATCGCTTCATCTCTTGATTCTCCAAGAAGTTCCGTGTAAGCCTTGAGTTCGCCACCTACAATATTTTTCAAACCAGCAAAAATATCCTTACCTACGTGCTTTGCTCTAACGGTAGAACCACTAACAACTCCCATTGTTTTGACAATTCTTCTTCCTGGGACTTCTTCTGTGCTTACCATGATTATTGAGGTGCCTTGATCTTCACTCATGAAGGTTCCAAGTGCTAAACGTCAATGAAGTTTTGTTAACTTGTTTTTCATTCAAAGATGCCTCTAATTCGAGGCACAGTTCTCTGCTTCGGATGGAGGCATTCTTCAGAAGGGTCAATTACGAATTCTTTGAGAAAGCGTCGTCCGAGAATGATTCTGTGTCGCATTCGTGAACGATCTTGAAGACACAGTTCGATATCATGATCCTGCCCTGCAATCTCTAGTGTTGTTCTAATCACTGGACGCAACGTATCGTGACCTCCAGTATTTCTTACTCGACGCCACTGGTATAGAGGGCGCTGGATCCAATTTCCATTTTTGGCGAGACGGAATTTTACGACATTCTCCATGCCATTATTACTCAAACTAATTTCTTCAGCATGGAGTGTATTTGACCAGGCACCGGTATCCATTTTCGCCATAGTGGCACCGGCTTCTAGTTCAGGTAAACCAATCCACTCGCGCCAGCCGAGTACTGTTCTTGCGCTCATGCCAATTGACTCCGACCGCTGGCGACAAACTATCCTTCTTGAATTCGACGCTTCAAAGAGCAAACACGCCCTATGTGAAACCGTCTGAAATAGACTCGATTGTTAACTCACGAATCTTTCATATATGGTTGGTCTGGGCCATCTCTAATGGCGAGCGACACCATACCCGAGGCCCTGACCTTCGATGACGTTCTTTTGTTGCCCGCTGAATCAGCGGTTCTTCCGGCTGAGGTTGATTTGAAAACTCAGTTAACCACTTCTATCTCACTGAACATTCCAATCATGTCAGCAGCTATGGATACTGTGACTGAATCACGTATGGCTATTGCAATAGCACAATCTGGTGGAATAGGAGTAATTCATCGAAACATGAGTATTGAGGACCAGGCAGCTAAGGTGAATACAGTCAAGCGGTTTGAATCAGGCTTGGTTCTAGACCCAGTTATGGTATCTCCAGAAACCACAATTGGCGAGTTGCGTGTTCTGAAAGACAAGTATGGATTTTCAGGGATGCCTGTTGTAGATGATGAAGGTAACTTAGTCGGTTTAATTACAAATCGAGATATTCGATTTGTTGCAGATGATAACATTCTCGTCTCAGAAATGATGACTACAGATTTGGTAACAGTTCCTCCACACGTTGACCCAGAAGTGGCTAAGAAACTCCTTCACCAACACCGCATAGAGAAGTTACTCGTGGTCGATGAGGATGGAAAGTGCTCAGGCATGATGACTGTTCGAGATATTCAGAGGAGTCGCGATAATCCAGATTCCTGCAAGGATCAACGTGGGCGACTCCGTGTCGCTGCCGCGACTGGTACTGGCGAGAGGGGCGTTGAACGTGCACTTGCCTTATTCGCGGCTGGTGCTGATGTTGTTGTTGTCGACACCGCTCATGGTCACTCACATGGAGTTCTGCATACGGTTCGCCAAATTCGTGAGCAAGCAGGTGATGAGGCTCAGATTATTGCTGGGAACGTTGCAACCGGAGCGGCCGCAGAAGCTCTAATCACAGCGGGCGCAAATGCCGTCAAAGTTGGAATAGGTCCGGGATCAATTTGTACTACTAGAATCGTCTCAGGAGTAGGAGTTCCTCAACTAACTGCGGTTCAATCAGTTGTTGCAGTTTGTAAGAAAGCAGGAATCCCTGTAATTGCTGATGGCGGAATCAAATTTAGTGGAGACATTGCTAAGGCAATCGCTGCTGGTGCTGATTGTGTAATGGTAGGAAGCGTCCTAGCAGGAACAGATGAAGCACCAGGTGAAATCATTCTCTACCAAGGTCGTTCATACAAGGTCTACCGAGGTATGGGAAGTGTGGGTGCAATGTCTAAGGGTGCTCACGATCGATACTTCCAATCTGAGCAGGGCGATACTCGAAAGTATGTTCCCGAAGGAATAGAGGGACGAGTTCCAGCAAGAGGACCGGTCGAACATGTTCTACACCAGTTAATTGGTGGTCTACGCTCCTCAATGGGTTACACAGGTAATGGTGATATTGCTAATATGAGAGAAAACTGTCAATTTGTCAGAATTACAAACGCAGGCCTATCTGAATCACATGTTCACGATGTTGAGATAACTCGTGAGGCTCCAAATTATCGCCGTTGAAATTCTCGATTTCAAGCAGCTTCAATTGTATAGTCAAGAGTAATTAGTTCAACCAAATACTCGACCTCTTCACCATCATCTGTGTGTGAGCAACCAACTCCTCCACCGGTGTCAACTACTACGGTAAGATCTAGAGAGTAAGCGCCCAAACCAGCATCTCCTACGTCTAGTCCATTGTTGATATCTGATTTCGATACACCGCTAACGTTGCCAGTCATCGATGCGTTATACCACTCAACTACCACTAGATGAGAGGAAGGACCTGAACCTGAGTTCTGACCACTTGCTGAAGTATTGTGTTCGTTGTGGACCATTGTTCCTGTTATGGTGTCTGGATCAGGATTGGATGCACCAGGTAAGTTACACCCTAGACCAGCACTGGTTTCATCTTCTGAATAAGTCAGAGTGACTCTAACCCCTACGATATTCAGATCATCTGCATCGTCTACAGAATCAGTGTGCATATCGATAGTCAAGTTCTCTCCATCATTCACATACTCGATACCATCAGCCAATTGCTCGCTTGAGAAACTCGCATCAACAAGCCAATCACCCGGTGGACCTCCGCCTGATTCCATTGAATCCGGTCCAGCGAAGGCATAGGTTGCCTCTACTACAGTAACTGGTGCTAGAATTACCAGTGCGCCAACCGCTAGTGTTCGAGTGTCGGGCAATTCGTAACGTCCCAGCGGCGAGACATCGGAATTGCGTAATTGATGCATTACGAAGTGTGTAATGAAAGCCGCTCCCATTCCTGGAATTGATTCGAAGACGTCATCGTTCAATCCTAACAGCCTCCAAGTAATTACGCCTGTCAAAGCAGCTACCATCATAGCCATCGTGTGGGTTGTATCAGGCTCATATCCAGCCCAACGGATAATCAAAATCGGCACGAAAATCGAGCCTAGCCCGTAGACAGCAAGTACTACCAGAGTGAATACCGAGTCACCTCCGGGCACATACAAACCGAAAATCGAAATTGCTGTGGCAAAGGCAGCCACTACCAACGTCACAATCTTAGTTTTCTTGTGATCTTGGCTGATTTCAGGCATGATGTCATCAGTGAATGCTGCGGTACAAGCGAGCACTTGACTGTCGGCTGTCGACATTGTCGCAGCAAATATGGATGCTAGAATTAAGCCGACCCAGAACGGTCCGAGAGTTTCCATCGCTAACATCGGTAATCCAAGTTCTGGGTCGAACTCGGTCCCAGTGAAAACCACCCGACTCGCCAGACCGATTATCACCATGATCACGAGGAATGGAGTTTGCCAAGCGAAGAACCACAACATCGCTGTCTTGCGATCTTCGTCTGTCCCGAGAGTCATCACCCGAGTCACAACCTGAGGCTGTCCAGCGACGCTCAGACCACCCAAGAAAAATGCAAACACCCACAGCGAAACACCCAACCCGAGATCAGCTGGAACTATACTCGTGAGATTCGCGTCCTGAGCAGCCAAACCATCGTGCAATCCACCGAATCCACCGATCTCTTGCATCGCTACCCAGCATAGTAAGCTCGAGCCGACGATCATCACACTCGATTGGGCTGCGTCGGTCCAAATCGAAGCGCGGATTCCGCCCGCATAACAGTAAGCAACAACTAGAACGAATCCGATGAGAATGCCAACTACCTCTGACCAGCCCAACATAACGTATAGCGCCTTACCGCCGCTAGTGAGTTGAGCTGCTGCATAGACTGACAGGAATAGAATGGAAAGCATCGCGGCGAGTTTTGCCTCGGGAGAACCCGTAACCTCGGAAACAAGAGAGGAGAGTGAACGTATACCACGTTCATTTGCTGATTGCTGGATAAATTTGTACAACCAAACCCAGGCTACTATTTGCCCTATCATTGAGCCGACCCCGATCCACATTATGGAATAGCCCATGGTGAAAGTAAACCCGATGAAACCGATGAACATGTAGCCACTATTCCAGGT
>NTJR01000029.1 GCA_002457595.1 Marine Group II euryarchaeote MED-G36
TATATTCAAAACGGTGTATTCACGCACGGATTTGCGAAGTACTATAACAAATAGGAATCGTCGTCCGAGGGCTAAGGAACGTGAGAATAGCAATGTTAGATAAGAAAATGACTGCAATGTTGATGACTCTCAGTATGCTCGCGGCTGCGTTCGCGGGATGTCTGGGTGGAGATGACGAGCCCGAGTGGGAATTAACGCCAGCCGATGATATTTCGGCTGACATAGTTACTTCTGCTTGGGATCCGATTATTCCAAACTTGAATGGTGGCGAGATGTGCGATGCAATTATCTCGGCAATGACAAAGACGGATGCGCGCGAACAAGAAGTTGATTTCACCCGCGGTTACTACACAAGTAGCCAAGGTGTAATCGGAGCGTCTGGTTCAGCCGCTATCTCAGATGTCTCCGACTTGAATGCGGCTGGAACAAAAGTCGCAGTTCAATCCGGAACGACTTCTGACCTCTATGCTGCTGAAAACCTAGGGATGGCAACCATCGTTGCATACGATGATTTCCCATCTGTAACAGCAGCTGTCGGAAATGGAGAAGCGGACTATGCTATGGGTGATGCACCCGTACTTGCACTGTCTGGATCCCTAATGGCGACATTCTCAGATGAGACTTTTGGAATCGCATTACCAGGAACAGATGATGATGATGCAGATAGAGATACAGAACTTCTAGATGCCCTTAATGTCGCAATAACTGCAATCGTCGATTCAGGTGAATATGACTCAATTTTCAATGATTGGTTCACTGGAAGCGTCGTCCTAACAGATGACCGCGATGCAGACACAGCAACAGAATACCCAAGTGCAAGCGAGGGTTCATCTCTAACTGCTGTTCTTGAGTCAGGTACACTACAATTCTGTTCAGACACAGCATACCCCCCATTCGAGAATCTTGATGAGAGTGGAAACGCTGTTGGATTTGATGTAGATATTGCAAATGCATTAGTCGATGAAATGGCCGCTCACTACATGGGCAGCGATAACCCAGAATTCCAAGGACGAGTTAAGATTGGATTCCTTTTGGACCAAACCTCACCTGCTATCTCTGCATATTCTGCTAACTTCATGGCTGCTGCTCAGATTGCAATTAATGATCTAAATGCAGATGGCGGCAACTTCGATTTAGTTGCAGCAGATACAGGTTGTAATGGCGATACTGCAGCAGGATCAGCAAGTATTCTAGCATCTTCTGGAGTAATAGGTGTTGCTGGAGCTGCTTGCTCTGGAGCTTCTATGGGTGCAAATGCTGTACTAAGTCCACTAGGAATTCCAATGGTTTCCTATGCAAGTACTAGCCCAGCTCTAAGTGATTCGACTGCATACCCTAACTTCTGGAGAGTAGTTCCAAGTGACGCTCTTCAAGGACCTGCAATGGCCTCAATGGTTGTAGCAGTAGGAATGCAAGGCGGAGCTCCTGACGCGGCTACATCAATGGCTGCCATGAATCCTGCCTTAGTCCATATGTCTAATGATTACGGAACCGGATTAGCTGGCGCCTTTGAGGCTGCATGGTTAGCATCTTCTGGTCAAACGGCACTTTGTGCAAAGATTAGTTATGATCCAGCAGATCAAACTACCGACTATGTTGCAATTGCAACTCAAGTCGATCAGGCAGGTTGCGGCTCCGCTGTGACTGTAACATATGCTGCTGATGGTGCTGCTTTCATGGAATCACTAAGAGGCATTGGATCTACTATACCTGCTTTCGGCGGCGATGGAATTGCTTCCGATGCGTGGACAACTGAATTTTCAGCCCCAGCAGCAGCTCACATGGTTTTTGCTACAAAACCTCGTGCGACTACTGGTTCAGGTACATTTGCCGCTTCTTGTGGAGCTGTTGATGAATGTGCATCTGGAATATACACCAGTGAAACTTATGATGCAATTACTATGATAGGTAAGGCATACATGATGGAAAATGGTGCAAATATGGCTAACCACTTGAATATGCTCGGCGATAACTATGCAGGTGCATCAGGAACAGTTGATTTTGATGCACATGGAGACATTCCAGGTGCTGGCTATGATATATGCATGCATGCTGTAATTTCATCCACTGACGTATATCTAAATTGCCAACACTACTGGACTGCTGATGGCGGAGTAGAGGAATATGACTTTGCTGGAACAACAGTGAAAATTGGTTTCTTATTGGATTTAACATCTCCATATGTTTCTCCATATGCTCCAGGATTCATAGCAGCCCAAGCTATTGCACTTCAAATTATGAATGTTGCAGGATATAGTAATGGTCTACAATTTGAGGTAATTCAGGCAGATACTGCTTGTTCTGAAGCTGGTGGTCAATCAGGAGCTCAGGCTCTTGTCGCAGCTGGTGTAGTTGGAGTAGTTGGAGCAGCTTGTTCCGGTGCTTCAATGGGTGCCAATTCTGTATTGAGCCCACTTGGAATCCCAATGATATCCTATGCAAGCACTAGCCCTGCTCTGAGTGATTCGGAAGCTTATCCTACCTTTTGGAGAGTAGTTCCAAGCGATGCACTTCAGGGTCAAGCATTGGCTGCTGCAGTAACTACAGGTTCATCCCCTGCTGTTCTTTATATGGCGAATGACTATGCTACAGGACTTGCAAATGCATTCAACAATTCATGGGCAGGAGCAGGAGAAGGTCTTTGTTCCGCAGGAATGATTTCATATGATCCAGCTTCCTTTGATGGTACTGCAATTGCTTCCCAGATAGTTAGTGCAGGTTGCGATAGTGTAGTATTGGCATCATATGCTGCTGACGGTGATCAGTTGATTAGTGATCTAAACACAGCAGGATTTACTGGTGCATTCTACGGTGGAGATGGAGTTGCTGATTCAGCATTCCCTGGTCCTGATGGAATGGTTGCTACTAAACCATCCGCTGGTTCAGGCACACCTTCAGAAAGAGCTCTAGCATTTACTGGGCTTTGTGCAGGTGTTGCTGAATGTGATGGTGGAATCTATACTGGAGAAACCTTCGATGCTTTCATCGTTATGGGTTACTCTATATTTGCTCAAGCAGGAACCCCTGAAATTCCATTGACTTCAATGGTACAGGCAGTAGGACAAGGATTTGTAGGCGCAACTGGAGATATCACCTTCATGGCGAATGGAGATGTCCCTGGAAGCGGATACTGTGTTGGAACTTTCAATAGTGGCGCATTCACTTGTGACCAATATTGGAGTCCTGCTAGCGGATTAGAAACATCAGCATAGATCTTTTGAAGTAATTTTAGTATATTTCAAAGATTTACATAAAGCATCACGGTGGAGAAAAATCTCTGCCGTGATGCCTTCACAAACTCGATTTGTTTTCGGTGGATGAATAATGTATGGTCACTTATTTTTATTCTCCTCTCTAGTTATTTGTGTGGCCCTAATAATTAGTAAAAGATGGTCATCAATGCCTAGGCTTTGGACTAGGTTGATAATAGTCTCAATAATATTTTTTGATGCTTACTTTGGATTATTATATAATGAAGGATCGCTTAATTTATTTAACACACTGATAGATAATCGCCTTCCGGACCAAAAGGGATTTATTTGGCTATTACAATTGGTACAAGCGATTAGTGCGGGATTTGGATTTGTAAAAATAGCCTTTGATGATTTATCTGAAAGTTTATTCAGAACAATTTCTATATGTCTAACACCAATTTTTCTTATATTCATAATATGGATATCCAGCGATGCATTATTATCGGGAAGAAATTCAACAGCAGTAGCGTATTTAGATATCGTACAAATCACTACTTCTAGTATAAGATGGGCTGCAACATATCTTTCAATAGCTGTAGCTCTGACTCTGACATATAGAGTCCAAAGATACGGTAACTTTGCTCAGAGTGAATATTTCATGCTTGGCATGTATGTTGCAATGGCAATTATTTGGACAGATTATTTCCTACCATTGACAGTTTCTCCACCTGATGGTGTTTTAGTTTGGTCTGTTTTAGCATATACTTTAGTAGCTGCTTTTATTGTTACGGGATTAGTAGGATTAATGATAGATAGATTGGTGTACAAAGATTTCCGAAAGAAAAACGCATCTCCTCAAGTTATGATGATTGCTTCTTTAGGTGTAGCATTGATTCTAAGGGCAATAGTTTGGTTGCGATATAGTTCTAGAAATAGGCTATTTGAGCCCGATTCAGATTGGAGAATGACTACTGAAACACCTATTGCACAATTATGGAAAATTCCAACATACAAATTAAAGGTTAATTTTGGTAAAAATACACTAGCTGAGGGTGAATATTATACCTCAGCACATTGTGAAATAAAGGATGGTGTTGCGAGTCAAATACAATTAGATTACATTCCTTCTTTTGAGTTATATAAATTAGATACAGACTGTGTATCACAACTGGAAACAGGCTTTTCATTCTATAATGCACCAACTCCAATTGTGATATTCGCTTCAGTATTTCTTCTCCTTCTTCTCTTGAAGAAAACTAGGCTTGGTCGTAGAATGCGTGCAGTTGCAGATAATCCAGAATTAGCAGCAAGTAGTGGTATTAACGTAGAAAGAATACACGGATATAGTGCTTTTCTTACTGCTGGGTTATGTGGTCTAGGAGGTGCTGCATTTGCAATGACTGTACGATTCTCTCCAGTAACTGCATTTACACTTCTATTGCCATCTTTTGCTGTAATAGTATTGGGGACAATAGGATCTATAGAAGGAGCAATTGTATCTTCACTAATTATTGGTTTCATTAGAGCTACATCATCCCCCATTCTTTCAGGTTTAGGCCAAAATTTGGGGCGCTCAACATATTCTTCATTCGAGGGAGTGACTCCATATATTTTCCTAATTGCAATATTATTGATAATGCCGGAGGGATTAGGTAATGCTTATGAGAAATGGAAAATAGATAGATTGAGAAAGCGTGCAGAAGAAGACACCACCCCCTCTAAAAATTTAGGTATTTTCCTTTCCGTATTTTTCGGATGGATTGGCCTTCACAATCTTCAACAAAAGAATCAATCACGTTTTTCAAGTATGGCATCATTAACAGGATTTGCATATATTTTCAGTAAGATTACAAATTTTATCGATACCCATTCATTTTCTCAAAACGCATCACCAATTAGAGATGAAGCAGGTTTTTCGTATGAATCAAATTTTGAAATGAGAACCGGCAGAGATGATTGGATATTTTCGCCCTCTGATTCTCAATTATCTCTTAATGATTTAACTAGTGAACCTCCCTCAGATCTTGCCCCCGAACTGCATGATGCATGGTATCAAAACGCCCTCGAAACAATGCATAATTCATGGGCCGATTTGATGAATAATGAACTCATGTTTTTGGATATCATAACTCTCCTTGGAGATTTAATGTGGCCAATTGTACCCCTTCTAATATGGATTTTTGCTTTGGTTGAGGGATACTACCTTTACAAAGATAAAAAAGAAGATCCTATGCTAATCATCAAATCCTATGTCTCAAAATTAACTAGCCCAATCAGTCAACGAATTGCAAGCAAACCATCTTTACCCAAATCATTCAATTTCAAAACAATTAATTCAAAGATACCGAAATTTGAACTAAAAATAGACAAAATCGCCCAAAATTATGTTGAGCAATTAAAGACAAAATCAACATATGGGCGAGAAGGTCCATTCCTTTCTAACGTTACTTTTGCGATTTTTCTCATATTATTCATTCTAATTATTTTATGGATGCCTGTTGATGAAAGTGCTGCAAGGGCCAATCTAATCAGGGTATTTAATATCTCAAATATCATATTATCAATATCAATTTTCATATTAATGGGATTCTGTCTAAATTTACATACTGGAATCACCGGTATGGTCAATTTCGGTATCATATTCTTTGTCGCAATTGGTGCAATAGCCGTTGGAATACTGGCAGGCCCAGTAAAATATAACGGCTATGATTGGCCGATATTCTGGGCTGCATCATTTGGTATAGTTTCAGCAGCAACTTTTGGTTGGCTGCTCGCTTATCCAACTGCAAGATTAAGGACGGATTATTTTGCTATAGTCACCATATCTTTAGGTGAAATTCTTAGAGTTATTCTCACATCTGAACCCATGGTTCAATCATATAATACAGAGGCTTCTTGGTCTAGCCCAACCCCTGGAGTTTCTCAATATCCAATGCCTCTTGAAAAGTGGTGGTTTTGTGGTGATTCAACTCCTCTTGATTTTATTAATAGTGAACCATTGACTACTTTTGGTCCAAGAGACTGTGAAACCGCAATTGGTGCCGTTACAATCGATGGGATTCCACAAAACATCGATAGCATGTCATCATATCTAATGGATATCTTAAGTCTTGAAGCTGCTGCACCTTATGTTATTTTATTATCAATTCTTTCTTTAATTTCCGTGATTATTGTTTGGATTCTCCTCAATACTCTTCTTAGTTCACCTTGGGGGAGGATCTTGAGATCAATAAGAGAAGATGAAGAAGTAACACAACACCACGGCCATGATGTACTTACTTACAAAGCCTCAAGTCTTGCATTAGGTGCAGCAATAGCCGCGTTAGCTGGTATGTTCTGGGCTTGGCAATTAAGAGGATTCCAACCAACTTTCATGAGCCCTGCTACTACTACGTTTTTAGTATGGGCCGCATTCATAATCGGTGGTTCTGGAAACAATAAAGGAGTAATAGTGGGGTCATCAATTATAATTCTCTCTCAATTTATTTTCCGAGTGTTAGATACTGGACAATCGTCAGCAGATCTACCTTTGCACGAAACTGCCGTTTTCATTGATGGTATTTTCAGATGGCTAGTTGTTGATTACTTTGAAGTGGTATTAGTTTCTATTGGAATAATGATATTTGGCATATTGTTCAATAAACATAATATTTCCGAAATTGGATTATGGGGGGCATTCATATTCTTCATTTATGGTAATTTAAACAGCCAATATTCTGTTGAAGAATCATTCATGGATATCAATTTCGATGGTAGTATTGACATCATTGCTGAAATGGCTTATGTTAATGTATTATTAGTTGGAATGGTGTTGTTACTTTCTCTGAAATATAATCCAAAAGGACTCTTGCCAGAAATACCAAACCGTCCATTGAGACCAGATGCGGATGGTGATTTGTCATGAGTGAGGAAACCGTACTCAGAGTTAACAAATTAAAGAAAGAATTTGGTGGTTTAGTAGCGGTCAAAGAAGTTTCCTTTGAAATTAAATCAGGGGAGTTAGTAGGTCTAATTGGTCCAAATGGTTGTGGTAAATCAACCACTTTTAATTGCATCAGTGGTCTATTAAAACAAACATCTGGTGAAATCGAGGCATTTGGAATCGACATCTCAGACATGCGCCCAGACCAAATCCAAAAACTCGGTTTCACTCGTACATTCCAACATACTCGTTTATGGCGCCAAATGACTGTAATAGAAAATCTCATGGTTCCTCCTAGGAAGCAATTTTCACCAAATATATTGTCATCTCTATTATTACCTAAATCACGTCCTAATGAAAAAATAAGACTCACTAATGCTTATGATGCATTAGACCAATTAGAAGTTCCTCATATGGCTCATAATTTAGCAAGTGAATTGTCAGGTGGTCAGAGTAAACTAGTAGATATCGGGCGCTCTTTGATGGGTAATCCGAAGTTGCTTTTACTCGACGAACCAGTCGCTGGAGTTGCTGGCCCTCTTGCAATGAAGATATTCAACAATCTTAGAAAAATAGTTGATGAAACTGGGATATCCGTCCTTATTATTGAACACAATATGGATTTTATTCTGCGTCAAGGAGTTGACAGAATCGTTGTGATGAATGAGGGCGAGATATTGATGGTAGGAACTCCGGATGAAGTAAGAAGTAACAGAGCGGTTATTGAGGCATATCTTGGGGCTGCTGGCGAAGAAGAAGGCGGTGAAGAGGAATGAGCAATCGAGTACTAGATGTCAAGGGCCTCAGTGGAGGGTATGGTTCAGTACAGATTCTCTATGACATTGATCTCTATGTAGATGAAGGAGAGTTTGTTACTATAATCGGCCCTAATGGTTGTGGTAAGTCAACTTTCATAAAGACAATTTTCGGGATTGCAACACATTATTCTGGTTCAGTTCAACACAATGGAGAGGAGGTTTCTGGATGGCGTACCGACCAACTTGTGAATCGCGGTATTGCATATGTTCCTCAGGTTAACAATGTATTTCCTTCGCTAACCGTACATGAAAATCTACAGATGGGGGGTAATTCACTTTCTACCAAAATTCTCAATGAGAGGATTGAGCGTGCTTTGACAATGTTCCCTGATTTAGAAGATAGAACTCACGATCTCGCAGCTTCTCTCTCAGGCGGTGAGCGGCAGATGCTCGCTATCTCAAGAGCGTTAATTTCCGACCCGAAATTCCTCTTGCTCGACGAACCGACAGCAGCTCTTTCACCATTGTATCAACAGCAAATAATTGAACGAATAGATTCTTTACGCGCTGAGGGAATTACAGTTCTCATAGTTGAGCAAAATGCCCGCCTTTCTCTAGCTCGTTCTGATAGAGGTTATATCTTGGCGAGTGGAAAAGTTGTACATACAAGCGATGCACAACATATCTTGACCGATCCCGAAATCGGTGAGTACTTCCTTGGGTCTCACTAATTCAATGACTCAACACTCGCTCTACTGCTAGTGGTATGTAGTGCAGAGATTCGGATAATCGATGACCATCCTCAACTTCAATAAGTTCAATCATATCATTATTTGCTGCAATTTGGCGCGAATAATCGATGGGTACTATATCATCATTAACTCCATGTATGATAGTTGTAGGATGTTTAATCTTGGGCCATGACATTTCATCTGCAGAGGTCATAAAATCCCAAGAGAAATTTACTTCATGACCAAATCCATGATGAAAATAGGCATACGAGTCAGTTTCTTCCCATTCGATTATGCCTTCAACTCCAACGGTATTACGAAAGTTTTCAGCAAGACCAAAGGCAGGAGCCAATAACACAAGTCTGAGACTAGAATTGGTCATTCTTGCAGCAGCATTAGCCACCGCCAATCCTCCATAAGAAGATCCCATGATGACCTCTAAGTCAGGATTTTCTTCAATTGCTTGGATAACAATTGAGACATGCTCTGCTATAGCCCAACCTTGAGAATTCATTTCAGGTGAGACTACATCCCATCCTAATTCATTCGCTAGGTAAGTTGGTTTTGTTCCGTCTGGTCGACCTTCCAATCCATGAGCCCAGAGAACTTTCACTGATTCACCCCTGTTGACAAAGGTTCAATGCAATGAATTCGCTCTGTGTGGGCTTTCGCTTCATTATTTCAGGATTCAATACTCTAAGATGAATTTCTGCAACAACATGGACGGTTGCTTCGAACAAATGTCCACCATGAACAATATGCCCATTATCGGATAGCAACATGTGAATGTGGGTGAATGGGCCATCTGGCCCTGGTGCTAAATTTCCTTGTGTTGAAAGCAATTCCATGGAATCACTATGCGTAACAGTCTGGTAAATTCCATTTGAATCTAAGTAACCTATTTTGATATCCCGAACACGACCAATTCCACTAGTAATTGAGGCACAGGTTATTCCATGCTCGGAGAGGCTTTTGATTGAGGCATGGATCTCATCTCCGGGATCGAGCCTTAAAATCACATCATCACCGTCTCTAACATGTTCCATGCCATCCGATTGGGGGGTCATCCTTTCAATCCCACTCAAGGTCTTCTTCCTCTGCATTTGGCGTTTAATTGAAACAACTTGCAGTGGAAGCGCGCAGACTTGCATTTTAACGCCGTCCTACGGGAAAAACCTCCAATGGAAATGTAGGGGTGGAATTTAGTATCCAAACTGTTCATAGACTGCGTCGGAACACTTCCGATGCCCGGCGGCGATAATCGATGACAATGGCAGCACATGATTCATCTGCGCGGTGGCGAACTTTCCTTACTGAGGCAAAGGAATCCGAGATAGCATTACTACTCTCTAAACAGGCCGATTCTCCTGTACTCATTGTAGATTTTCATGAGTTACAAACTTTCGATCCCGAGTTCGCTGAAGATGTTCTTTCCGATCCTAGAAAAATTCTCAATAATGGCCGCAATACTCTGAATGAGATATGCCGTGAGCGTGGCGAGGATATCGATTGTTTACTTCGAGTTGGTGAATTACCAAAAGACAGCCGTCGCGAATTACGAGATGTGGGTAGTTCTGATATTGAACGATTGAGGAGTGCAGAAGTTATTATCACAAAAATCAGTGAAATCAAACCTCGCATTCATCGAGCGGTATTCCAGTGTGAGAATTGTGGACACACAGTAGAAATGATACAGGAGAATGAGAGGGAATTGAGGGAACCTCTTCGCTGCCCCCCTGAAACTGGTTGTGGAGAGGCAGTGGGCCGTAGTGGAGGGACCCGTTTCAACCTTGTAATGAACATCTCAAGAATGGTAAATAATCAGTGGGTTGAGGTTCAGGAGGTTCCTGAAAATGTGCCTAGTGGGGCTCAACCTTCTCGTGCTCATGTACTCGTTGAAGGGGACATGGTGAACAAGCATCTTCCAGGTCAAAGAGTGGTTGTTAATGTAATTCCAGTAGTTCATTCTGAAGTCAAACGTAATCGCAAGACACCGATGTTTGATATCATCTATCACCTTGTAAGTTCAGAGCATGAAAGTACGCCTTTTACAGAAATAAAAATCTCCGACGAAGATCGTGAAACTATTATTGAAATTTCAAATCGACCAGATTTACTTCAGATAATGCAACGCTCAATCGCTCCTTCAGTATATGCAACAGGCGTAATGCACTTCGTAAAACGTTCTTTGGCTCTGCAGTTATTCGGTGGTGTGTCACGTATTAATCGAGATGCAACAAGGTCACGAGGAGATATTCACATTCTATTAATGGGAGATCCGGGCGTTGCGAAATCTCAATTATTGACTTACATGTCTAAACTTTCACCTCGAGGAATGTTTGCTACTGGAGGAGGAGTGTCAGGAGCTGGACTTACTGCTGCTGCTGTGCGAGACGATTTTGGTGGAGGAGGGCGCTTCGCTCTAGAAGCAGGAGTATTACCTCTATCCGATCGTGGTATGGCTGCTATTGATGAGTTTGACAAAATCAGCGAAGAGGATCGTCGAACCATGCATCCTGCTATGGAACAACAACGTCTTGATGTGTCAAAGGGAGGCGTCAAAGCAACCTTGAATACTCGTTGTTCCATTCTTGCCGCGGCTAATCCTAAAGAAGGCAGATTTACCAAACGTGGACCTAATGAGAGTGTAATGAGGTCATTCAATGAAACCGGTCTTCCACCACCTTTGGCATCCCGATTCGATATAATTTGGATGCTTAGAGATGAGGTCAGAGTCGAAGATGATGAAAGAATTGCGAGACACATTCTCACAGTTCGAACTGATGGAGTTAGTGAAATGAAAATAGATGAGGCGATGGAATATGACCTCCGCGAAGAAAACGAAGGTAAAATTTTCATGCAAGGTATAGATGGCTCTGATCATCTCTCAATCGAATTTCTAAGAAAATATATTGCATATGCAAAGCGAAATATCCACCCTGATTTGAATGATGACGCCAAAGCAATGATTCTTGAATATTATACTAATGAGCGCCAATCTTTTGGAAGGGAAGATCAGTATGGAGAAGCAGAGGTAATTCCAATCACTCCTCGTGCTCTTGAAGCACTTATTCGACTGACTGAAGCCAATGCTCGCATGAATCTCCGCCAAACTGCAACCGCTGATGATGCCAAAATGTCACTTGCAGTATTCCGTCATTGGCGCGAAGAATCAGGAATCGAAGACGAATCAGAATTAATCTCCGGAGTCTCAGTTAAACAAAGAAATTCTAACCAAATAGTTCGCACCGCAATACGTGACATATGTCATCAAAGAGGAATAGCAACTCTGACTGATGTTCTGAATCGTTGTGAACCAAAAGGTATCAGTGAGTTCCAAGTTGAAGAGGTGATTTCCAAGATGCTTCAGGCTGGCGAATTGTTTAGTCCCGTCAATGGAGAGTACTCATTCGCCCGTTGAGCCTATGAGCGATGACCATCCGCTCATGTACGTGGGCGCCACACAACCTATCGGAGACGAGGCCACTCCTTCATCTCTTGACCCCATTAGTTTGGGCTTCATGTGTGGCCTTGAAATTCATCAACAACTTGCCACAGGTAAGTTACATTCACGGATGCCCAGCCGTCTTTTTGAAATGGGAATTGATGAGATTCCTGATTCTTGGAATCGGCAAAGTCGCCGTCTTAGAGCGGCCCAAGGAGAAGGAGGGAGGATTGATGTTGCAGCACGCTTTGAAGCCCAAAGAAATCGCTCATTCGTCTACGTTCAATCGCCTAACTCAGGTTTAATCGAACTCGATGAAGCTCCTCCTCTTCGTCATGATCAGAAAGCCGTCGATGCCGCTCTGACAATATCAGCTATGATGGATGCGAAACCAGTTCCTTTCCTACAGGCAATGCGCAAAACCGTAGTTGATGGTTCCAATACTAGTGGATTCCAGCGAACCACATTAATCGCAACAGATGGCTCAATCCAAACAGAATCTGGTGATGTAGGAGTGGATGTCATATGCTTGGAGGAGGATTCTGCTCGTAAACTCGACACACAGTCTTCAGATAATGGAGAAGTTGTCATCTACACACTAGATAGACTCGGAGTTCCATTAGTAGAAATCGCCACCGCACCCGATGTGCAGACACCCGAGCACGCTAAGCAAACAGCTCTCGCTCTAGGAACCATGTTGCGTGATACTAGGATGGTTCGCAGAGGTCTTGGAAGTATTCGTCAAGATTTGAATGTCAGCATAGCATGTGGAGATCGTGTTGAAATCAAGGGTTGCCAAGACCTTGATTGGATTCCAAAAATTATCCGACTAGAGATGGCCCGTCAATTGCACATGTATCGTTTGGCCAACGAACTTAGAGAAGAAGCAGGTCTCCCTGAACTTCCGACAGACCGCCGTGATGATCAACTTCCGATAGAAAATAGAGTTGCTAAGGCGGCATCTGCTCGTATTCCAATGGTTATTCACGACACCACAGAAATCTTTGCTGATTGTTCATCAACTATGATTGAGAGCTCACTCAGCAAAGGTTCAGCTGTAAAAGCGGTAATAATTCCGGGATTTGCAGGCAAAATAGGTAGCAAACAAATGGATAATGAGGACTCACAATTGCCACGACTTGGACGTGAACTCGCTAGTGCAGCAAAACTGGCAGGAGTGGCTGGCATTTTCCATTCAGACGAATTACCCGCCTATGGTATCGAAATACAGCAAGTAGAATCTGTACGAAATACACTCAACCTATCTGAGACAGATGCATTCGTTCTCTGTGTAGCCCCTGAATGGCAGGCTAATTTAGCACTTGAATCAGTGATATTCCGTGCTAGAAATGCGTATCATAGAATTTCGAAGGAAGTTCGAAATGTCGTAATTCGAAAGGGCGCTCCAGAGGATGGAACTACTACCGCTATGCGACCACTTCCAGGAGGTGCTAGGATGTATCCAGAGACTGACATACCAGTATTCCATCTTCAAGAAGATAGATGGAGCAATATCTCAAACAACCTTCCACTCAATAGGACTCAGAGAATTGAGAGATTGAGTAACTACGACATATCTGATAACCAAGCCGAAGCCCTTCTTGGTGCAGAACTCGATGATGTTCTAGTATCAGCAGTTGAAGGCGACGAGTTTGGTACACCTAGCGTACCGGCTAAAGCAATGGCATCTCTTCTTTTGGACAATACTAGATCTGAAATTGTGGAAGGAACTAATCTTGCAATTTCCGAGGTGACTTGGCCGATTCTGACACTTTCACTATACGCGCGCGAAGAATCACTCATCACTAGAGAGGGCCTAGTGCCAATGGCTAGAGCCTTGCTTCTCGAAGGCCCCTCACTCGCTTCCACTTCCTTTGATGACTGTATGAAATGGTTCGCCGAGAAAGCCGAATCTGAGGGTCTAACACCAGCTGATAGTAGTGCAGTAGAGGATGCAGTCGATGCCATTCTATCCGAACGTGCAGAATTCGTCCAAGAAAGAGGCATGGCTGCTGTTGGCCCTCTAATGGGTATGGTTATGGGTAAACTAGGCGGTTCAGCCGATGGAAAACAAGTCAGCCAAATTCTCAAGCAAAAGATAGGCGAACTTCTAGAAGAGTGAATTCACCTGTTACATTGATAGACTACTCTATCAGCCATCTATTTCTGTGTCCGACAAACTCAAACCCGCTTCGATTTTGATATTCGTTGCATTGGTATTGCTCGCTCCTTCAATTCAAGATGCTCTCTCGAAAGAAGCGTCGAAATACGTCAATGACAGTGAATCATCACATCAAGGACTCCCTTCGGAATGGAATGATAATCAAGTAATCTGTGTTGTTTTTCCTTCTGATTATACACATTCTGAATATAATCAAGGTATGACTATGATAAATGATGATGGATTAGTTATCTCAGTAAATGAAGATTACAATGGCACTGGTGCTTGCGTAGGTGGTTTTGGTGGGTATACTGAAGGAATGGATTTCATGATGGATGCCACAAGAACAACAGGTGGCCGATTAGCAGTTGGGTACGAAGTTGGTGAATGGGGTCCATATGTGCATACTATTGGCGGCCTAAATGCGAATTTATTCACTGGAGAATTCGATGCTGCCTATTGGAATCTCGACCATAATGGAGAAATATCGATGGTTGGAATAGGCGATTTAGTAATGTCCGAGGGCGATGTTTTAGTATGGAGTATTGCCATATATTGAGGAGTCTTCTTTCGCAACGATGAATAGTCACTTTACAGCCAGAGGGTACGGGGTTACGATATGTCAGACTTGCATAACATCGCTTTGACCCCTAATCAGACTATTTTGTTGAACACGGTAATACTGGTTTTAATCGCTACTGCTCTTTATCGAGCAGAGCGCAAATTGGATGGTAGTGACCCATGGATTATGCTCTCAATTCTAGCAATTTTTGCTATTGCTGGAAGAATTCTTTTGGATCCATTGCCAAATATCCAACCAGTCACAGTCGTAGTCCTTCTTACAGGAATTTACTATGGAGGCCCGCGAGCGTTTGCATTAGCAGGAATTGTGGCCCTTGCCACTAATTTCCTAGTTATAGGTCACGGGCCATGGACTCTATTTCAGGTAGTCGGTTGGGGGAGTATAGGCGTTGCAGGGGCCTTACTCTCTGACCGACTGTTGATTGATGGCAAATTGAATTTGAACCGCTTAGCTGTGTTTGCAGCAGTATCCGGCTTCGTTTTCAATTGGATAGTATCTCTCAGCATTCTGATGAAGACTGACCCCTCTATGCTAATTCCTTATGTTCTCTCAGGATTAACCTTCGATATGTATCACGCAGCAGGCAACATCCTCTTTGTTGCATGGATGGCCGAGCCT
>NTJR01000003.1 GCA_002457595.1 Marine Group II euryarchaeote MED-G36
AGACGACCCACTTTCTTCTCTCGATGCCGAGGCTCGAGCGAAGATTGAGAGGATGTTCGTCAATGTAGAAGAAGTCGTTGGAATTGATCACGTTGCCAATGCAATCTCCGGAGGTAATACTCACGGTGAAGATGGGGTGCTGAGAGCCTATATTGGCCTTGAGCCAAGTGGAAAAGCACATCTCGGTTGGGTAATTCTGGCTGATTGTATCAAGAATATGCTGGCTGAGGGCGTCAACGTACTCGTACTGCTGGCCGACTGGCACGCTTGGGTCAATGACAAGTTTGGCCGTGATATGGAGAAGATTTCCCTCGCTGGCGAATATATGACCGAGGTATTCCGAGTCCTTCTTGACTTTCCTGAGGAAGGAGATGGTGCGGGGCAACTTCGCTTTATGAGTGCTAGTGAAGTGATGGATTCGGGCGAGTATTGGGAGCGCGTGCTCCGCTGTTCAAAGGGAATGAGCCTCAACCGTGCTCGTCGCACATTCAGCATCATGGGTCGTTCTGAGGATTCTTCGGATGACGATCTTGCTGCTTTCTTCTATCCGCCAATGCAGGCGGCAGATATATTCGAGTTGAATGTGGATATTGCCTTTGGAGGCATGGATCAGCGCAAGGCGCATATGTACATGCGAGAGGTAGCTGACCGCAATGGGTGGACCAAGGCAACTTGTATTCACACCCCTATGCTTTCGGGCTTGAAGGGTCGAGGTGGAGGTCGTATGGACTCCTTTGACCACAAGATGTCGAAATCTGACCCAAATAATGCAATCTTCGTTCATGACACCCCCAAGAAGGTCGAGAAGAAGTTCCGCAAGGCATTCCTAGAGGTAGGTAATCCTGCTTCTCCAGTATATGAGATAGCCCAACATATTGTATTGCCAGCTAATGGTGTGCTACGAGTCGAGCCGAAACCGGAATTTGGCGACCCCAGCGATTGGACTGACCTCGATTCTCTAATCGCTGCAGTGGGTGATGGTTCTGTCCACCCATTCGATGCTAAGATGGCAGTTGCCCATGGCCTCAGTGTAGTCCTGGCTCCGGTTGCAAGTCATTTTGAGGAAAACCCGGCACTCCTAGATGCAGTTAATGAGTTGACTGGCTCTCAGTGAAGCGATTCCACTTCTGCGTTCAATACTGTTATTATTCCATAGGTATCATAACCCCCCTCTCACGGCGGCGAATTGTAGGAGATACACCCATGGCTGGCGTCGGAATCGATGATATTGCAATCTATTTTCCAAAGTTGTACTTTGACATGAAGGATTTTGCTGAATTCCGTGGTGCAGATTTTGGTAAGTTAAACAAAGGTCTAGGACTTGCCGCTATGGCAATTCCTGATGCTCATGAAGATACAGCTACTATGGGTGCTAATGCATGTGCTCGACTAATTGACAGAAATAACATAGATCCATGGAATATTGGTCGTATATATCTTGGAACTGAATCGGCTCTTGATGGTGCCAAACCCACTGCAACATACATCATGGATATGTTGGAGCAGCGTTACGATGATACTCATGGAAAAGATTGTTTCCGTAATTGCGATGTTGTTGACCTAACTTTTGCTTGCATCGGGGCTGTTGATGCGATGCACAATACTCTCGATTGGGTAGCCCGTGGTGGCGAAGAAGAAGATAGGATAGGAATCGTTGTTTTCGCTGATAATGCCAAGTATGACTTGGGTTCCTCTGGGGAATATACCCAAGGAGCAGGTGGTGGAGCAATTCTCATCCGCCATAATCCACGTTTGATTGAGATCCCAGATAACTGGGGCGTTTCTACAATGCCCGTTCATGATTTCTTCAAACCGCGTCGAGAAGTTGAGATGAAGACGGTAGTTGAGAATGTCTTGGATCTAGCAGAGGAAGCTGGCGAACCAAAGAAGGAAGGATTGGTCGAAAAAATACTTGCGATACTGCCAAAATCGTCGAAAAAGGATGACATTATGTTCGAATCACATACCTTGAAGATACACAAAGACACTCCTGTTTTCGATGGGCAGTTCTCCAATCGCTGCTACTCAGAATCTGTAAAGACGGCATTTGTTGACTTCCGTGCTAAGGCAATCAGAAGTGGCAGATATAGTCCCGAAAATGATCAGATTCTAACCGAGCAGTGGAGTCGAATCATTGTTCACCTTCCGTACGCATTCCAGGGTAAGCGAATGTTCCCTGATGTTTTCCGTCATGACAGGCGACACCTTCCAATGTGGGAGAAGATTATCGAAGAAATCGGTATGGAACCGTTCCCTGAAGACTTTGACGACACCCCAGAGGGAATTGAGGAGTTCGAGAAGGCCAACGATACCTATCGGAGATTGATTTCAAAAACTGAGGAATTCAAGGTATTTTCAGAAAGCAGAATAGAGAAAACTCAGCGTGCTTCCAGCCTAGTTGGGAATCAGTATACTGGTTCTATATTCCTCGCCTTGATGTCGACAATGGAATCTGATTTCAAAGATGGTGTCGAAATGCAAGGTAAGAGAGTAGGTCTTTGCGGATACGGTAGTGGAGCTAAGGCTAAGGTTTTCGAAGGAATAGTTCAGTCTGAATGGAAAGAAGTTGCAAGCCGATTCAAATTGTTTGAGCGTCTCAACAATCGAACTCCATTAGACAAAGATGTCTATGAGAGACTACACCGTGGTTCTCAGAAGGATTCAGTACTTTCTCCAAGCGCTGAGTTTGCGTTAGTAGCAGTTGGTGGAGAAGGGGTTCTAGAGGGCCAGCGCAAGTATGCTTGGTATGCTTAAGAATCCAGTTCTCCACTAATTTTAATCACAGGCTTCTGTTCTTTGATTCCGAATAAAAACCGTGTCGCCTTAGTGCGACGCACTGCCTCAAAGAACACCCAGCATGTCATTATTACGAATAAGGTAGCAAAGATTACTGCAGGGTAGTTTTTGAGATTCAATTCTGTTGCCACTCTAAGTCCAGCGAAAGTAAGTGGCATGTGTACAATGTAGAATGGATAAACTCCTTGATTCAGATATGCTAGATTCTCACTTGGTTTGTTGAGTAGATATGCCCCCCATGAGAAAACTGTTAGACACCAGAACCATGCATGAAAACTGTGAATAAAACAGGCAATAATTGTCATTTTGTCATGTACAATATCATTCCCCAACCAGCCCCCATCAACATATGGAACACCTGTATTATGTTGCTTTAAACGCAACCATACAAAAGCCACAGTGAAAAGTAACGTAATTATGGTGATGTTCATTCGTCGTTTTTCTATAAATTCGTAGTATTGTTCCTTTGCAGTGATACACATGTAGCCAAATGCGAAGAAGATGAAGAACCAAAACCATTCGTATCCAACACCAATGTATCCTGGGAACCAGGGTTTGAATAGAATTTCAGTCAAGGTCAGAATCAATGGTAGAATTAATAGAATTCCCAATCCCATAGGGATTGTAAAGAACGATTTAAGGAAACGTGCTATTCCTCCGCTAGGATTTGCACTCACATGGTGGAAAATCGGAGTCATCAATAATGAATATTGAAACAAATTCCAAAGAAACCAAAGGTGACCTAGTGCTATCAATTTGCCGAAAATAGGTATCCAGAAAATTAGAGACCTCCAAAAGATTCCTAATAGAAAGGAAACAGAAAGACCAATTGGGCTCATATCTTCATTTCCAAGTATTACTGAGCCTGCAAAACCCATGGTCCATGCACCAAAAAACATTGGAATTAGCAAACGTTGCGATCTCTCTTTGAGAAATATTTTCCAGGTTCTGCTTCTGAAAGCGAATGCTGTTCCCATCCCTGATATCATGAACAATGCTGCAAGTCTCCATTGGTGCATCCAATGTAAAATCATACTAGTTAACGTAACAGACTCAGCAGAGTAGTCATTACTTTCCTCTACAAATTCCAGTTGATCCCTTTCTCTAATTTCGTCAACATTCGGATTTATCTCAGTACCATAAGTGGACCAGTAAACACCAATTGCAACATGAAATGGAATCAATAACCCAAACAGGATGACTCGAAGCCAATCGATATCATGCCTTCTCGGAGGTTTGACTCTTTCGGATTCCATTACAATATCTCGATTCGAACTAGTTGTATTCTCTAATATCTATCAAGGCTGAATCGATCTATTAATGACAATTCTCTGAACTTCTTGCGTCCCTTCATAGATTTGAGTAATTTTAGCATCTCTGAAGAATCTTTCAACAGGGAAGTCTGTAGTATATCCATAACCACCTAGGACCTGTACTGCACGTTCCGCAACCCACATTGCTGTGTCGCCAGCGAATAACTTGGCCATACTGGCTTCTTTCGTGTGTCGAGGTGCTCCTTCCTCGTAGTGGCGCTGCTTAGACCATGCAGCCTTGTAGACCATCATACGTGCTGCTTCTGTTTGTGTAGCCATATCTGCTAGATAATTCCCAATACTCTGGTGATGAGCTATCGGCTTACCAAATGCTTGACGCTCATGTGCGTAGTTTAGTGCTGATTCATATGCACCTTGAGCGATTCCTAATGCCTGTGCAGCAATCCCAATGCGAGAGTTGTCTAATGCGTTCATCGCAATTGGAAAACCATTACCCGCACCTTTGATTACATTCTCAATCGGTACTTTACAATCGTCGAGTAGTAGAACACAAGTGTCAGAAGAACGAATGCCTAACTTTTCCTCTTTCTTCCCTACACTGAATCCTTCCATGCTTGAATCGACAATGAAAGCTGTAGTTCCTCCATGCTTCTTGACTCCATAATCTGGGTGATCAACATCCTTAGCGAAAAGAACATAAATCTCAGCACTCTTTCCATTGGTCACCCACATTTTTTCTCCATTGAGAATGTAGTGTGTGCCATCTTCACTGAGTTTAGCCCTGCAACCTAGCGCTGCAGCATCTGTTCCTGCGCCTGCTTCTGAGAGAGAATAAGCACCAATTTCTCCTTCTGCGAGGCGAGTTAAGTAACGCTGTTTTTGGTCCTCATTACCGTGTAGTGCTATGGTTTTGGAACAAAGTCCAACATGAACGCAGAACATTACTGAGAATGATGGGTCAACGCGAGCCAGTTCCTCAACAATAATCGCTTCACTAATATCATCAACAGGGCTACCTCCATATTCTTCGGGAATAGTAATGCCCTGTAACCCATACTCACAGAATGCTTTCCATTCTTCTAACGGAGGTGTTGCGGTCCTATCTCGCTCTAGACACGTAGGTGCTAAAACTTCCTCGGCAAAGCCTCTGACCATCTCTCGAATCATACCTTGTTCTTCGGTCTCCATGAAGTCCATACTTTCACCCACTGCGGCCGAGGTGGGAGCCGTTGTTAATCCCTGCTGGAGGGGTTTTTGGCATATTCGCCAATCGAATCATTCAAATTAGAGGCCATTAGGGGCGCGTTCGGAGATTAACATGTCCGACTCCGATTACTTCGAATTTGGTATTGCTCACGACCGCCGCTACACATTGGAGCACCTTTGGCTCCAATTGTTAGATGAGAAAGACGGGACCGTCAAAATCGGGATGTCGGAATTCATACGTGCCGACTTTGGAGATGTTGTCCGAGTCATTCTTCCACACCCGCAGGATACTAGTGAGTTTCTTATTGATGAGGAAGGTACTGATGATGATGGTGAGGAAGATGAATCAAAGCCAAAAAAGCCTTCTTCTGGTGACGAAATAGGTATTGGTGAGCTATTAGTAACAATTAGAACAGTTTCAGATAGAATCCTGATAAATTCACCATTTCCCTGCAAGGTACTTGAGTTGAATGGAGAAGTTGAGGATAATGCAGATCTTGCGAATGACGATGCATTTGGTGACGGTTGGTTCCTAATAGTAAAGCCTCATGAATTTGATGAAGATCAATTTTTAGATGCTGGAGAGTACATCGAGTATCTCAACGAGCTCTGATTAAGGCCAACTCAGCGCCGGCCAATTTTCAGGATTTTCGGTTTCCCACTCAATAGTTTTGAGTAAAGCAAGAACTTCATCAGCACTTTCGAGGTCATCCTCAATTTGACGTCTATGAAGCCACCCTTTGAGTCGCCCTAGTCTTCGATCAGGTTCTAGATTAGTTTCTTTGATTAATTGTTTTCCATTGATTAATGGTTTTCTTCCAGCTAAAGGTTCAGAAATTGCCGCGGCCTTAGAAATATAATCATCCCCCTCGACACCAAAATATGCTTGAAGGTCATCTTGCATAGATTTCGATAAAGAGATATTGAATCTTCTAAGTGTAGCGGGACTGTCATCTGCCAAATCTATAAGTTCAACATTGTGTAGAAATTCAATTCGTTTTGCCTCATCATTTGAAAGACGCAATGAGTTTTTCAATGACATGGCTAATTCTAATCCAGAGCGCTTATCATTTGAGCAAATTATTGCAAGGTCAACTGCCGGTTGATGTGAGAAATCTGAATCGATATTAAGTTTGAAACCACTCAATATTTCCTTGAGAACGCCATGTTCGGACATAATTTGAAGGGTTGAATGGCTATTTTTCCCCTTGAAAATTTGCGATAGTTCGTTCCACTTTCTTTCAGCAGAAACCTTTTCCAGCATCCCTAAATTTACAGTAATTGCCTGACTTAGTGATTCATCAAGGTGTCGTAGACCCATTTTTCCAGCATCTAGAAATCTAAAGGCTCGCATAATTCTCAATCCATCTTCATTCAATCTTTCATGGGCTTCACCAACGGCTCTAACTACTCCTATTGACAAATCCTCTTGGCCTCCAAAGATATCTATTAGCTCACTAGTTTTTGCATCTACTGCCATGGCGTTAATTGTGAAATCTCTGCGCGCCAAATCTTCTAAAATATCCGTGCCAAAAGTAACCTCTTCTGGCCTTCTTCCGTCTATGTATTTTCCATCACTACGAAGTGTAGTGACTTCCCAAGAGAGGTTTTTTTCATTGTCTGCAAATAATCCTTCATCAGGTAAAACAATTACAGTTCCAAAGTGTTCACCAACCGGAATAGTTCGTGCGAATAATTCGGAAATTTCGTGTGGCTTCAGATTAGTTGCGATGTCAATTTCGGTAGGATTCAGATTAGAAATTGAATCTCGAACCCATCCGCCTACAATCCAAGCATTTCCAGATTGACATAGTCTCTGTAGAACCCATCGGTCCGCATCACCGAGTCGCTCGCGTAGGTCCTCCATACTATGTCTTCAAACCTCTTAGCAATCAATCCCTCGGGCATCAGACCTATTGCGGAGACACTATTCCGAGGTCCATGGAGGTTGAGCTGATACCACTTGAAGTCCTCAGACCTCACGAACAAGTCATACCGAAAAAAGTAGATCAATTGGAGAAAATGACTCATCGCTGGAATGCCTATACTAAGCCCCTTCTTCTTGATAGAAAGACAGGAACAATCCTCGATGGGCACCATCGATATCATATTGCTAAACGTTTGGGGCTGTTATGTGTCCCTTGCGTCTTAATTGATTATCTGAATGATAATTCGATTGAGTTAGACGTCTGGCCTAATTGTGGACGCGATTCTATATCAAAGCAGGAAGTCATTGACTCTGCACTATCTGGAAACTTGATGACACCTAAAACTAGTAGACACCGCCTATCCGATCATCTCCCTCCAATTGCCGTTTCACTTCATAGACTTAGACAGCCGGCGGTTAGTAATTAGTCAATCACGAAATTTCTTCCATTAGATTGATTGCAGCATTGGAAAGTAACTCGTCATCCGAGTGTTGTAATTTTGAGATGATTGAAAGAGTAGATTCTACTACAGGTCTCCCAATCAAGTCTTCAATAATCCTCGCTCTTAAATCAATATTTTTTTCTTCATTTTCTAGAATTGAATTCCTTACTCTAGTTGCTGCTAGACTCCTATCTCCTCGAATTACTCTAACACATAGATTATCAGAGGCAATCGTTGTTAGAGATGCCTCCATGCCTTCAATCAATGACCAATCTGAGTCTCGAAGTTGTCTAGAAAAGTGAGTTATAAATTCAGGATGTTGCTCTCTTGTAAACTCTATCACAATCTCTGAAATCTCTTTACTTACAAGTGCTCTTTTTACAAATAGACCCGCAACTCGAGATTTTGTTGAGTAATCTGATTGATCTACAAAGCGGAGTAAATCTTCATCTAAGTGGCCGGAATCAAGATGTTCCGGTTGCGTGTATAGTAGAGAAATTCCTGAAGATCTAACAGATTCACTTTCATCGTTGAGAACTTTCTTCAAGAGTTCTAACGGCACTTCATCCCTCGATGCCATTCGATGTGCTGCTGCTTTGCGTACTGCTTTATCTTGTGAGTCAAGAGCTATATTGATTAAACTCGGTTCAAAACTCATCTTTGATTCCCAAGCGGCTAATCTGACAATTCCTTCTTCATCTTCAGATAGATGAGATAGAATTTCCATTCCTGAGCGATTAGCCCTATTAGCAACTCTTGCTGCCAACAATCTTTGCTCTTTTTCTTCCGACTCAGCCAACATCTGAAATAGATCTAAATCCTTACTTCCTGCCCATCTGATGACTGCCTCTTTTGCCTTTTCACGAAACCAAGGGTCATTGTCTTCAAGCAATTTGATGAATCCACTTAATGCCTCAGGGTCATTCATTTCAAACAGATGACGAATAGCTCTTCTGCGCTGTCGAACATCTCGATTGTGTAATTTCGCTAAAGCAGAACGTACACTCATTGTCATGCCCAACTAAGAGGAAGACAAGAACGCTTTGCTGGTAATTTCACGGCACGAGGTCCTCGTGACCTCCAACCATTGGTGTATCCTCATCATCCCAGTCTCCAGGATTTTCGAGATCAATTGAGAGTAGTTGTCCAAATAGGGGTAACATAGGAGATAGCCACTCCATCTCTGCCATCAGGAGTTCAACCACAGGATGCTCGATAATATCCTCTTCAGTTGCTTCCTCGTCAAGTTGTGGGATGTCAGCAGGCATCCCGCGAAGTGATTCAACTAATTCTTCAATTCGTTCGACAGTCTCATCATCAATTTCTACAAGTCCTACTATTATTGATAATGCATCTTCGATATGTTCAGCCAAAGTTCTAGGATCTAATGGGCCACGTTCTGCTTCATGCAAATCCATCGGTCCAAAAACCACGGGGCCTAGTTCAGTATCCATCCATTGAACACCTTGGCGCTCTTTTTTCATCAATTGTTGCTGTATTGGCCCTCCAAAAGGTCCGAGTACGAAACCACCATCATCAACAAGTCCTGCAACAGAAAGAGGAATTTCTCTAATTGCACCAGTAATTAGAACTCTATCGACTGCTCTATTCAGTTCATCTTCACCGTCTAGAGAAATTGGCGTAATGACTCTAATTGTTCCTTTGGATTCATGGAACTCAAGTCGTTCGGAACTATGTTCGAGTACCTGGGGATGCGGCTCGACAACAGTAACCATGCCGTCCTTGCCGATAATGTAATCAATCAGGGCTGCGATATATCCTCCTTTGGCTCCAATAAGCAACACATGCTGTCCTTCTCGAAGCTCTAGGTGGTGTAGAAGAGTAACGATCATGTGTGGGGCAGAGACCGTCTTTGTTGCATCTGACTCAGTAATTAGAAAGGGTACAGGGCGGTCATGCCAAAATGGCTCTAATACGAAATCTGTGAAATAACCAATGAATACATCCTTCATTGCTTGGGCGACTTCATTATTTACATGAATTCCATTTTCTTGGAGCCGTTCAAGCAGGTCATCCATGGGGTTCATCATGTCACCTTGGGGAGGATATTCAACCGCCAATCATTTGAACACGTCGCGCCCGCGTTCTCTCTCGGGGCCCGTGGTCTAGGGGTTATGACGTCGCTCTTACAAAGCGAAGATCACCGGTTCAATTCCGGTCGGGCCCACCAATAATCTTCCAATAAAAGGCATAATTGCTGTATTTTTCCTTTAGAAAGTTTCAATTTATTGAAAGTTTGCCTCTGTGAAAGAGTCAAGAAGGTGGGGCCAAGTCAAGAGTCGTGGTCGAAGAAACTGCTGCACTCGCTTCGAGGCTCAGTAGACGTCTTCGTAAACGTGGTTGGAGCATAGTAACTGCGGAATCATGTACGGGTGGACTTTTGTCTTCTACATTCACAGATATTTCAGGTGCATCACATTGGTTTGAGCAAGGTTGGATAACCTACAACAATGATGCCAAGATGCGTGAACTTGGCGTTGAGAAGAGTGCCTTTGGTGATGATGAAGCCGGAGCTGTATCTCACCAGGTAGCCCTCCAGATGGCTCGAGGTGCAAGATATCGCTCTGATGCCAATGTATCTGTAGCAATTACGGGAATTGCGGGTCCTGGCGGTGCAACTGCCACAAAGGAAGTAGGATTAGTTCATGTAGCAGTCACAGCAGGTGATCAATTTCTCGTTCGCAGACAGGATTTCGGTGGAAATGACCGACTTGATAACAAACGTTCTTTTGTGGCTTTTTCACTTCGTCTTGCTCTGGAGTTGATGGATAGAGTAGATGCTGACGATGCAAGATTGGCTGAAATGAAGAGTAGGGCAGGTCAAGAGTCTCAGTTAGATACATCTCATATGGATCCTAAATCAGAGCAGTGGGAAGGGAATTTTGCTTGGGCCGCGGAAGATACTAAAACAGTGGCTGAAGAAATCCAACAAGTTGATTTAGCTTCACTTACAGATTGGGATGAATAATTTAAAATGAATTTCAATCGGAGTATCAGCCTGCGATATTATCATGAGCGGACTAACTGGACATACGTAGTATGTCTGCGGACGATTGGTCTGAGAAGCATCGGGCTCTTTCTGCTGCGGGGCTAGTCGTAATGGGTTCTGCAGCTCGAGAAAAAATACAAAATCTTTCAAACTTAATTCCTCTAATTGAAGCCGCTACATCATCTCAAACTAGAATGCTTACTAGCCAGAATATCGATGAATTACTGACTCTTGTACCAAATGAAGAGACGGTCGAAGTGATTCAGTCACCTTCTCCAGTTAGTCTGCAGTCTACTCTTGCCCGCCCTGAATCCGGCGAGGTAATTGGCAGAGTGCTTGCTCCAATTACTACCTCAGAACCGTCTCCCGCACCCCGCCCACATGGTCTTGATCATTATCGCCTGGATGAGTTTCCAATGCAAGCTCGAGATGTAGATGCTGAAATTGAGATACATTTCGACATTACTGGTTCTTCGAAAACAGAAGGAAAGATGTCAGACATGAAATCCTGCTTCTCCGATCGTCTCCGAAAAATCCGTCATATGATGCTCGCAGGTCGTGCTCTGCCTCGTCGTCCGACTAGTGTTTCAGAGGCTTGGAGAAACCGTCAACGTCATTCAAGTCGTGACTATGAAGTTACATTAGTTGGTCTAGTCTCAGATTCAAGATGGACTCGATCTGGAAATTTGAGTTTCGTCCTTGAGGATGAAACTCAGAATGTTTTCTGCACATTGAAACCACCTTCTGGTGCATCTCCTTTGCATCCATCCTTGGATGGTCTGATGAATGATGACGTAGTGGGAATAAGCGGGCATTTCTATGAAAAGCGATTCAGTGTTTCAGATATCCATTTACCTCCTTTGAATCAGCATTCTAAGGCCACAGCATCTGCCGATAGAGCTGTATCTGCGGCATTTCTATCTGATGTCCATGTGGGTTCGAAGACTTTCCTTGAACCACAATGGGAGAAAATGATTGAGTGGTTCAATAATGATCCTCTGGCCAAGACTGTGAAATATTTTGTTCTGAGTGGAGATGGAGTAGACGGGGTTGGTATTTATCCAGGTCAAGAAAGACATCTAGCGATTACTGATTTATTCAAGCAATATGGTGAATTAGCTCGACTTCTTGAAGGGTTGCCTGATTGGGTTGATGTTGTGATTTTGCCAGGAAACCATGACGCTGTACGGCCTGCTGAACCTCAACCCGCCCTCGATCCGGAAGTTCAGCAAGACTACTCGGATGCTGTTTTTGTGGGTAATCCATGCGAATTTAGTTTGCACGGAGTTCGTGTTCTTTCATATCATGGCAAAAGTATCGATGACTTTGTCGCAGGACTAAGATCCGTCACTTATTCAAAACCTGAGATGGCAATGCGTGCGATGTTGGAACGACGACATCTTGCTCCCTCGTGGGGTGGCAAAACTCCGCTTTCACCCGAACCTGAAGATAGGATGGTTATCCAACAAGTACCAGATATTTTTGTCACAGGACATGTTCATGGGCATTTTGTTGGAAACCATAAGGGAACTACAATTGTTCATTCTTCAACTTGGCAAAATCAGACAGATTATCAAAGAATGCTAGGATTTCAGCCAAAGCCCTGCATCTTGACAGTAATCAATTTACATACACATGCTACAGCTTCAATCCCATTCGCTTGAGTCATCCCTGATTTGAGAAATCTTCACCAAAGATTGGATTCCAAATTTCTCGTAAGTCTCTACTCTCTATTACCGGAACTCCAGCTTTAGTGAATGCATCTTTTGCTCCTGCTCGTATTGGATTGAAGCCGACGAAACTTGAACCTTCAATCATCATGGATAGGTCTGGCCCCGAATCGCCCACAGAGACAATTGTTGAGGGGTCAAGTTGATTGATTCTAGCAAATTTCTCGACCATTTGTCCTTTGTCATGTGAGTTCACTATTGTCGGCATTCCACCTATCATCCAACCCTCTTCATTGAATTCGAATCCATTTGCAGCCCAGTCATCGACTTTTAGCATCTGGGCGATGGTACCAACCAATAGATCAACTCCTGAACTTACGATTGCAACCATGATGCTGCGCGAATGTAATTCTTCCACAACTTCTCTAGCACCTTGCATCAACTTGACTCCTGAGTAACATCTCATTATGTCATCTCGATGGATTTTCTCTTGTACAGACTTCCACAATCGCACATCATCGGCAACAAATTCTTCATCAGTAACTTCCTTACGAAGAAATCTAGCAAGCATTTCTTTGTTCTCAGTTCCAAAGTAATCGTGTATATTCTGCCACGAGGAGCCATTGTCCGCAAGCACTCCGTCACAGTCAAAGACCACTGCTCTGACCTCAGGCATGTCTTCAGTTACCCTTCGTTGAGCGTATATATTCTGCCTAGAGAAGGGTTTGGTTCATTTTGTTGATTCACTTCGCTTGTCTATGGAGGAGACCGCTTCGCCAGAACTTGGAATCAAAATCAAGATGCTATTCTTTGGCCCACTTGCAGAGAATATGGGCCAACGTGAAATTGAGGTTGCTCTTGTTATGGGTTCAACCGCTAGAGATTTAATCCAGCGCTTTAGATTGACTCATTTGCTTGACACGGGTCTGCGAATCGCAATCAATGGCGAAATTGGTGCCGATATTGATGAATCTCTGAAAGATGCCAGTGAGGTTGCTTTCCTGCCGCCAGTATCCGGTGGCTGAATATAACTGAGAAATCAGGGTTTTTCAGGTATAATGGCCGAAGCCTTTGAGTGATAGAGGCTGCACCTTGTCTTGATACGAATGGCGTTTGGTCCGACTGAGATGGCAGTTCTTGTCATATTTGCTATATTCCTTTTTGGTGCTAAGAAGATTCCAGAACTGGCTAGAAACATTGGTCGTGCTAAAGGTGAATTCCAGGCAGGAGTCTCTGAAGCCGTCGCTCCTAGTAAAGCGGAAATGGACATGGACCGCGGTGGAATGACCGAGGAAATTGCTGCTGAGAATGAGTGATTATCCAATTCTCTTCAATCGTAATGCTGAGCCGCAATCTGGACAGTTTCCATAGTCTGCACGGCGACGGCTAGGTGAATCGGGAGATGGTTTTGGTGTCTTGCACCCCATACAGCGTAGTTCCCATTTCCATGATTCTGTAATACCATCCTCCCCAACCGACTTCCAAACTAGACCCATTAACTTTGCAATATTCTGCATTCGATAATCGTCAGTAACTAGAATTGCTGATTTTTCTTGAGCAAGAGCGATTAATGATAGATCGATTTCTGAAAGACCGGCCATATCCCCTGTTTTCTTAGCGGCACCCCGAGTCAATTCGATTGCCGAATCACTAGGTTGCATGAAAATTACACCCAAAGTATCGAGTATAGCGCCTCTATCTGGCGAAATTCGTAGCAATTCATTCTGTTGTTCCGGAACAACCAGAGTGCCTGAAAGTTCTGAAATGGGCCAAGCGATTAGTGCAGATGTGTCGAGAACCACATCACCGGCCATGGCCTATGCTGACGGCATCTGCCTTTCAGGGGTATTGTTGCTGCTCAAGTAACGTCTTGGACGGGGAACGTTCATCTCAATCAGTTCAGCCGAGCAAACATGGTCAGTCTTGTCCCACAGGATTTGGTTGACTCTGCTATGGACTGGGCAGATGGACTAGGGTACCTTGGTTTGGCTATCCTAACTTCAACAGAAGCAGCCCTACAACCGATTCCTCCCGATCCTCTTGTATGGAAGATGATTATCGACGCTGATTCAGGAACTGGAATTGCATTGATAGTTCTCGTTGCTACATTATCCAGTGTAATTGGTGCGATTGGAGGTTACGGAATAGGTATGTATGGTGGTGGATGGTTGCTTGAGCGTTTTGTTTCAGACTCGAATGTGGCCCGATTGAATATTCTTGTAGAAAGATATGGAGCTGCTGGAATTTTCATTGCAGCCGTATCTCCAATTCCATACAAGGCCCTTGCATGGATTGCAGGAGCTGGACGAATGGACTTACGTCTATTCGTTGCGGCAGGGATTGTTGGTAGAGGCCTTAGATTCGGTATTCCTGGTGCTTTATTAGGTATTTACGGAGAGTCTATCAAGTCCTCAATGACAGGTATAGAAGGTGCGATAACATTCTCTATTGCTGCTTTGGCAGGTCTCATTTTTGTTATCCCCGCCGCTCGTTGGTGGAAAAATCTGCTAGACGATGATGAGTGATTTTGCTTCTACTTGACCCGATTTGATTATGTGGGGGTTGTATCTCGGCGGGCCATCGCTCCTGTGGTGTAGTACGGTCCATCATACCGGGTTTTCATCCCGGCGACCCGGGTTCAAATCCCGGCAGGAGCACCAATTTCATCTTGCCAAACCATCTATCATTGCATCGATGGTATCTGGATTCGCATCCTTATTGCGCCCAGATTGACAAGACCTGCCGATCACATCTGCACCGATGAAAGAAAATTGTTGGCGCATTGCCATAATCACATGAGCACCACCTCCGCCACTATGAGTAGCGAGCCCAACTGGTTTACCAGTGCACATAGAGCGGAAGTTCTGCCAATCTCGTGACATCCATGCAATTGCATTGTTGAGTGTAGGGGGGTATGATCCATTATATTCTGGTGCGATAATTACCCATGAATCTGAATCCATCATTTTCTGAATTAAACCAGAGATATCCGGAGTCTTCTCTGGGTCTTTGGAACGGGCCAAAGTGAACATTGGTAAATCTAATTCCGCCAAATCGACAATCTCTGCCTCATGCCCCTTTGCTTGAGCAGCATTAGAAAACATCACAGCTAAATCATGGTTAGTTCCAGAGGTTGCAGTAATCATCAGAAAGCGTGCCATGTCTCTTGGAGAGGCTATCCGTATTTCAACCAAATAGTATCGCTAAACTTCTGTTATTGAGGTTTTAAGACCATTTTCTTCAGCCATTTTGATGACAATTCTTGTCCATTTACTAGTTGATGATGGTAATGCCAAAACGTGACTTGCAGCATCTAGAATCTTCTTAGTCAAAGAATTCGCAGCTTCAGGCCTACCTGAATCTCTCAAACTTCGTTTTGGGTCACCCCATTCCTCTGTGAAAACTGCGATTGGGACGGTGTTGTTGTCAGCCCAACGCTCAGCCATATAGTCGACACCACTGGCTCCTCCGACAATAATTAAATCAGGATATCCATTTTCTTCAACCCAATTTTCTATTGCGTTCTCAAATACCTCAAAATCGTAGAATCTACTGCTTCCAACAACTGCGAGATTAATCACAGATCCATCTTTATTCAGGTCTTTTTGACCGAGCGCATCAACTACATCCTGTCCCGTAGACGCCACCATCAGACTTGTCAGGTTGGTCTTCAACCATAAATGTCCCCCGAAAAACACGATTTAGAGTTCTCATGATAATGTTCGTGCGCTATTTGATAATGAATCATCATTTCGGAACATTTGGTTGAATAGGTATGGCTCTCGACATTCAGTCAATTCGAGCGGATTTTCCCATTCTAGAACGTGTTCTACCAAATGGAAAGAAATTGGTTTATTTTGATAATGCCGCAACCTCACAGAAACCAAAAATTGTAATTGATGCTATGACTAAATTCTATGAACAATACAACTCAAATGCCCATAGGGCCAATCATACATTAGCGGAAGAGGCTACAGCCGCCTTGGAACACTCCCGCTTGAGTATTTCTCGGTATTTTGGTACAAGTCCCGCTAACCTAATCTACACTAGTGGAGCTACTGAAGCAATCAACCTTGCAGCCTATGGCTGGGCTAGATATAATCTTGAGAGAGACGATGTTGTTGTGGTAACAGAAATGGAACACCACGCTGATATTGTACCTTGGCAGGAAATGAGCAAAGAGAAAGGTATTGAACTTAGATATGTACCAATTGATACCAAGACCTTCACGTTAGATATGGATGCTTTTGAAGTCGCGCTAGAAGGTGCAAAACTGGTATGCGTGGTACATACAAGTAATGTTCTAGGAGTTCGCAATCCCGTAGAGGATATAATTGAGAAATCTCATGCAGTTGGTGCTAGAGTATTGATTGATAGTGCACAAGGAGCGCCACATGAACGAATCTTCTTTGACAATTTAGGAGCTGATTTCGTAGCCATTTCAGCACACAAAATGGCCGGCCCGACTGGAATTGGTTGTTTGCTTGTTAAGTCGGAAGCCATGGAACAGATGGGGCCGTTCATGACAGGTGGTTCGATGATTCGTAGAGTCACAACCGAAGGTTCAGTCTTCCAAGAAGGACATGCAATGTTTGAGACTGGGACGCCAAGGATTGCAGAGGCTATTGGTTGGGGTGCTGCAGTAGAATGGCTGAGTCAGTTCGAAATGAGAGAAGTTCATGCTCATATCCAAGACATTGCATCTTGGACAGCAAATCAAATGCTTGAGATTCCCGGAATAAGAGTATTCGGCGACCCTAGTTTACCAGGCTCTAGCGGTGCTGTATCTTTCCTTCATGATTCAATTCAATCTCAGGATCTCGCATTTTTGCTAGATGAGGGTGGATTTGCAGTTAGAACTGGACATCATTGCGCTCAGCCTCTTATGGATGCTCTTGGCGTACCCTCAACTAATCGCGCCTCATTTTGGATTTACAATACACTCGATGAGGCTCAAGCATTTGTGTCTCATTTACGCTATGTTTGTGAGCGATTCGCTTGAGATTAATGTGGGCATATTGAATAGAGTCAACGATTAGGGTTTATCATGGCGGAGAGTAAATGGCCAGAGCACCTCGATGCAGTAGTCGAGGATTTCAAAGCTTGCTTCGATGCAATGGAAAGGTATGAGTTGTTGTTTGAGTACGCAAAGAAGAATCCTTCACCACTACCTGAAGATGAATGGACTGATGAGAATCAAGTTCAAGGTTGCCAGTCTCGTGCTCATGTGATTTGTTTAGTAGATTCGAATGGCCACTTTCAAATGCGCGGTGGAGCCGATGCTCAGATTGTTCAAGGCTTGATTTCTATTACTGCAATGGCTGTAAATGGGCTATCTAAATCGGAAGTTTCTCAACTTTCACCCGAATTCGTCGAAGAGATGGGAATTCGAAATTCACTTACTCCAAGTAGAGCAAATGGATTTTTGAATATGTTTGAGCGAGTTCGTTCAGAAGCGGAGAACTTAGGGTGATCTGATGGTTGATGAGTCAACAGTCCGTGCTTCACTAATCGAAGTTGAAGACCCTGAGATGAAAATTTCAGTCATCGATCTTGGTCTAATCTATGACGTGCGCATTGAAGAGAGCCATGCTGAGATTGATATGACTCTAACTAGCCCTGGTTGCCCTGTTGCTGCTGAACTCATGGCGGCAGTTCACAGAGCGGCCTTGACCACTGAAGGAATAGATAGTGTTCATGTGAACTTGACATTCTCACCACTCTGGGATCCCAGAATTCATGCCACAGAGGATGGAAAGTTCGAACTAGGTGTTTTCTGAGATTTGTTTTATTCTAGAGTCATCTCAGCAGCCTGAACTGTATTGGACATTAGCATGGCGATAGTCATTGGACCCACGCCTCCAGGGACTGGAGTCATGTACTCCGCCACTTCAGCCGCTTCAGGGTCAACATCCCCTGCTAGACGACTTCCACTTTCTCTCGATTCATCAGCAACCCTGTTTATCCCCACATCAATGACAGTCGCACCAGGCTTAATCCAATCTGCTTTCACTGTAGTTGGCTTTCCTATTGCCGCAATAACAAGATCAGCCTGCCGGCAAATTTCTGCTGCATCTTTAGTACGAGAGTGAGCTATAGTTACAGTAGCATCAACTCCTTTCTGAGCTAACATGAGTGCTAGTGGCATCCCCACAATCCGAGACCTTCCTATTACTACAGCATTGGCTCCTTGAAGATTTATTCCCGCATTTTCAATCATTGCCATAACACCCGCAGGTGTACATGGCAGAAGACCATCCGACTGCCCCATCACTAGGCGCCCTAGATTCATTGGATGGAATCCGTCTACATCCTTAGCGGGGTGGATTGCCTCAGTTATCGAAAGTTCGTCGGTACTAGGTGGAGTGGGACTTTGAACAAGTATGCCATGGATTGAATTGTCCGCATTGAGGTCTGAGACAACCTGCATAAGTTCTTCCTGAGAAACCTCACTTGGTAGGTCTACTCGAGTGCTCTTTATTCCACATCTCTCACATGCTCGCTGTTTGTTCCTTACGTACACGTGACTGGCAGCATCGTCGCCAGCTAGCACAACTGCTAAATGAGGGTCCACACCTTTCGATTTTAGTGCCGCTACTCTTTCTACTAACGAATTTTCTATCTTAGAACCAAGAGCTTTGCCATCTAAGAGAGTAGCACTCACGTTATCGTCGTAGGCTAAACCACCCTTGACCTTTCCTCGTCAAGATACCAGAGATAGATGTGGGATTTGGAGCCCCAGGAGGGATTCGAACCCCCGGCCGTCTGATTACAAATCAGATGCTCTACCAGGCTGAGCTACTGAGGCAGTATACCCCGCGGCTCGACTTCGATTCTTGAACCCTACACCTGCGATAGTACCCTCAAAGGGGCCAACTTCAATGGTTGAACCCCCCTCCAATGTTTGTTGTCAGTCCCCCTAAGCACACCTGCGTCCCATCTTCGGACAAACACTGTGATCGCTGCCTGGGCATGTTTAGTCGTAGGAGCAGGTGTCATCCTAGGGGTTCCTGGAGATCCATTTGCTCTTGCATTAGGAGCCCCTCTTGCAGTTTCTGGAGCGATTTTGCTGTTCATCGGATTAGGAATGAATACACAATCGACAAACTCTCCCGAAGAGATTGCAGCCTGGTCGCCCGATGCTGTGAAAATGCCTGATGCTGGGCGGCCAATGTATCGTGTTGATACATCCCTTGATCCTCCAATTCGTAGCTCCATATTATGTGGGAGATGTGGTCATTTGGAATGGGTTGATGGGAGTAAACCTTCCTCCTATGATTGTGTGGATTGTGAGACTCCGCTCTGGATTAAAGAAGAGGAATGAGCCTATCAGAGTGGCTCTCAAGTGACAATAATGAAAGATAAGAGACTTGAGCGCGAAAGGCGAGGTGACCATATGGACTTAGGAAATAACGAGCGAAGGATGCTCAAGTCTATGCTCTCCGCCCCTTCTCGAAATTGGAATTTGAAAGAATTACTTGATTCGACGGGATGGGGCGATCAAGTGCATGTTGCGGGTGCAGGAAAGTCCCTTTACGAACAAGGATTAGTAGAAATTTCGGAGACCTCAACGCGTACAGTAAATCTTGCTTTCGAGGGCCATAAAGCAGCCTCTGAAGAATTACTTGAAGATCGTATTTGGCAGTGGATGCAAAATGCGGATGAAGGAGAAAGATCCATGCAGGGCTTGTTTGCAGCAGGATTTGAACGTCATGAGGCAGGACCGGGAATTGGTCTTCTCAAGTCCCTTGGTATCAAAATTGAAGATGGCTCTTTCGTCTTTAGCAATGCTTCAGAAGTCAGTGAAGTAATTGCAAAACGTTCAGAATTTATTGAGAAACTTTCGCAAGAACCAATCTCTGAAGACGAATTGGATTCAGAACTTGTTTCTCATTTTGCAGGTCGCAAAAATCTAATTTCTATTGAAGAAACAACTAGCCGTACTTGGACTCTAACCAACAAAGGTTCTGGAGTCAAATCATCAGACCTTGGTGAAATTGAGCAGATTGGCCAGTTGACTCCTGAAATTCTTCAAGGAGAATCATGGAGAGAGGCAGAATTCAAACCATTTGACGTAAATGCTCCAGCGCCCACTCCTGCAGGAGGACGCCCTCATCCTATGCTGGCATTGATAGAAAGGATTCGTTCAGTTTTCCTAGAGATGGGTTTTTCTGAGATTGAAGGAAATTATGTTCAATCAGCTGGATGGAATATGGATGCGTTATTCATTCCTCAATCTCATCCGGCTAGAACAATGCAAGATACCTTCTATCTGTCCGAACCGAACAAGGTTCAGGTTTCTCCTGAGATGCTTGACTTGTGGGCCAGCGTCCATGAGCATGGACATGATACAGGAAGTAGAGGATGGGGTGCTAAATTTGACAAAGAAGAAGCCCAGAAGGCATTACTAAGAACTCATACAACAGTCAATACAGTTCGTCATATCGCTGAAAATCCTGACGAACCCTGTAGAGTATTTGGCATTGGTCGAGTATTCAGGCAGGAAACTATTGATCGAACTCATCTCCCTGAATTCCACCAAATTGAGGGCATTATCCACGAACCTGATGCGAACCTACCAATGTTGATTTCTACCCTCAAAACATTCTATGCCAAGATGGGTTATCCTGATGTCCGAGTTCGCCCAGCTTACTTTCCTTACACAGAGCCATCCGTAGAGATAGAAGTTTTCTGGCGTGGCCAATGGCTTGAGTTGGGCGGTTCCGGAATTTTCCGACCAGAGGTTACTGAGCCCTTGGGAACAGAATGGCCGGTGTGTGCTTGGGGTATGGGGCTCGAGAGACTTGCAATGCTTGTACTTGAATTGGATGATATCAGAGAGTTGTACCAACCGGATCTCGAGAGACTTCAGGATATGCCGATTCTCTGAGTCCGTTTGCTGCCACAACAGCCATTGCAAGTAACGATATTACAATAGCGCCACTATTTGGCGGTGTCTTGAACCAAGGAGAAATAACAGGCAGTACTTCACTCGACTGTCCTTGACCTCCACCTGGTGGTGGGCCAGCGTCACAACCTTCTGGCGGTGGTCCTATTCCAGGGCCCCATACATCCCCATCTGGAGGTCCTCCTGCACAGGGGTCGTCATCTCCTCCTCCGCCTCCTTGTCCTGCGTCGCTATTACCTGCTTCCATGACACCTCTGTAACAGTAAATGAAGTATGGAAATCCTAAGTCGCCTTCTCCATTTACCCAAGTTGAGTGATAATGGTAAATTCCTTCAGGGTAGTCTGGAGTAGGGCTGTATACTCCATTGCAGGCATCTAAGTCACCTAGACCAGCAACATACTCGTAGTCGTCTATTCCATTGTAACCACTTTCGCCTTCCTTAAGTTTGTATGAAGAAGTCATTTCTTTGGTATCGCCATCCTCATCCCAACCTACAAATCCATAGATAGGGTAACCATCGAAAGCAAAGCCGATTATTGGCGAATGCTCACTAACTGTGCGCGATGATTCCATATTGTAGTCAGCCCAAGTCTCTCCATTATCTTCATCGGCGTGCCAGTGCATACAGTTCGCATCAGCATGGTAGTGGTATTCCCCTCCTGGTCCAGAATGTGCGTGACAGATTCCTAACCAGACTTCTTGCCGATCTTCTTCGTACTCTCCCTCTTGGTTTGCCACAGCATCTCCTCCAGGGCCGTCTTCTGGTCCGAAGATAGGAACGCCATTTACTGCAACTGCAACAGGTCCTCTTTCTGGTGCTAGAGTGCATCCATCAGATGATGTTGAGGGGTCACAACCAGTTTGATTTGTAGGCTCTAGTGGTAGAGTCCATTGGTGGTCCTCTTGAGCACTTGCACAACACCCTGGCCCTGATTCTAAGTCATGGTTGGGTAGTCCATTAGAGTCAATTTGAATATGAGTTTCATTTAGAGTGAAAGAAAGTTCACAGATGTGATTGTCGAATAAGGGGTCTCCATTCTCGTCAGTAGTATTGTAGTCGTCAATTCCCTCAACCTGCTCCGTTGAGTCACAAAGTAGAACTTTTTCCCACCATTTCTGACTACCAGTAATTATTTCATCATCATCTTCATACTCGCATGAACCATCATCTTCCTCAGCATTCTCGTCAAAGTTGTTAGCCTCAGAGTCGGTGCAACCACTAATTGGTGATGGATTTACTGTAAAGTTGACAACACTCGAATCTATAGTAATGAAATTTATACCACAAGAAACTTCCATTGAAATTGAAACATTTTTTCTCATATTTTCTAGTGTCAATGAGAAATCTCCATTTTCTTCGAATGGTAAAATCAGTTTACTTTCTTCCAAATCTGTATCTGACCAAAAGAAATTACAACTTGAGATACTACTGTGTGAGACATTACCACTTAATTCTCCATTATCTCCATAATCTACAGTAGTAGGAAACGAATCAAGCGAAATTGTGGCGTTCTCTTCAGGTGGGAAAACAATAGTGAAATCTGTGAACCATCGTGTCTCTTGATTGAGCTTATCAAAAGCAATAATATTCAGAGAGTGTGAACCAACTTCTAAATCACTGATGTCAATAGAAATCCCTCCCTCTTCATCGATTAAGTAATCCGATACTACGTTACTGTTCAGACTAATGTCAATAATTAAATCTTCTAAATCTTCATCACTTATAGTAACTGAAATCGATTCGAGGGTCCCAATCTCAAATTGACCTGGCTCATCTCCTGTGATCACCGGTGGCTGGTCGACTGGTGGCACTTGCTCGATATCGAAATACAGGATTCCGACCATTACGCTGCCAACCATAAGTGCTGCAAGAAATAGGCTACGCACCTGGTCTGCATTCTCCATATTGCTCAATGAAATCGCAACACCATTTCAAGATATACCTGCAAATGTTTGCAATACTATGCAAAACCTAGCAAATTCGCATTGAGCAGTGCAATTCAATTTATTCGTCAGCGAGAGTCTGTAAATCTACAACAAACCCTTCTAAATCCCAAGATGTGCCTGTATAAGCAATTCTCTTGCGCATTTCTTTGTCTAGGATGAAAGTGACTGTAGAATGCCCTACTTCGTAATTGCTGAGGCTTTCAGAGTGGGGGTTAGTGCCATTTTCTTCATCGGATGTTCCTTCAAGGACACAGGACAACCACTCGCCGTCTGGTCTTTCGTAACCGCCGTCACACATGCAGTGCGAATTACTACCTGAACCCATGACCCATCCTTTGCCATTGCAGTCTACTCCAACGGGTAACATCGAAAAGTTAGCATTTTGAGCAACCCAAGCAATATGTGTATTGTGATCAGCATTTGAGTCCAAGAAACCATCTTCTGCCATTGTCCAACTCCAAGTATCGAGGTCCCATTTGTAAAGAGTCCAATTTACCTCAGAATCCAAGGTTAGATTGTTCTCCTCGCGAGCCATAGTATCAAGATCAGAAACCGTGCTGCTAAGACTCAGATTCTCAAAAGGATAGTCGATTTTGAAAGTTGAATTATTTTCGTTCAAAAGCAATACTCGATTTGTAGCGTCTTCTGGAGGCGAACTTGCAGCAATGTGTTCATTGTCTACAATAACATTCCAATCCCTGTAAATCTGAACCAATTCACTCGATTGTTCCGAAGTTAAGTGTGCCCAATCATAATTCATCAATTCAGTCCATTCAGCCATATGCTCGACAGTATCACGTGCAGGATCAATTGTAATTGAAATAAATAGAACTGCTTCTTCGTACCCGTCTAAGTTTTCCTTAGCCCAAGCCATATTGGCCGAGATGGCAAGACAGATGTCTGGACATGCAGTGTAAATGAAGGCTACAACAATGACTGTGCCATTGTGGTCAGAGAGAGTAAAACTCTCTCCATTCTGGTCTAGCAAAGTGAAGTCAGGTGCTATTGGAGGCTCTCGATACTCGATACCATTGAACTCTAAATCATCTCCACCTTGTCCTAAGCAGCCAGAAATCATGATGGAAACAAGAAATAAGGAAATGAACGATTTTCGCATGATTTCACTCTTCTAGTAGAACGCGGATGTCTTCCATAACCATCTCAGCATTCCAGTCTGTATCTGCCCACCAAACTCTCTGATTTAGACTCTTGTCAACTATGATTGTTCCAGTCGTGTGGTCTACCCAATAACTCAGAGGATGATGTTTCACAGTAACATCTCCTTGTTCCTCTTGTTGCGTATCTAGCCCGCATCCATCATCGTCTACAGACTCCCCTTCAGGAGTGTCTGCACATTGATCAAACCCGTCAGCTACACCATCTCCATCTTGGTCAGAGTCATAAGTTGTGAGACCTACATCGAAGTTCTGCCATACTGGTTCTATTTGTTCCAAGTCACCTGTAAGATGTGGCCAATCAAGGTCTCTTTCATCTGCATACTGATTTAGTACAGAAGAGTTGTCTGTCCAAGGGTCAACAGTAATTGAGATGATGGCTACTTTAGTTCCATAGAGGTCTCCAAGTTCATTGGAAACGTAGTCTAGATTTGCACTAACTATTGGGCAAATATCAGGGCATCTTGTGAATAGAAATGCCACAACAATTACTTGTCCTTCTAATTCACTAAATTGGAATGCTTCGCCATTTTCATCAATAAGTGTGAAATCTTCTACAGGAACTGAAGGACTAATTTTTTCTCCGTAGAACTTACTATCTTCTTGACCCATACATCCACTAAAAAGAAATCCAAAAGTCACGAAAATGGTCAAAATTTGTCTTAACTTCTTTTTCATCCCTATTCCTCCTTTACACGGCGATGGTTCCAGATAATTGCTGCAGCAGCAATGGAGAGCACTGCACCTCCAATTAGAAGAGTCCCACTATCAATTCCGATATCCTCTGATTGTTGTTGCCCTCCAGATAGATTATACCCACTTGGTGGCAAGTTCTCAGTATGATTGTCATTCATTATTTTCAGACTAATTAATCCCCATTCCTCCCCTTCTTGTGAAACTATTACGTTCAGTTCCTGACCGGTCCAATTTGCAGGATTCAACCAAAGTCGACATTCATCATCAACACTAGATGAATTGGATTCAGTAACATTGCAACTCCAGTCATTTACACCGTCCCCTTCGAGATCTATAGTCAACACTCGGCTTTGGTTTGCAACATTATAGAATACTAAAGTGTCATTTTGTTGAACGGTGGCCAGTTCTGGTTGTATTGATGAATTTCGTAAGATAAAAGAGAATGTATCAGCACCGTGAGCAGTTACTGATGGTACCAATAGTAACGTCACCAATATAGCGGCAACGAACTTGATTCGCATCGCCTCACCTCATTCGTTCTCAATCGCTTCAGCCGACCATAGAGCAGGATAATCAAAGCGGGAATCATAATCTTCATCGAATTGAACTACATAGACTCCACTTACCATTTCGGAAATGTAGATGAACCCACGCGGGTCATATTGTAAGCCCCAATCAAATGGTATCATGCAAGATGCCCAGCAATCAGCTAAATCATACTGCAAAGTTGCAGCGGGGTCTTCTATCCAAGTAGGCCCCGCTGGAAGGTAGTATCCTATAGTGTGAGTTTCTGCCAAACTCTCAATGGCCTGAAATCCTCTATCTGGTTCTGGATATCCATTTTCCCATTCAATCTCATCCCATATTTTCCCATGATCAGTCACCCATGTTCCCGCATGGTAGTGAGCCCAGTATACATGACCATCCGCTCCAGTATCACCATTGTGAGGGCTGAATATGTAACCTCCAGGAATATAATGCTGAGGATGACTACTGCCATTTTCAAGAGTTCCTTCACCTGGCAATCGCCACTTGGATACAAGGAATGGTTTGGTAGGGTCGGTCGTGTCGATTGTCCAGACATAACCCGTGTGATTAGCATTCGAACCGTATTCTGGGGCGATGTAAGTGAAATGTCTCCAATTGATTCCAAATGTTGCATCATCTGGTCCCGAACCACAATTTTCTGGCCATGTTTCTATTGGGTCGATTTCACTTATTCCCGAACAGACAAGATTGTCCATTGGTACAGCGTAGTGTATGTTGTCGTTTCCTTGATTGGAATCTAACCATTCTTCGGGACTCATATTTGCGTGTCCGCCCCCATCAGGGCCATACCAGCCATCGTCAGCGGTCGGACACCCTAGCCAGCGACCAACCTCCGGCGGCCATGAAACTCCGAATGGGTCGGCTACGGTTGGTGGGTCACTAACATCGACTAGTCTGAGACCAGCTCCCCAGTATGAGACTACCAGAAGTTTCTGTTTTGTTATTGGATGTTCGAAGTAGACATTGTCATGATTGAAGATGGAACCTCCACAGGTAGTGTATGGTTCAGGAGTATAACCACCCCAGCGAATAATTTCACGGCTTGAGTTCTGTTGCTCATTGTTTTGATTAGGAAGCCAAGATTCTAGTCCCAGTGGCACATAGAAAACTTGAGTGCCTTTGTAGAAAGTTCCTGAACTACCTTCGACCATCTCTGGGTAAGGGTCTGCTCCGAATAGGAATAGGCTACATTCCTCACGAGGGTCTATCGCACCATCCCAGTCACAATAGACATGCAGGTCTTGATTGTGGAAGCCTGCAGGTGGGTTGTTCCATTCTGCAACTTTTACTGGGCTAGTTTTATCCCCAACATAGATGACATCTAGTCGATTCGTACCACTGTTAGCATCGTCGTCATTAGGAATTGGATCCAACTCACTATTGGTAAGTTCGTGGTTAATCAAAACCCAGTTGTTGTCCGGGGTGACTTTGATGTCGATTATTCTGGCAACTTCGGCATAATATGTTGAGAGCATCTGGATATTGTTAGGTGAACTGATATCGAGAATCTCAAATTGATTATAACTTGAAACATAAGCATAGCAACCTCCTGTTCCGTCAGCATAGATTTCACAATCTTCGTCGAAGTTTCCTTCTATCGCTATCTCTGAGTTATCTCCGGGTGTTGGTCCAGTGTTCTTTGAGGATTCAAGACACGGCCTACCCATTGTGTCGTCAAATTCAGCAGGAGGTTTGACTTCTCCATCACAGTTTAGGTTATGATAATCAATAAGTTTGGTATTAGATGTTGATAGTCTATGAGAAAATAGGTCGCTATGAGAGTGGTTCTCATTTTCAATTTCCATAACAGGGTCTACCCATCCTTCGTTAATCGAATCTGAACTATCTGGTTTGAAAATAGCAATACAGCCACTCATCGGTGCAGCAACCATCAGAAAAACCATAATTAGCATTGGAAATTGAGTAGTTCTGGTCATGCAAACACCTTGGTAGCGCTCCCGCTGACCTAGCACAGCAATTCAATGCAGCGGTCCGTAGCGCCCTCTAAAGAGGGCGTATTTAGGACTCTAAAGGCATTCCATATGGGGAATCAATATCGAGTTGCACGATATAGAGTCCTGAGGTAATGCAAGAGAGATAGGTGTATCCTTCATGGTATTCTGCCGCCCAAATGAAAGGAGTCCATCCGAATTCATAGTATGAACTATCTAGAGGGACTCCATCCATTCCGTGTGGTAGGTTGTAACCTATTGTGGCCTGCATATGAGCTACTGTTCGGTTCATATCTTCTTCTAATCCAAGCGCCATCAGTGTCTCGATATCAACAACCCATACTCCAGCGTGGTAACTTGAGAGGTAGATTCGGCCATCCCAAGCTCCTCCGTAACTATTGTCGGGAAGGCCAGGTAACCCAGTTTGGAAGATCTGAGTATCCGCATTGTGAGGGCTGAAAAGCAACCATTCCTCACCACCAGGGATGTGGTGTAGTTCTGCGAAAGGCAACTCATAACCATGAATCAATTTTGGTTTGAATGTGACCTTTCCATTTACACTTTCATATTCAGTTGTGTCAAGTAAGTACCCCATTCCAGTTCCTACACTAGTTTCTAGAACTTCAGTTGCAAGGAATGTCAGATGCATTTTTCCAGTAGGATATCCTAGATGTGATGCATCAACCATCTCATCGATTGGTTCTGCATAATGAATGTATGAGGCACGGCCTCCATTCTCATTACTAGTGCAGCCACAATCCATTTCGCCATCTCCATCTAAATCAGCGAATTCCATCCAAAGTCCTACTTCAGGTGCTCTCCAGTTGCATCCCAATTGGGTTCCAAATGACCCTCTGCAAGCAGCTGCCACTGTTAGGTACTCTACCATGTCATTACCCGGATGAGGGACATCTGAAACATCGAAAATCCTTAGCCCTGCTTCCCAGTAGGCGCCGTAAACGTAGGTGCGTCCAAAACGTGGGTCATTTTGATCTTCTCCAGGCCAAGTCTGAACGGTCATGTCGTGAATGTAAATCCAGCCTCCCAAAGTAGTCTCCCAACTGACTTCGGCCTCGCCCACTTTGACGATTCGAGGAAGATCCCCATAAGCGGCGAAGTTGAGGTGAGCAATTGTGATACCACCACAAGCATCTCCTTGACCAACATCACATTGTTCGTAGTCGGGGTTGGCCACAAAGATGTACCATTCATTGTCCATCATATGTGTGTAGAGATTGTGAGGTCCGCTTGGGTGGTCTGCATCATACCAAGCATCTACAAATTGAGGGTCAGTCTTGTCTGTAACATCTACTAAAGTCACGGTGACTTGAGCAGGGTCTCCCCATTCACCTACGTTTGGATCAGCACTACCCGGATCTACTAATTGATTTTGAACAATAACATATTCTCGTCCATTGTATTCAAGATACTTCACATCCAAAACTTGAGTATTGGGGTCAATGTAGACTCCGGTAACGGTAGTATTAGCTGGGTTTGTGACATCGACAATGTGTAATTCGGACCATCCAGCAATGTAAGCATAGGTATTGCCATCAGGAGAGTCTGCGACTTGAATTTCGGCATTCCCTGGTGCAGTTAATGGATTGAATGAAACTGGAACCAAGTTCTCAGTATACAATTCATGTTGGCTAGCATTTCTATGGTCATGCCCCTCTACATCGATTAGAGGGTCGACCATAATTTCAGAGGAGTTCGAATCGAGTGAATCTTCTGATGATAACATCATCATTGCGACTCCACCAATCAAGAGAGTCAAGGCGAGTGCCCCTGCGATGACAGCCCGCTCGGTATCCATACTGTTCTTCGTGTCTGCGAGTCATGTTGAAGTCTTTGCTGCGCTACGAATGGACATGGCGAGAGCGCACCTGCTTGCTGGAATCCTGTTAATCGGGATATTGTTTAGCCCCTCTGCCTATGCCCATGACCAAAAAGAATACACAATAATTCTACACTCAGAGGGCTCTAATCCAGACGGTGTGAATGAAGGGATATTGGTGGATACTGATTCACTTTTCTTCAGAAATCATGATTCTAGAGATGGCGCAATGCATCGTATCTTAGTCGATGCCAACTCTGATGACGAATTCGGGGGTGTCGATGATTTTGACTCTGGCTGGCTAAATACAAATTGTGAGAAGAATGAAACTGGTGCTCTTGTTGATAGTGATTGTAAAACAGCCGCATTCATTGAACTCTCAGCGTCTAATGGGTTACTACCTGGAAATATTTCTATGATGCACCAAATTGATTTTGATGGCGTGGTTGAAGAATATTCATTCTATGCTAATTTTGCACTGGACGATCATTCAGTAAATTCAGAACCAGGAACTCCTTCAACGACTGATGACAACACAAAATCTTCTCGAGATTCAAATCTAAGGGCTGTAATTCTGTTTTCAGTCTTTGTCTCCCTTCTATTAATCGTTAAACTAACTAACCACAAAAACGATGATTGATTCCTTGCGTCTTAACGGTTGAACTCAAGAACCCCTTGCCTCTCGGCCGCTTCACAAAGGGCGCTTAGCTCAGCTTGGAAGAGCACCTGGTTTGCAACCAGGTGGCCGGGGGTTCAAATCCCCCAGCGTCCACCATGATTACAAATTCCCCCCCTCTCGCCATGCTTCAGAGGGGGGGTGTCCACGAGCCGTGATGTGTTGATTGTTGGAGCAGGACCTGGTGGTCTGGCTTGCTCATTACTCTTAGCGAAAGCAGGTATCAAGGTGACTATACTTGAGAAATCAGATGGCGTCGGTGGTCGGACACGAGTATTTGAGAAGGATAATTATAGGTTTGACACAGGGCCTACATTCTTTCACTATACAGAAATCATTGAAGAAATATTTCAAGCAATAGGTCTTGATGCCCATGATGAATTGGGACTTATTCCTCTTGATCCAAATTATCGAATTATTTTCGGTGCAGGAGGAAGCCTTGACGCAACCACAAATCTAGATTCGATGACTGAACAGATAAGCCAGTTGTGTGGGGAAAAAGAGGCTAATGGGTTCCTATCATATATTGAGGATAATAGAAGGAAACTTCGATTATCGAAGAATTGCCTTAACACTCCTTGGAGTGGCCCTTCCGATTTACTTAGCCGTAGGGCATTACGTGTCTCAAAGGTACTAAGGCCATGGAGAAGTGTTTCATCTGACCTTTCCAAATCATTCACCGATGAGAGACTTCAGTTAGCGATGTCATTCCAAACAAAATATCTAGGCATGAGTCCATTCCAAGCTCCTAGTTTATTCACAATTCTAGCCTATCTTGAATATGAACATGGAATATTTCATGCAAAGGGAGGGCTAGGTACAATCACTGAAAAAATGGCTAAAATCGCGCGAGACATGGGTGTTGAAATAATACTGAATGAACCTGTTACAAAATTCATTTTTGATGGTAAGAAGGTAATCGGAGCAAGAACTGATAATGGTGATTATACTGCTGATAGATTTGTCATGAATGTTGATTTTGCGACTGGGATGAAAGGTTTGATTCCAGATGCCCTTCGTCGTCGATGGTCTGATGAAAAATTGGAACAGAAGTCATATTCCTGTTCTACATTTATGCTTTATTTGGGGATAGACAAGAAGTTTGACACACCTCACCATCAGATATATGCCTCTAAGGATTACCAAGGAAATTTGCAAGATATTACTGAGCATAAAGTCACTTGGGATGACCCTTCCTTATACGTTCAAAACGCATGTGTCACTGACTCATCCCTAGCTCCAGAAGGCCATTCTACCCTCTATGTTCTAGTACCGATTTGTAACACACATCCTACTATAAATTGGAAAGAAATTAAGCATGAATATAGAGATTTAATAATCAGGCAGATGGAGAAATTGGGTTTCCCAAATCTCAATCAACATATTATTTCTGAAACCATCATTACTCCTGATGATTGGGCATCTAGAGATATCTACAAAGGTGCTGTTTTCAATCTCGCACATGGGCTTGATCAGATGTTATGGCGTCGCCCGCAGAATAAATTTGAAGAATTAAATCAATTGTATCTAGTAGGTGGTGGCACTCATCCAGGCAGCGGCCTTCCAACTATTTTTGAAAGTGGCCGAATCTCTGCTAAGATGATTTGTGCGGATATGGGCGTTGAACCAGATTGGAATGGTGTTAACACTTGGTTTGATGAAATCCGAAAACCATCTTATAATTGAGACGTCAATGCCATAACTAGACTGCTGAAGGGTATAATTCATTGAGAATCTTGAGCAGCCCTCTAAGGGTGACTTCACTAATCCCAGAAACCTTGCATACTTCACTTTGAGTACGTGGTGATGTACTTTCTTGTGAAGCTCTGTAAAGAATCACACCAGCAATACCGGAGGGCTTTTTGCCTTGCCAAGAAAGATTCTCTCCGACTTTCTTCCAAATGTCTCGAGTAGCTCCTAAAACTGAAGGAGGTAGCTGCAATTCTGAGTGAAATCTCTCAAAGTATTCTTCAGGACCAGTTATGTGATGTGTCCCTAAATTACGGGCAACCAATCGAATAGTCCGCTTCAATTCCTTTTCTTCGACTTCACTTCGCATGTCAAATGCTTCGCCAATGTCTTCAATACGCCTCGGGATTTTCGCTTCTCTAGCAGCAATGTAAACACAAGCAGCAGAAACTCCACGAATACTTCTCCCAGTAACTAAGCCATTTTCTACCGATTTCCGATATAGAGAAGCCGCCTGCTGTTCGATTTGAGGCGGTAAGTTTCCACGATCGCGGATAAATTGCATAGCCTTCGTCAAATTACGTGCCCTTGAATCACGAGTCTTACTACGCTGATCAATTCGCTGACGTCGCCTCCACTCTCTAGCTTGCTTCCCACTCATTCCATGACGCTTGGCAGCACCTGAAGTCAGGTCAATTCGACTAATTTCACTTGAGAGGCCTTTGTCTGAGAGAGTAAGTGTCGTGGGCGCTCCAACCCGGCTACGATCTGTACCTTGTGAGTGGTTGACCCATTCAGCACCGGGGTCAATCATATTCTCTGCAGCAACATATCCGCAAACTGAACATGTGGTTTCACCACGGGTGACATCAGTATCCCATTCATCACTTGCACAAATTTTGCATGCACCAGACACAGCTTCGGTGTTTCGTGCACGAGATGGCCTAGAACTAGGAGAGAACTCTTCTCTCCTATTAGTGGCTGTAGAAGTGCTCTTCTTTCGTGCGCCCCGGCTCTTAGTACGTCTTTCCATCTTATCAACTCGCAGTTGTATAGTAGGGCTTCTATTATTTAATACTAACTCCCTCATGTTTATTCCTCTTGTCTTCAAAATAATGATATTGAACCGAAGTTGTCTTCCCGAACCATTCTTGCACCTGTTGTGGTTGGTTTAGTTCGTGACGAGCGGTAACCCGGTGCGCACAGCATTGTTTGATTGCCATGTGGAAGCGGGTGCGAAGCTCGTAGATTTCCATGGTTTTGAATTGCCGATTTGGTATTCTTCAATCCAGGAAGAACATCTCTCTTGCCGTTCTGCTGCAGGGATGTTTGATGTGTCGCATATGGGTTTCTTCGCATTCAAAGGCTCCAAAGTCTCTGATTGGCTTGAGGATATTTCAACTCAGCGAATATCTTCCTTCACTCCTTCTCGTTGTGGCTATACACATTTCCTCGATCATGATGGTCGAATAATTGACGATATGATATTCGCTGTGAAATCGGATTCAGAAATACTTGGGGTTCCAAATGCCTCGATGATATCTACTATGTGGGATTGGTTTCAAAAATTACTACCAAAGGATGGCTCTGTTGAGATTGTTGATTTGTCAGATCAAACCAGTATCATCGCAGTCCAAGGCCCTACAGCACCTGCTATAATTGGTGAAGTCCTTGGCCAAGAAAATATGGTTGGCCGATTCAAATGTAGTGAGATTATGGTTAATGATTTGGGTGTAAGTGGATGGATTCAGGGTACTGGATATACGGGTGAGAAGGGTGTTGAGATTTTTGTTCCAAATGAACAGGCCCCTAAACTCTGGAGTGCTTTAATTGAGGGTGGAAAGTCACATGGGCTTGTTCCTGTAGGACTTGGAGCAAGAGATACTCTTCGGTTAGAAAAGGGATATTTACTATCGGGGCAAGATTTTCTCTGGCCCGGTTTGGGATTACATGAAGACGAATCTCTGCCCAGTAATTTCCTATCTCGTGACACAGCTGAGACCGCTGTTCCATTCGGTTTGGATATGGAGCATGATTTTGTAGGCCGTCAACGCGTTGCAGAATCTCTTGAATCTGGCTCACGTTGGCGTGGTCTGAAATGCCTTGATAGAGGTCCTTCTCCACGCCTTGGCCATCGCGTTTTAAAATCCGATTCTGATGATTCAATACTAGTTGGGTATGTAACAAGTGGAGGGCCGTCTCCATCTTTATCCAGAACTGGGATTGCTATGGCATATCTTGATGATGTGCAAGTGGGCGATGAAGTTTGGATTCAGGCCAGTTCTCGCCGTAGAGTAAGGGCTGAAGTCGTACAACCTCCTTTTGTTTAGTAATTATTTTTACAACGGTGACGGCGTAATGCTATTGGGTAGAAGGGTATACAGAACATCGGAGAAGTAGTCATGGCAAGCCGAAATTTCGAAGCAGTTGCTATCAAAAAGCTTCAGGAAATTCTAGCAGATAAGGGATATACTGCAGAAATGGTATTTGAAAAGTATGATGCCGATGGAAACGGTTCTCTAGATCTTCAAGAATTTCGAACAGCATTATCTGCGATTACAGGACAAAGTGCTCCAGAACCAATAATTCGTGCTGTATTTGGTGTTCTAGATGGTGACAATAATGGTTCTCTAGAATTAGCAGAATTGTACGCATTAATCGATCGGGGGGATTCTCCTGTGGCTGAAGGAGAAGTTGGCGGCATACAAATTTCAGGTCATTCTAATCCGGCCTACAATGGTTCTTATTCGAGACAATCAGACCTGATAAATGGCATGCCGTGGTTCAAGAAATCAAATGGTAATCGAATGTATTTCACAAATGCTAATACTTCAGCTAGTTCTTGGAATCTTGATGACCGTGAACAAGATGGCCACAACGATTGGTATCGTGGTGGATGGACTAGAGCATCAGGTGGAAAAATTCCAATTGGAACTAGAAGATGGGTTGGAGTTGGACAATTAACAATTAGTATGACTGGAGATGAGCCAACCGTCAGCCCCTCAGAAGCTAGTGATGAAAATACATCCGCAATTCGCCTTGAAATCGCCAAATCTAACTTTTATTCTAATGAAGAAATAGTCCTTGATTTCACAGTCCCTGAGATGTCTCATGATGCTTGGATTGGGGTCATTCCTGCTGAAATTCCACATGGTGATGAGGCTGTGAATGACGAGCATGATGTTAGTTACAAGTACCTTCAAGGGGCAACAATTGGAGAATTTTCATTCCCTAATCCAGGGTTGGGTGATTGGACTATTAGACTTCATGACAAGGATGAGGGTGGGAGTGAGTTGGCATATGTGGAATTCAATGTGGTGCCTCTTCTTGCTCCAGTTGAATCATTGAATGAGAATTTTTCCGAAGAGAATTTTGTCAGTGATATTGCATTAAGAGTGGAGGCAGTGGCTAATAATCCTGAATTAACCATACAAGAGGCGAGGCAAGTTGCTGATTTCCATGTCGAAGAAAGAATCCAAAAACTCCCCTTCTTTATGCAAGCATCAGCACGGAATATTTGGGCTGAAAAGGCAGAAGAAATGGTATTGGCTACGCGAGCTCATATACCCGAAGCGGCAGATTTGGCTAAGGGGGCCGCAGTAGCGGGTCTTGTTGGAGGGACAACTGCGGCGATTGTTGCGAATTCGACAAGCATAGACATGCAGACGCCTCAGGAAGCTGCAGTTGATGCTGTGATTAGAAATGTTGCTGATCGAACTGTTGAAACAGCAGTCGGAGAAATCAGAGGCAGCGCGGAATCTAGATATCAATCCTCTCAGGAATGGCATGATACTCATAAGGTAGAAACTCCGAGTCAGGAATCATCATCTGAGTGGCATAATGAACATCACGTAGAAACTCCAGATCGAGTCAATGTCCCTGATCGCGTTTCGGTTCCCGATTCTCCCGAGGTTTATTCTCGCAGCAAATCGAGACAAGAAGTCACGGGTTCTTCTGTATCAAGTTCTGTAATTTCTGAAACACCTGATCCCTCCACTTCTGTAGTATCTGAGGCCTCTTCACTGGACCTTTCACAAGTTTCTACTATCCTCAATGAAGCTAGATTCTTGAATGACCAACAGGCAATTATTGCTGAAACAGAAGGTAAGGAAACTTCTGTTATGTTACAAGTTGAAAAAATAGAGAGGACCTTTTCAATTGGTCTTGATGATGCATATCGAGGCGGTCAAACTGTTATTGGAAAGATAGACGGAGTGGGTGAAGTCGAGATTCACTTGAAACCAGATTATGACGTCAGTGATATTCGCTCACATAGTGAACTTGCAATAGTTGTTAGTGTTCACAAATGGAATGGGATTCGCAAAAGACTAGAGCTTAACGCTCAGTGACCTGCGAATTCAAATGCTTCTTCAATCATTTCATCGAGACTAATCTGAGGGGAGAACCCCAATCTCATTTCTAAATCTCTAGCGTCAACAACTCCGAAAACCTCTTGTGACTCGTCCTGTGCTAATTCGGTTTCACAGCCGGTTTTTTGATTGTAAATTGCCGCTAGATCTAGCATTGATATTCCTTTTCCAGAACCAACAGACATGCTCTCTCTAGTAGGAGGGGGGTTTTCTAAGACGGCACCAATAACTGCAACCAAATCTTGTACATGAACAAAATCTTTGATTCCGTTTCCGTCACCAGGGACATTTACCCATCCCATCATTGATTCCATAGACCATCTGTGCAGAAGTCCATTAGCCTCAGAGCCATCCAATAATACTCCTTGTACATTTGATGCCCGAATGATACTAACTGGCCGTTCTGCCTGTGCTCTCTCGAGAGCCGCTTCTTCCATCCATAATTGTCCCTCGGCTGCTACATCTCGTGGTGCAAGGGTTGAGTCGTAACCATAGTAGGGTTCGCCAGGTGTCCATTGTGGGTGAACTCTGAGTGTTCCAACGATGATTAGGTGCAACTCACCATGCCTGTTTACTGCTTCAAGAATAGGCCGTGATTGTTCTCTCATTTTCAGAAGAATTTCTCGGTCATCTCTACCAAGTGAGCCATCTGCTGGCTTTGAGTTAATGTGGATAATCGCATTACAAGAAGTGAGCAATGCATCTAGAACAAGAGTGTTTTCCATTGCCTCTGCAGTGATTGGAACGGCAGAGTCTCCAAGCATCTCCATGATGTACGGAGCAACAAAGTGGTCGGGGGCGCTGACTGCTACCTTCATTCCATCACTAATACTCTCTCCTTCTTCAGACCTAAGAGTGTTTCTGGTGAAGGTGTTGATTTGCTCGTAGAACTATTGAAGCACTCGTTATGCCACAGAGGACTCGCCTAAGGCGCTCAGGTGCTCTCTCATGGACCAACTTCCGAATCTAGGTCGCGAGAATGAGATGCTGAAAGAGATGGGTCTTTCATCCATTGATGATTTATTCTCGGACATCCCTGAGGAGGTTCGCAGAACTGAAGTTCTTCCATTACCCGAGCCTCAATCAGAGGAGGAAATTCTAGCTGATGCACAACGTTTGTTGGGGGTAAACATCGACTTAGATTCACGCCCATCATTTCTATCAACTGGATTGGCTCGAAACTTTGTTCCTACTATGGTTGGGATGTTAGCCACTAGAGGAGAGTTCCTTACGGCTTACACTCCTTACCAACCAGAAGTATCTCAAGGAATGCTACAGGCTATGTGGGAGTTCCAAACAATGATTTCAGAATTAGTTGCTCTTCCTGTATCCAATGTCTCGATGTATGATGCCAGCACATCAGCCGCAGAAGCAATCACCTGTGCGGTCAGAGTCAAGGGTCGTAAGGCCGAGCAAAAAGGAGTTGTTTATGTTTCACAGTTTGTACCACCTCACCGATTTTCAGTGATTGAGAATTACACACAAGGCGGTGGAATTGAATTGCGTATTCTTGAGCATGGCGAAGACGGCCAAATTGATCTTGAGGCTGCACATGTTGCAGCCGGTGCTTGCGCTGTATATGTTGAGCAGCCCAATGCCTTTGGCCAGTTAGATGAGGGAATCACACAATTGAAGGAAATCATAGGAGAGCATACCGCGTTAATCGTTGGTGTTGATGCGGTATCGCTAGGTATTGTTGAGGCACCTGGGAATTATGGGGCGGATATTGTTGTTGGAGAGGGCCAGCCTTTCGGAATCGGTCCAACCGCTGGTGGGCCAATTTACGGATTATTCGCCTGTAATATGGAGTACCTTCGCCAGATGCCCGGTCGTATTGTTGGAAAGACTCTGGATGAGGATGGACGTGATGCTTTCACACTGACTCTTTCAACACGTGAACAACATATTCGTCGTCATCGTGCAACTTCAAACATTTGTTCTAATGAAACATTAATCGCTTTGATGGGTGCTATGCACATGGCTCTCTTAGGACCCGAAGGTCTAGAGCGTCTAGCATTACGTGTGGCAGCATCCACAGAGGCAGCAAAGAAAGCAATTTCTTCAATTGAAAATGTCGAACTAGTATCTCCTAGTATGCCTAATTTCAGAGAATTTTCTGTCAAATTACCAGGTCTCGCCAGTGATGCTCTATTATTCATGGATGATAGAGGAGTTCTGGGTGGCTTCGATATTGGAGAATGGTGGAACTCGAAGTCTTCACACCTTCTAATTGGTTGCGATGAAAGAACTAGTAAGTCAGATATTGATGCATTAGTTGATGCACTCAGTTCTTGGATTGAGGAGGTGGTTTCTTGAGCGATATCTACGAATTCAATGGAGCGGCTGGAAGTGGGTGGTCTCAGCCCCCTCCTATGTTTGAAGGCGCAGAAAAAACAATCCCAATTTCTCTACGCAGATCAAAACTTCCTGAATGGCCAAGGGCTAGTGAACCGGAACTCGTCAGGCACTATACATGGCTTTCACAGAGAAACTTCGGAATAGATACAGGTTTCTATCCATTGGGTTCGTGCACAATGAAACACAACCCCAGAGTTAACGAGAGAATTGTTAACCTTCCAGGTATTGATCGGATTCATCCATTACAACCAGAGCATCAAATCCAAGGTTTGCTCGCTATCTTCTTTGAGATGCAAGAGATGCTTGAGATATGTGCTGGAATGGATCAAGTCACGTTGCAACCAGTTGCTGGCGCTCAAGGCGAGTTTGCTGCAATTAGATGTATTCAAGAATACCACCGTGACATTGGTGAGGGTCATAGAGACAAAGTCATCGTTCCTGATTCTGCTCACGGAACTAATCCCGCATCTGCAGCAATGTGCGGATATGAGGTAATTGAGATACCAAGTGGATCTGATGGCCGGTTAGACTTGGATGCTTTGGGAGCTGCAGTTGGGGATGATACTGCCGCGATGATGGTTACCAATCCTAACACATTAGGGATATTTGAGCCTGAGATTGCACAAGCTGCTGAGATAGTTCACGCTGCCGGTGGTCAAATGTATTACGACGGAGCCAACTTCAATGCGATACTTGGCAAAACAGATCCCGGCCGGATGGGATTCGATGCGGTACACTACAATCTTCACAAAACCTTCAGTCAGCCTCACGGAGGAGGTGGTCCTGGTAGTGGACCGATAGGTGTCAAGTCACATCTCGCAGCATACCTACCTGCTCCTGTGGCTGATCGTGAGGAGACTGAAGGAGGGGGTATTGTTGGAAATGGGTTCCGTTACTTCTGGAGAACTCCTGAAAAAAGCATCGGCAAGGTTCAACAATGGCATGGGAATGCCGGCGCAGTAATCCGTTCTTGGGCCTTCTATCGTAGGTATGGACGTGAACTAGAGAAGATGAGCGAACATGCTGTCCTCAATGCGAATTACCTCCGTCACCGGATAATGCAGGGCGCTGAAGGAGTCCATGCAATGCCATTAGATGGAGCGCCAGCAGATGTAGTGAAACATGAATTCACGTTGTCCATGACTCCTCTGAAGGATGCTGTAGGAGTTTCAGGTAAAGATGTAGCAAAAAGATTGCTCGATTATGGCTACATGTCTCCAACTCTGTATTTCCCAATGATAGTTCCGGAGTGCCTAATGATTGAACCAACTGAGACTGAATCAAAGGAAGTTTTAGACAAATTCGCGAAAGATTTTCTCACAATTCTGGCAGAAGATCCAGAAATTGTCACAACAGCACCACACGACACTAAGGTTCGTAGAGTTGATGAAGTTCTAGCTGCTAGAAGTTTAGTGCTTCGCCATCCACTTACTGACTGATGAGTACTTCCAACCAAATATGAGCAGGCTTACCGACAATATGTGCAAGCGGCTCGCGATTCAGAATGGTTGTGTGGTGAATCACACTGGTTTCCTAATCACGATTCCGCTCCTGACTACATCAAAGGAGAGGTAGAACCACCCTCTTCTTGGAGTTCTACTACTAATCGAAAAGGCGGTCGTGGTTGGATTCGTCAACGCCTCTCTCCTCTCGGACCAATGATTCTCTACACAACGGCTTGGGCGCCATTTTTCCTTATCGCTTCGTCATTTCCTCTTGCATTTCCTGGACGAACTCCTGATGATCAGAATGTAGCCTTGGTTCTATTTCTAATTAGTTGGTTGTTACTCATAGTACCATTTTCTCGTCTTAGAGACGGCTTAGTTAATCGTGCACGTTCTGGATTCTTTGATACGTTTCCATTTGAATTTCATCTGATTATATTGGGTACTGTAGTGTTCTTCCTTCATGTCTTAATTGACCCTCTCGTTGGTTGGTTGGCCTATCTTATTTTTGGATTTGCTCAGTATAGAACAATTTCCAATATCACAGAATGTGTAGGCCATAATTCAGCCCGTTGGTTACTTCCAATAAATCGTAAAGACATCTCGGAAGATTTCCTTGGTGATGGTTGGGAAAGAGATTCTAGAACATTCCGAAATGGACCAATTGCACATTGGGAATTACTCCTTCCCGGATACGCCGCTACCTTAGTTGGAGTTACAAGAGGAAAGGACTCATTCATCGCCTTCACTTTGAAGCATAGGGGTGGTACTCTTCACGACCCTTTCTCTGAAGAAATTGTATCTGACGAGAGATTTGCGTCAATTATTGAAAACCCCCCTGTAAAAATCTCAGGAGAGATGTGGCCGACACGTTTTCTAGATATGGATGAGGAAGAGTGATTATCCTTTTTTGCGTCTAAAATTGCTATGTGATTTTGAGTTACTGCCTACGGCAGGCATTTGTACCGGCCGCAATCCGCCGAAGCATGGACATCTGTGTTGTTCTAGGTTCGAAGTCCGACTTACCCATTGCTGAGAAGTGCCGTTCTGTACTAGATCAATTCGATGTAGATTATGAAATCAGAGTTGCTTCCGCTCACCGAGCACCGAAGTATCTCGAAGGAATTGTTGAGTCGGCAGAGTCTTCTGGCTGCAAAGTTTTCATTGGGATGGCCGGAGTTGCAGCAGCACTTCCAGGGGTGATTGCCTCAATGACTAATCTACCTGTAATAGGAGTTCCAGTTGGTGGCAAGGTCCCTCTTGATTCTCTACTTTCGATAGTTCAGATGCCACCCGGAATGCCAGTTGCTACCGTAGGTGTCGATCGGGGAGACAATGCAGGAGCATTGGCTGTGCAGATTTTGGCAGTTAATGATTCAACCCTTGCTTCAGCTTATTCAGAATACAGAGCCAAAATGACTGCGAAAGTTATCGCTGATGATGAATCAATACAGGGATGAAGCCAAATGCAAACCCAGATGCTCATTGATGAGGCTATAGAGGCCTTACAGTCTAAGATAGATGATACTGCAATCATTGCTTGTTCAGGAGGAATAGACAGCACGGTTGCTGCAATCTTGGCTCACCGTGCTGTCGGCAGTCTGCTACACTGCGTCTATGTTGATACTGGATTCATGCGTAAGGGTGAAACAGAAGAAGTAAGAGAAATGTTCGCTGAAATGGGAATAGAACTCAAAGTAGTTGATGCCTCAGAACGCTTCTTCACTCATTTAGAGGGTGTAACTGAGCCAGAGGCCAAGCGCATGGTAATCGGTGAACAATTCATTCGGGTTTTCGAAGAAGAGCAGTCTTATTGCGGAGCTAAATTCCTAGTTCAGGGAACTATCGCACCAGACTGGATTGAATCTGGAGGTGGCGAAAGAGATGTTATCAAGAGTCATCACAATGTTGGTGGCCTTCCTGAAGATGTAGACTTGACTATTGTCGAACCACTGCACGAATTCTACAAGGATGAAGTCAGAGAAATCGCACGTGAATTGAATATCAAGTCTAGTGAACGCCAGCCATTTCCTGGCCCTGGTCTTGCCGTACGTGTTTTGGGCGACTTAACTCGTCCACGAGTAGAAGCCTGCCGTGAAGCCTGCCATATTGTTGAAACTCATCTTCAAGAGGCGGCAGCAGAAGGGGAATGTGACTTGCCGTGGCAATATTTTGCTGCTTTATTGCCAGTCAGATCAGTCGGAGTTCATGGAGATGCCCGTGTGCATGGTGAGACTATTGTTGTACGAGCAGTCGCCAGTCTAGATGGCATGAGTGCCAGATATTCCCCAATCCCTCATGATGTTCTTACGAGAATCAGTACTGAGATTTCCAATACCTTGAAGGGGCAGGTCAACAGAGTTGTATATGACATAACTCACAAACCACCCGGCACAATTGAGTGGGAGTGATTACATCGAGATGGAAGGTACAGCTTTCCAACTAAAGGTTTGGGAACAACTTACGTTGATTCCACGTGGAGAGACTCGAACCTACAAGCAAATCGCCGAGGCAATTGGTCATCCAAATTCAGCTAGAGCGGTGGCAAATGCGTGCGCTGCTAACCCCGATGCTCCTGATGTACCGTGCCATAGAGTAATTCGTAGCGATGGCACATTGGGTGGATACAGTGCTGAGGGCGGAATTGCTGCCAAACAGCGATTACTCGATTCTGAGTCTTGACATTACAGCCGATTCGTTCATGAAGGGGAGAACCGGCGCAGGGCTGGGCCGACATAGCTTAGTTGGTGGAGCGGTGGACTGTTAATCCACAGGTCGCAGGTTCGAGTCCTGCTGTCGGCGCCATCATTCAATTCGTCTTCTAGCTACTAGCATAGCTGACAATATTGCTAGAGTGCCTAGAATAGCCCCAAATCCAGGAGTCTCATCTGGGGCTACATAATCAGGTCCATCTGTATTGTCTGAATCTAAAGAATCACAAATTCCATCACCATCAATGTCATCTGGGATGGATGATGAATCCAGTGAATTTGACCCACAGGAATCTTCATCTGAATCACTCCAAGAATCGTTATCATCATCTGTATCTGCATTATCTCCTGTGCCATCTGAGTCGAAGTCACTCCATTCTGTAGAATCTCTTTCAAATGCGTCGTCAGCATCTCCGAATCCATCTCCATCATCATCAGGATCTTGCAGATCACACATTCCATCATTATCCAAGTCATCGGGAATAGAATTGCTATCAAGAGTATCAGATCCGCAGTTTGTTTCTATATCATCAGGCCACGAGTCACCATCGTCATCGGCATCTTGTGAATCACACAAATCATCGTTATCTGTATCAAGCCAATAATTTGCATCAAGAGGTGCACAATCATCTCCATCATCATAGCCATCTCCGTCATCGTCTACGTCAGTTGAGTCACATTCTCCATCCGTGTCTGAGTCTAATGGTAATGAGGAACTATCTTTTGGATCCGATGCACAAGCAATTTCGTTAACATCTGAAACACCATCTCCATCATCATCGTCATCTTGACCGTCACAAATTTGGTCGTTGTCAGTATCATCCCAATCGCTGACATCTAGAGGTGCGCAATCGACACTGTCGTCTACCCCGTCACCATCATCATCGTCATCTTGGCCGTCACAAATTTGGTCGTTGTCAGTATCATCCCAATCGCTGGCATCTAGAGGCGCACAATCGACACTATCTTCTACGCCATCTCCATCATCGTCAGTGTCAGCATTATTTCCAATATCATCATCGTCAGTATCGGTATCTTCAGTATTGTCTAGAGGGAAAGCATCATCCAAATCGGGAACGTTGTCGTTATCATCATCATCATCTAGAACATCACACAGTCCATCATTATCATAATCTGCTGGAATACTACTTCCATCTCGAGGGTCGCTACCACAATTAGTTTCCATAGTATCTTCTACACCATCTCCATCGTCGTCGGTGTCAGCATTGTTTCCAATGCCATCACCGTCAGTATCTGCAGATTCTGTGTAGTCACGCGGAAATGCATCATTTACATCGAGTACTCCATCACCATCGTCATCAGTATCTTGGTTGTCACCGATTGCATCTGCAATACATTCAGTTGTACAGGATGCATCTGTGTTATTCCATTCCGTAGGGTCAGAAGGAAAAGCATCCTGTGAGTTGATGTATCCATCTCCATCATCATCAAGATCTAGTGAATCACAAATTCCATCTCCGTCAGAATCTGCTGGAATGCTGTTTCCATCTAGCGGATCAGTTCCACAATCTGCTTCTTCTAGATCAGTCCACGAATCACCATCGTCATCATCATCATCAACGTCGCAAATTCCATCATTATCTGTATCAATTGCCTTGCTTCCGTCTAAGGGTGCACAATCATTAGCGTCACTGGTGCCATCTCCGTCATCATCATCATCCAAGGCATCACAATTCCCATCATTGTCGGTATCCATAGGAATACTGCTTCCATCCATGGGGTCACTTCCACAGGCAATTTCAGTTGAGTCGGATGAGCCATCATTGTCATCATCAGTGTCTTGACCATCACAGATTCCGTCACCATCATTGTCCGAACTCTCACTTGAGTCAAGAGGTGCGCAATCACTAGAATCGTCTATTCCATCTCCGTCATCATCATTATCGAGGGAATTGCATGTTCCATCGGTATCTGTGTCAACTGGAGTTGATGAATTATCTAGAGAATTAGTATTACATGCAGCTTCATCTAAGTCACTCCATCCATCATCATCATCATCTAAATCCTCAATTAGAGTAGTACTTCCAGTTCCACCCCCGCTACTGCTTGAGAAAGTAACATTATCGATGTAGACTGATTCACTGCCTGAATTAGAAGTGAATTCAAATTCTAAATTACCTTGGCCAAGCGAGCTAATGTTCGAAGTGAAGCTAGTCCAAATTCCCATGTAGGGAGCAAAACCACCGTTATTGCTGGATCCAGTAGCGCCGGTTACATTTACCAGCTCAAGTGTCGAGGAACCTCCTACAAATCTGATGATTAGATTGTCTGCGTTCTCGTAGCTATTGGGATTACTACCGCTACCTGTACCTTGAACATAAACATCGAAAGTCATTGAATCCGCTGTAACATCGTCAAGAGTCAAGGTTGCAGTTCCATCAACATCACTCATCTGGTATCCTTGTGTTCCTTGACTGAAATTCCCAACCGTTCCAGTGTAGTTCACCGTTCCAAAGTAGTCGCCATCAGTCAATCCCACTCCACCGGTGGACTCGTAGTACAGTGAGAAACCCATTTCAGAGCCAGTGGATTGGTTATGAGCGACATGAGGTTCGTTGATATTATTCCAGAGATACCGGTCTACATTCTGGTCACCAGTGTCTGTATAATACATATTGGAGATTGTAAACGGGTCTTCAAAAGAAGTGTATGATACTACTCCTCCAGACCCGGGGCAACTAATCGAATCAGGCATTCCATCACCATCTGTGTCAGTATCTGCACAAGGGTCATTGGGAAAAGCATCGTTTGAATCGTCTACCCCATCCCCATCCGAATCATCCGCCAAAACAGTTGGTGGAATCATCACTAGAAGTAAGGCAATTAGTAGAGTCAGGGGCTTCGCAGAACCGTTCATGGGCGAGGAAGTGAGGCGGGATTGAAATAATTCACCCACATTGACTCTGTAATTTCCCTGAAGGTTGAACCAACATCCTCTTTGACCTAATGCTCAAGCAGAGGGTATGAATCCTCATGAACAAGCTACTGCAGTTCAAGAAGCGGTCGAGGCTT
>NTJR01000030.1 GCA_002457595.1 Marine Group II euryarchaeote MED-G36
CCAAGCCAAGTGTGTATTTCCAGAAGTATCTATAGCAATAGAGGGATGGAGGCTGTAGGCGTCCTGAAGTGTAATTCGAGTGTCATTTACCACCACTAAATGGCCATATCCTAGTGCGTCTTGGGAAGGCCCTATGTCTTCCTGATAACTATTCCCCGCTACCACTTTTGTACCAGGGTCGCCTTTTACCCACCCACTTTCAGGAGAAGGTCTTTCCAATAATGAATACGGGTCAAGAACGGTCATGTAAATTTCACGAGAATTGTTTGTTGACAGCTTTACCATTTCATTAACTAAATCTTGCATCGCACCTGCTGTACTAGATGAAGCTGGGAAGGAAAACATTCCCCCGCCCGCGTGTGTACTTCGAATTGTAGTGCCGGGGCAAATCCGTGGTGATGTTGGATTGCCAATCAAACCAGTGGGGCACTCTGCAAGATCTCGCATTTCGCCACCTACACTGGCAGACGATGAGACCCAAAGTGGAACGGGGCTCACTTCGGCTAATACACAGGCGTCGTGGGCTTCTTCAATTGACTGGATATCCTGTGGATCTTGGTTATTGCCATCATATGCATTCTCATCGGACACAGGAATAATTATCCTTGTTGCATTTGGATTCCAGCGATGATCAGTGGGTGTTGGAGGATCTGCAAGATTACCTAGTCGGCCCTGAGAATCTCTCCACGATAAACAAGCCCAGGTACTTGAGGGACCCCATGCTTCAGAACCAAGACCACCGCCATCGCTAGTAATTGAAATTGAGTTTCCATTAAACATGATGTTGTTTAACTTCCGCATACCTCCACTATCGTCGCCGGGGGTTATTCCAAGAGGAGTTGTTCTGGGCCCCTCATTCCCATTACCACCTGCAGAATATGCTGAAGCACAATTACCAGTTGTCACTGGCATGTCCCCGCCTATTGCATAGAGAGTTTCGTAAACTGTCATATTTGCTGTCAATAACATCGGCTTAAGTCCTGGGAAATATGAACCGCCGGAAAAGAAAGAACCGCCATAAAATACTGTGCACATATCTGCCCAAGCTGAATTCATTGAGCCTGAAGTATCTACTGGAATCACCATTTCGACTTTTCCACCACGTGTATCATCCCAAACAATCTGAACAAAATCATCTGCATCAATAGCGATGTCTGGATGTTCCTTGTAACCAATAATAGGGGTAATTAATGTATTACCAATAGCAACTTCTGCTGTCCTTGTTGCATCCTCAATTTCAAACATTGTATAGAATATCTGAGGTTGTTGGTAGAATTTACCTAATTCTTCATAGGAATCCTCCCAAACAATGTGTGGATTGTTTTGAGAGTCTACAGCTATAGCGGGCCAATCTCGATTTTGAGAATTGTAAGCGACCCTCTTGTCATCTACCACAGAGAAAATTCCTAATGCATCTGCAGCAGATCCATCTTGGTTATCTTCACTAGGATCAAGTAGAGTGTAGAGGATTTCATGTGTTCCCGACTTATCAACCCAAACAATGTGGACTCGGTCATCATGATCAACTGCAATATCGGGATGCCATGCTCGATGAGACCCTGGGTTAGATATCTGTGTATCATCAATCAGAGTCTGGCCTCTGTTATTGAGCATCTTGTAGTACAGGTGTTGTGTGTTTTGGCTCCAAACAAAGTGCGTGTTACCTGCTGAATCCGCAGCGATTGCAACCATCCTATTGTCGTGTGTATCTTCGGTTACTTGTATTGCATCAGTCAAAACTATTGCACTTCCTTGTGCGGTATTTGAAATTTCAATCGCTGCAAATGTGCTCATCAACATAATGAGAACCATTGTGATACTGTTCCTTATCTTCATTGTCTCCATAATGCACCCTCCTAGATTGCCCCTACAACACCTTAACTCGTTTGATTACGATACTTAACCTCAACCCTCACGCGTCACGCGAGCGCGTGAGAAAATGTGCAATAGAACAGAGTATGAAAAAGAAATGAAATTCACGAGTTTTTCCTATCTTATACCCATTTATCAGGGTCGAAATCTGAGCCAAAACCACCAGTTTCATCAGTATCAATTGAAGCTGACTCTGACTTAGGAGAATTAGTTGAATGAGATTGTTTTTTTGCCTTTTTGGCAATCCAATCATCTACAGGCCCGGGTTTGCCAACGCCTTTGCCATAACTAAATTTTATTTGGTGTATTAATTCTAATTTTGTTAACCATACTCTGCGCATGGTATGCATAAACTCATTCTGAGTTAGTCCGTCAAACCAAACGGGGCGAGATAAATTGAATGCTTGCAAAGGCCCGGGTGAATCATCTTTAGGTTTCCCTACATGCAACACCCAATCAAGATCTGCTCTAGTAAGTTGAAGGCGTGTAGAATGTAGCCATTCTTCCCACTCGTCTGAATCCTCTATTGCGTGCTCCTTCATCTCATTCTGTTGACCTTCATCTACACGTGTGATAGAATATATTAGGACTAAATTTCGATTTTTAGGAATTACGATATTGAAAACATGGCCTTGTTTTGTGGGAGGATATTTGATGTGGAGGTGTATCAAGGCCTGAGCGTCTGTGACTACTTTGAATTCGAGCCGCTCACTGGTGAGCCATTCCTGAACTTTGGCCGCCGCTGTGCTACCGTTCATAGAGTGTCCATCGAGGCGTCCTATTTGAGAGCGCCGAGATGGGTATTGATGGATTTAAGGAGGAGATTGAGTTTTTTCCCGTCTTCACTACGAGACAATTTTACTCGTCTTCTAGACGTCATGAAATCATTCCATAAATCATATCCATGGATGAAAAATAATGTTGATTCCGCGACGATGAAAAGACCAACTAATCCTGGTAAAATATCCGAGGTGGATAATGCGGTTCCTTGAAGCAATAATAGCGAGATAATCACTAATGGCGTCCAAAACAACAGAGGTGAAAACATCCCTGCAAGAAGGAAATATGTTGTTCGTGAGTCTATTCCCTCGTCGCCCTCTTCGGCCATATATTTTGCAATAGATGATAGCACTATATTTGCAGGGATGGCAATTGGAGAAGTCACTATCATTAAGAGAGTTCCAAGTATGCCCCTTAGGCGATCATTATTGCTCATTCCTCGCAATTCATTAGACGGAGATATTGCATCGGCATAGAGGTTATTTTGATGTAATATTTCTGCCGCTTCAGTGGCCTCATCGAGTAATTGAGGGTCTTTGGTGTCAACCATATCCGCCCTTACTTCTCTAGTGCTGTGCACTTCTTCTGATAATTTTTGAATCGGTTTTTCTGAATTATTAGCCTCAATGTTTGCAATCAGTTTTTGCGCGCGATATGTGGGCCAATCAGGAGTATCTGGAGTTAGGGGGGCTAATGTGTCAAACATCTTTTGTCGAAGGTTGATTGTGTCTTCACGTGGAGGTTCGACCCATGTTCCAGATGCTAGAGCGGCTCTGTCACTTGCAGAATACACTGAAGGTATTTCGATGGCCTCGCCGAATTCCACATAGGAATCTGTGCGGAACCAATAGTGGGTCTTCCAATGGAGGCCTACAGTTTGAATTACAGGTGGTGGTAAATTCCGTTCCTCTGCTATTGCTGCCGCAGCAAGTGCTGCTCTCGGCGAACCTGTTCGAAGAGCGTGTAGGCGAGAGTCTTGGTGGGATTTGCCCTCAGGCATTATGACAGCAGAATGACCAGCTGCAAGACAAGAGGCAGCAGTCAACATTCCTCGTTCATTGATGTATTTAGCGAATTCAACATCTACTACTCCAGCTTCTATCTCGGCTCGACGCAGCACTGGTTGTGCTCCGAATCTACGAGACCACCAACCAATGAATGGGCGAGTAATCAAATCATGGCGGCCTAGAGAGATTACTCGTTTCTTCTGAATACGCATAATCACCATCGGATCGACTAAACCATTGATGTGTGTTGACACATAGATCACTCCACCATCTACTGGAGGAAGGGGGTCGTTCTCTGAATGGCGGAATATAGCTGCATTTCCAAACTCAAACATGAGGTTGAGAAGGCCACTAAATAACCGATTTCCTGGATGTTTTCCTGAATGATCCCAAGGAACTTTTTCCAATTTGGCGCGGTTCAATCGAGTTGCACTCACTGAGAGTTCCGGGGGGATCTCTGGTGCGTTCTCTTTGTCGACCACAGCCTCACGAAGAGGGAGGGGGTTGAGAATACACCGATTCTACTGTGTGGCCTCAAATATACTTTCAGCGAGCACTTTAGCGCCCTCGTGATCTATCTTTCCATATTTCCATAAAAACGAGTGAGTGGAGTCGGGATATCGCGGAATTATGTGAATATGTACGTGGGCGACGGACATTCCCGCCTCGTGCCCATTGTTCTGAATTAGATTGTATGCTGTCGCCCCTGTTGCTTTGAGTACAGCACTACTAACAATTGGTAATGCCCTACCAAGGGCTGCTGCAGATTCTAGACTAAGTTGATCCATCGAAGGAGCTGGCTCTTTTGGTACAACCAATGTATGACCTCTTGTTAGAGGTTGAATATCTAAGAATGCAATAATGAGATTATCCTCATACACTTTGTGACAGGGCAATTCTCCGTTGATGATTTGGGTGAAGATTGTTGGTTCTTCACTCATTGATAACCCTCAAGATTTGGATATTTGTTCGGCTACTGAAATCATACCTTCCAACTTCAGGGCAGTAGATAATTCGGTATTCATGACGGATGAAGAATCTGTGATTTTTATTCCGGCCAACTTCAATTCCGCAAGAGAAGATGCTGCGGTTGACAATGAATTCTCATCGCGGCTTCCATTAACACAACTAGACATTATAGATGCAAGAGTTGCTGCTGTTTGACCTACTGAGTTTCCATCAGATGAACGTAGGTTCTGAATTTTCTTTTCGGATTTGGTAATCTCTTTCTCCACTAAGTTAGAGCCTCCAAATGGTACTTCTTTTACCCACTCGCCTGCGTGTAATCCTGCGACACTACCACTAACTAAATCGTCTAATATCAAATTACCAGGAAGGAGGCTTTCACCATGCATTCCATTGTGGGCAGAACGCCCTGCAGCATACAAACCAGTGGCCCATTTCTTGCCTTTAGATAGAGTCACTCGGCCATGTTCGTCCACAGGAGCTCCTCCCGTGGTAGTGGCAATAGTAGGGGAAATTGGTATCACCTCTCTAGACATATCTAGGCCTGTTCGATTTTTGATTTGGGCACGTGTCTGATTGAACCAGACTGACGCATTAGATTCGATGGACCTCAAATCAAGAACGCTGTCATCATCCCCTACCTCTGATGGATCGATGTCTTCGCCAGAGGATTTTCTGACTCGCCCACCAGAACCAAGAAGGTCAAGGCTGAGATGCAAATCTGTGCCTCTAATTGTCAGAGGATGTTGGGGTTGATTGGAGAGGCCAGAGAGTGTTATTCCGGCATCAGCGGCTAAAGATGCGCCTAGTCCGGCTCCGTTTGCCGGAGATGTCCAGATGCCTTGATATCCTTCCGTTGCTAGAATTATTGCCTTCGTTTGAATGCCTCTAATTTGACCCGTATTAATATCTATAACTGTAATTCCGCGGACTTGGTTCTTATCCATTACTAATGAGATTGGTTGTAAATCAGAGCGTCGAACCACACCTCTTTTCATTGCCTGTTCTTCAAGAATTCTAGTGATGTTTCGTCCTGTTGAATCACCACATCCTGTCATTCGAGGCATGGCGTGTCCATGTACTTGAGACACGTGTGGTAGCCCTCCATCTCTTCGGCGAAAAACAAGTCCCCATCTCTCTAATTCAGCGACAACTTTGACCGCTTCTCCGCAGGTTCTCGCTGCTGCTACCTTGTCTGTTGAATCGCCGCCTGCAGCAATTGTATCGTCTCGGTGAGAACTTGAGCTTACTTCATCAATAGAGGCCGCTAAGCCAGCGAGGTCATTACTGGAAGAACCCGAACCGATTCCTGATGAAGAAATCATGATTGGAATCGTTCCGGCATCAGCCGCAGCAATGGCTGCTCGCAAGGCTGCTGGACCTGCACCAATGATTACCAAGTTCGAAGATTCCATGATTCTCGGTCTCGGCGAATGGAGATGTAAACATGAACATGACGCTCGGGACTTCGTCCCGAATAAAGGGTTAATCCGCTAGTGCTAGTGCTATTCTGCGGACTTCGTATGCAGCATCAGACATTCTATGACCCATGCTTTCTGCCTGAACTCCTGATGACAATATGGTTCTAACTACAATTGATTCAACCGTCTCACCCTCTTCATTTCGTAATGTTACCTGCACCGGGCGAGGGCCTGATTGAGAATCGGGCCACGCCAAGCCTATCCATAATACAATAGAGTCGGCTAATAGTCCCCCTAATGGTTCCACCAATCCTATTTTCCCCTCTGCAAAAGATGCGGGGGCATCGGGTCGCCTAGATGCTTTAGCAGGGATCCTCATTGTTTGGACTTCCGGTTCACCTCCGGCAACTAGAATGTCCACCTCAATAATTTGATTTCGTCCTGTGTGATTGTGAATCATGACAAACAAATCAGCCTGGCCTTGTCCACATCTTGGTGGGATATCAAGATCGAGGCGCCATGGCTCTTCAGTGAGTGTTGCGTCTCCATGGATTAACGAGTCTTCTAATCTATCTGCAAGTCTAAAAAGCCCAGGTTGCCATGCTCTTGTGTGGGTCAATAATCGCTTAAGAGCTGATAAATTAAATCTTGACTCATCGGAAATAAGACCATCGATAGCAGACACTTTGAAGACTCGTCGTGTTTCACTTAACAGACCATTCTCATCCAATAGACCGATGTGATTCAGGTGCATCGCTTGGAGGAGATGTTCTACAGCAGATGATGGAGTTTGATCAGAACGTACGTCATCAGATAATCCTTCAACCCAATGATCCCACTGACTAGCAGTTTCTGGATCCAAATGAGCCACGAGTAAGTCTGTCATCACTCTGTCAAGTGTACTGTCATGAAGTGTTGGGGCATGAAGAGAGAGAAGAGGGAATTCATTGGAGCGCATAGGGGTTGATTCTTCTAATTTCATTGTATTGAGAATTATTACAATATTCAGGGCTAGAACAAAACCTAACAAAATGGAAGAAAGTGTTGGGCCGGCATCAAGATTAGATAAAGAAAAAATCGTTGCTGAAGCAATAGCTGCGGCTGAAACTCTTACTCGTTCTCTAATTCTTCTCTCATCTAATGTGTTAAGTATTCTTTCAACGCCAGGATAAGCATTCATTGATCTGTATCCGGCTGCCCGTAAACGTAATCGATCTCGGGCTGACATTCTCGCGAAGGCAGCCGCCATTATAGATGGAAAGAAAATAATAGTCAATATTGCGTGTAAACCAATAGCAATCTCTAATGATGCGTCTTTCCACCCAATTAGAAGTAGAACTGTACTGACTGGTGCAATTAATGGAAGAAAAAATCTTAGTAAAGGAAGTGGGGTGGTGGTAGTTATTCTTGTCCAAAAACGCCGTCCCGCGTCACGCGTTTTAACTCTTAGATTCAAGGCCTGTTCTTGGTGAATCTGTCGAACACTGTTCTCCGCATATGGAGTTGGAAGCGACTTGCGTGCCTTGCTCACATCTCTCCGAGATTGACCAGGGCTTCATTAGTTCGCTTATTTTGGAGAGATAAAATGCTCATTACCACACCCTCACACTTCTTGAGGAGAGTGCGGTCGCAAAAAACGGGCGTGTAGCATAGTCTGGATAATGCACCGGCCTCCTAAGCCGGGGACCGTGGGTTCGAATCCTGCCACGTCCGCCATCATCCAAAGGCCAATCCATGCCTTCGACCTGATGTGGAAACTTTGTGCAAGAAATTCTCAAATGGTATTCTGGCATGCATAGTTGAACGAATCTGTATATCACATTCAGCAAGAGAGGATAGTAATTCCTCGCGTAAATCATCAGGGATTGCCAGTCGCCTTCCAACTAGTACATCATGAAGTTGTGCAATTAAATCGTCAGAATCTAAGCCGTGATTATTCATCAGGTGGTCGACTTCTGCTAATGCACCAGCCAATACTTTTGTCTTACGACCTCTGATGTTTTCCCAACGCCATTCAACTACGCGGCCTCGTAAAGCTAATTCTAAGAGATGCCGGCCAGCCTGAAGAGTAGTTGACTGAACTAAACGATGGACTGCGGAACGATCTGTAGCCAGCCCTCTAATTTCAAGCATTTCTAGAATGAAAATTGCCTTTCGGACATTTCCATCTGCAATATATGCGATATCACCTAAAACTCCTTCGTCGACTTCTATATTTTCGCTTATTGAGATATTTTTCATTGTAGAAATTACTACATCGCGATCTGTAGAAGGGATTCTAATCATTCTTGTTCGTGAACGTAAAGCATCAATAAGTCGAGATGGAGCTCTAGCAACAAGGATGAATCTAGATGCGACTCCTACCGTTTCCATCATTCTGCGCAAATACGCTTGTCGGATGGAACCAAGATAATCTGCATCTTCAATAACAATTAGTCGACTGACTGGAATTGTTCCTGATTTTATCTGAATTTCCTGGCCGGCTGGGGCTATATCATTGGGTTTAGCCAAAGTGATGTTTCGGTCATAGGCATCCAGGCTCAATCTCCCTGCTAATGTATCTGCTGAACCTGAGCCGCCTGGGCGAAGAAATTGTTCAAATTTTGACATGGCGCCTCTTGTTCTAACTAAGTCGCGTGCCTGTAGAACATGAGTTGTTGATTGCCAACCGGGGCCGAGCATTTGCCGGGCAACTAGGCGCCAAGAAGTCGTCTTACCTACTCCCGCGGGCCCGGTGATGAGTAAGTGGGGAGGATCTGCTGCAATACTTGCATTGAGAAGTGATTGTTTTATCGAATCCGATACAGCTAGTTCATCGAAAGTGCGTGGAGCATGTGTACTTAGCCAACTCGCCACGATACACCGTGAGCGAGGAGGGTCTTGAAGTCCGCGTCGATTCAACGTGCCTTGAGAATCTTAAAACCACGCTCTGTTCCTTCTTTTCGTGGTTTTTGGAATATTCTGTATCCGCACTTGTGACAAGACTTGCCCACCGCTCCAATTTCAATCCATTCGATATGCCCGCACCGTAGACACTTGTAACGAGTCTCGAGAGGGTCCATTGGTGAGCTGCAATGATTGCAGGACACGTTACCATCAACTTCGTACGGTTTTCGATCTGTGCGGTTGCAAGAGCGGCACTTGTAGAGTGTAAGCCTATTCGCCATCGAGCCGCCGACCTAGCAGCCCTTCTTCAATCTGCTCATTGGCCACTCGGGCCCTTAAGGGCCCTTTCACATATCTTTACGAAGTTCTCAAAAATCTTCTCGCCATACTCAGAATCGTTGACTTCTGGGTGGAATTGGAGGCCGAAACGATCTTGTTTTTCATTTTCCATTGCTTGAATCTCACAAGAATTACTACTAGCTGTAATTACGAAGCCATCGGGAAGTATTACCACCTCGTCGTTGTGACTTTCCCACACTGTTTGTGTGTCTGGAGTGCCGGCAAATAAAGGACCACCGCCATCTATCAAATTGATAGTCGCAGCACCAAATTCAGGCGCCGGTGCTTCTCTTGCTTGCCCTCCATAGAAACCTGCCATAAATTGATGACCGGCGCAAATTCCTAAAATCGGGATGTTAAGCTCAAGATATTCTGCACAATTACCAAGTTCTCCTGTTAAACCAACTCTTGCCGCGCCGCCAGATAATATGAGGCCGTCTAATTCTCTCAAATTTTCGACTGTGGTATTGTTTGGTAATATCTTCGTATCCACACCAAGATACCGTAACATTCGCCATTCACGATGAGTCCATTGGCCGCCATTATCGATGACATCGATGACTAGGCGCCCATCGCTCATATCAAACTCGGGCCATAGAAGGGTGATGAATGATGCCCTCTTAATGAATGAATTAGGCTGCATCGGCCCGCGAGTGATTGAAATAGAGAACTGTTGTCGTGGCGTTCCCTGCCCTGATGGTGTAGTGGCCTATCATGCAGCCCTGTCGAGGCTGCGACCCGGGTTCAAATCCCGGTCGGGGCGCCACCCCTTTCACATCCAATTATAGTCCAGCTAGTTCTATGAAATAGCATGATAATCTTATCATTTCATTGAAAAGGGAGGGCGGAGTGGGTGTGTCATGACTAAGAGGAAAGTTGCTCTGATTACTGGAGTCACCGGCCAGGATGGATCCTATCTTTCAGAATTGTTGTTGAGTAAGGACTACGTGGTTTATGGATTGATTCGTAGAACCAGTCAACCAACTCTTGGGAGGTCTTTGATTAATCATTTGAATTCAAATGAAGATTTCTATTTGATTCATGGTGACCTTACTGATCAAGCCAGTATTGACAATGCGATAAAAGAAGTTCAGCCCGACGAGTTATACAACCTCGGAGCGCAATCATTTGTGCCAGAATCTTGGCGTTCTCCTTTGATGACGGCTGATGTCACAGGAATGGGGGCATTACGCTGTTTAGAGGCTTTGAAGCGAAACAAACCTGATTGTCGATATTATCAAGCAGGTTCTTCTGAACAATTCGGAGAAGTAAGAGATATACCACAGACTGAATTAACGCCTTTCCATCCTCGTTCCCCATATGGCTGTGCAAAGGTATTCGCATTTGAGATTACGAGAAATTATCGTGAATCATATGGATTGTATGCCTGTACAGGTATTCTCTTCAATCACGAAAGCCCCCGGCGCGGATTAGAATTTGTTACTCGAAAGGTCACAATGACTGCTGCTCGTATCGCCGCTGGATTCGATGAGTATCTGTCAATTGGAAATGTAGATGCAAAACGAGATTGGGGTTACGCTGGCGATTATGTCGAAATGCAATGGCGAATGTTGCAACAAGACGAGCCTGATGATTATGTAATCGCAACGGGTGAAACACATTCGGTGAAGGAATTCATAGATCTGGCTTTTTCTCATGTTGGAATGAAATTGTCTTGGGAAGGTGAAGGAGTTGACAGGATTGCAAAAGACCAGGATGGAGTAGTACGAGTTCGTACCGACCCTAAATTTTTCAGGCCAGCTGAGGTTGACTTACTAATTGGGAAATACGACAAGGCCGAGGCTGCTTTAGGCTGGAAACCTACTATTACATTTACCGGATTAGTTCAGATGATGGTCGATTCAGATGTTGCATTAGTCGCAGAGGCCGTGGAGCGCGGCTATGCTCCTCCAATTCCGCCAGAATGATTCAATTGAACAATCGGTAAGGTCTATCATTGTCTACGATGAGGCAATCCACGCTTCAAAAGAGCATAGTCGAAGAGATGCGCTATAATCTCGCTTGATGTGGAGTTTTGGGGTTGGTTTTCCTGATTGGATTGGAGGTAGTATTGATTGGATTTGGGTATTAGCGGATTCAATCTCACTTTCTTCAACAATTACTCGACCGCGAATCAAAGATGGAGAGGTGCGGTCGAGCAGCGATATAATGTTAGGAAGAAGTTCAATCGTTCTATGAGGAAGATTTACAATTATAACATCCCACTTTCCAACTATGTCCTCGTTTTCGTCAAGAAGAGAAGCATCCGCGACCCCCACCAATCTGTTTTCATAAACGCGAGAAAGCGGAATCGGTTCTGAAGGATATTTTTGCCGCTCCCACTTACTCAAATTTTCAAAGAGTAATCCAACAGCATCCGGATTCAAATCGGCAGCAAGCAGATCTCCAACAAGATTTGGTTCGACTAACAAGGGCGCTATTGCCGGACCAACACCACAAAATGGGTCTGCAATTCGAAGTGGGCGTCCTAATTCCTCACGCAACTGTTTGGCAAGGGCTAAGGTTTCAAGACGCTCTGTTTGCAACTTAGTAGAGAAATAAGCCTTAGTAGGGTCACATCGAATAACACGACCGCTTTCCTTCACTGCAACAGTAGTTGAGAGTATCTCTGGTGGGGCAAACTCAAGAGTTGGGCCCGCGAGAACACTTCCCCCTAATCGAGCACCAATAGGTTGTAGTTGTCTAATTCTAAACTCGCCTTGGACTCCCTCGTCATTGAGAATCAACCTAACATGCGGATGGGTAGCCAACTTTGCACGAGCAATGGCATCGGCATAAGGTGCTGCATTATCGTCTAAGCGGACAATCATCATATCACCAATAAATTCGTGATTGGAGGGTAATGATTCGCCTAAGGAATCGATTGTCTCTTGATCTATTTCGTTAACAAGTAAAGCCAACCAGTCTGTCTCAATTTTATCGACAGGAACTCCCTCATGTACCTCTAATGGAAACATTGCGAGACTTTCGGGAAACTCTTCTGGTGCATTAGGGCCTAAGGGAATTAGACGAGAAAAACCATCTTTGCTAGAAAAAACGCGCATGCCTACAGCACCCCATTCTCTGGCGCGAATATGGCCGAGAACTGCCTCGACCTCTCTATTTGGGACTCTTAGGTGGCGCATCACGTTGATGATGGGCAGACGCACCCCCCGCTTCACCATGACGGATGGCGCACTGCCCGCAGGGCTCTGGTTGATTGGCATTGGGCCTGGTGATTTGGGCTTGATGACGGCTGATGCAATAGAGCATGCTAGAGCCTGTGAATATCGATTTTTGGAAGGATATACAGCAACTCTTCCAGAAGACCAAGAACTGCGATTAGAAAGTGTGATTGGCCCATGGGAAAGAGTCATGCGACCTAAGGTTGAAAATCCAGAAAATCTCCTTTCTATCGCTAAAGAAAATTCTGTGGCATTATTAGTAGTAGGGGACCCTATGCAAGCTACAACTCACATTGATTTAGAAAGTCGTTGTGCTGAACAGGGGATTGATTATTCAATTATACCTGGCATTTCCGCAACATCTCTAGCAGTTTCTATTTCGGGTATGCAATCATATCGTTTTGGCAGACAGGTGACTCTGCCTTTTGCTTACGGAGATTACCTGCCTACTTCGCCGCTCGAATTGATTGATTCGAATTATACCAACAACCTTCACACCTTGGTATTGTTAGATTTAGACCCAACAGGGATGGGTGTAGAAACACCTCAACCTATGATGCCTTCTCAAGCAGTAAATTTGTTGCACGAAATGTTTGAAAAATTAGTAGAAAAGGAAGGACGTGTACGCGAAAGCATGACTGTGCCTATTGCTGAGTGGGATGGGATTCTCCTAAGTGATCTCGGGACTCATGAACAACGAGTAGTAGCAGGTGATTTACAGGATATTGCCGCAATTGAAGGAGGGCGGATTCATTGTCTGATTATTCCGGCCGAATTCACTGGAATGGAAAGGGAAGCCTATGAGCGCAGGCGAGGCTAATCCTCAAGCGTATTACAGGGAGCGAGATGTATGGCACGTGGACCAGCCGAGGTCAGTTTCCCGGGTGATAAGAACCGGAAGCGCAAGGTTCGTGTTCGGGGTATCAAGAAAGCATCTAAAGAGATTCAGCAACGGTTGGATACTAATCTAGAGACTCTTCTTGAAGACCCTGAGAGTTTTCTGCCTGAATTCCGTTGTGAATTAGGAAAACCTAGGCGAGACATGGTGGCAATGACGCTGCGAGAGGTAGATTATGTATCTCAGAAACGCCATGATAGGCGTTGGCTCTCAAAGCGCATGGTGAAGAGGCGCGGAGATATTGTCTGTAGGGCTCTTGCCGGTAGTCTTCTTGCTGCCGGAGAAGAAGATACCTCTACTGTGTCTGTTTACAATAGTCCAATTTACGGGGCCTCCAGCTTTATCCGTAGAGGAAATGGAAAACAATCACACATGGTTGGAATCCAGAACTTTACTCATCCAAAACTCAGACTATTGGTATGGGATGATCATGCAAAAGCAGGACATTGGTTCTTCTCGTGGGAAGGTGGGTTTGTTTGTTCTGGAACAGAGGCTAAGGCTCCTGAGGAGTGGATTGAAAGTAGTTTAAAAAATTCAAGTGTTACTTTCAGTAGAGATGATATTCGTTGGTCTAAAGGGCTTGAAAAAGAAATTGTTGAAAATGAACAAATTACAGATTCAGGATGGTTAAAATTAAATTTTGGCGACGTGGTTGTTGGGCTCTGTAGTTCTTCATTATCAAAGACAAAGGATGAGCCATTTGTGCCATCAATCGCGCTTGGAATGATGCCTCCAAAAATTTCAGCCGTTGTTGACGCAGAATGGATGTGGAGGCCAAAGGGCTGGCCTGAAGAACGTGAATTACCCGAAGAGGGTAAAGAACGTTTGAACGAAGTAATTCAAGCATGGATGAACCTTGCAGTTCCAGATGATAAAATTGCTAGGGCATGTAAGGATGCGATTCTCGGCTCAATTGAAGAAGGTTTCATCTCTGGCAATCATTGGTTCGCCGATGATTCGCGTGACGAATTACTAATTCATCTCCAAGGAACTGATGATGAACGAAATGCATTGGCGGTGATTTTGGACTCATTTGAAGGTGGAGTATATGTTAGACGTGATGGGGTTGTTTTGGATTCAGAAAATGATGTTATTCGATTTGATGATTCTTCGTGCCACTCTATACTGATTGCCTTGTGGGAAAAATATGGATTGGGTGTGCTTGAGGAATTGTTTGGAATCACGGACGAGGAGGCAAGTATGATTCTTAATAGGCAAATCAAAAGAAAACAAGGATTCGGTGCTTTCCTGCGTGAACTTGGTGAAAGCCTGTCTACATCCAAACGTTTGGATAGATTGCCTTGGGAATCCGATTCGCTACCAAGTCCACTAAATTTCGCAGACAATCTTGTCCGTGGTGCAGTTGAGAATGGTATTGCTTCAACTGTCTCGAAAGCACGTAAAGGAAAGGGATTGGATATGGCAATGGGTTGGGCTTGGCTCAATGTTCATAATAGAACAGAATCAGATGCTTGGAGATTTGATGAATCTAGCCGTGATAAAGGTGGAGATTGGGTTCCTGCCTTACAGGCTCTATGGGATGCTGCTGAAGATCTACTGCTCAAAGATAACTTAGATGCTATTGAAGATTACAAGGCGGCAATGGGCTGGTTAACCGAAGTTACTGGCGTTCAAGTTTGAACATTTATATGCCCTGTTTTTTAGGTATTAATCGCCCTTCCATTCCACCAGCAACCTCAATGACTTGTCCTGTTATATGACCTGAGAGTTCATCAGAAGAAAGCATCACAATTGCATTTGCAACATCTTCAGGTGTTGCTAGCTTCTTCAAAGACATTGTTGAGGTAGCTCGTTCTACGAGCCCGTCATCAACGCCTTGTTGGATTTTCTTTGGTGTTATTGTCCAACCCGGTGCAACTGAATTTACTCTAACACCGCCAATTGTTGCAACGTCATTTTTTAGCGACATCAGAAGACCTGAGGTGATTGCCCCCTTTGCTGCGGCGTAATCGGAATGACCTGCCTCGCCGTATATCCCTGCTG
>NTJR01000031.1 GCA_002457595.1 Marine Group II euryarchaeote MED-G36
CCTCAATAATACTCCAGTAATTTTCCTTGGAGAGCCAATTACTGCTGGTGAAACTAGTTTCTGGACTTGGCAAGCAATGACAATTTTAGGTATCGCCCTGTCTTTTGCGGCTTTAATTGGTGCAATCATGTATCGGAATTATGTCGAACGCCGCCGTATCGAAATATTACGAGGGATTCTCACGGATTCATTGATGTCTCTAAAGGCATCGAATGAATATATTGAAACTATATTCAAGTGTTACAAAGATTTAGTTCGATTCTTCCGTAGTAGAGGTGCGATGAAGAAGGTGTATGAGACCACAAGAGAGTTTGAGGATGCTGTGAATTCAATGCTTTCAGGAATCGCTCCCCCTGAAGATCTTGATGTCTTCTTCTCTCTCTTTGAAGAAGCTCGGTATTCTGATCATGAGATTGGTGCCGATCAGCGCGATAGAGCGATTTCTGCTCTTCAATCGATTATCAACCACATGAGCATTTCTTTAGGTGAAGGAATGCTCAACCGAACTGCATCAAATGAATCAGGACTCTATGGCTCCGTAGTCAAAGCGGGGACCTTCATTGACTCTGAGGGAATAGAGAGAATTGCTGGCATTGATGACGACTCTAACGATGATTCGGGATTCCGAATTTGATACTGACCCAAGGTTAGGAAAGAAGGGAGCATTTTGCTCCTTTCTTCCTCTTCTTGGGTACTGCGCCACAATGCCCCGTAGGGGCACCCGCAGCATTCATAACAGAAGGTCAGGTGGGCGCGCTACCCAAGTAAACGTCGAGGGAGTTATATGAGTAAGAATACGAGAAAGACCAACCAGGCCCTAATCGCCCTAATCGGCGATTTAAAGGACCAGAGCAGGTCAACCGGTTCTGCACTATGGCGAGACGTCGCGCAGAGGCTCGAGAGGAGCCGAAGCAACTGGGCAGAACCGAACCTGAGCCGATTGTCGCGCCATGCTTCGGATGAGGATTTCGTCCTTGTCCCAGGTAAGTTGCTAGGCAGTGGCACAGTGTCCGGTAAGCCTAGTGTCGCCGCCTATAGTGTCAGTACTGGAGCCCGCTCCAAAATTGAAGACGCAGGCGGACGAGTTTTGACTATCCGTGAATTGATGAATGAAAACCCAGATGGAAAGGGGGTGAGGATCCTTGGCTGAAGCAAGTACCCTCGTCTTTGATGCATCTGACAAGGTATTGGGGCGTCTTGCTAGCCATGTGGCTAGTGAATTACTGACCGCCCGCAAAGCCGGTGGCCAGACTCGAGTCATTATTGTCAACGCAGAGAAAGCAATTGTTACAGGACCTAAAACAGCTGTATTCCTCCGTTACGATAAGAAGTACAAATTGAATCATCCAAGAAAGGGACCATTCTTCCCTAGAATGCCCGATCAGATACTAAAAAGAACGGTCCGTGGAATGTTGCCTTACCAAAAGAATAGCAGTGGAAGGAACTCGCTACGAGACCTCCGAGTTATGATAGGAACTCCTGCTAATCTAGCAGGAGATGATTTACCAGAGGGGCACGCTTGGGGAGAAACAGAATCCTTTGAGCGTGATTTACCACAGAAATTCGTTCGACTTGGCGAAATAAGCGCTCATTTGGGCGTTGATTCCCGCCGATGGGGAGGTGACCAGTAATGGCGAAGAAGAAGGCTAAGGTAGTCAATATGAGTGGAAAGCGCAAGACCGCAGTCGCCCGTGCAACAGTACGTAAGGGAGCAGGCAGAGTTCGCGTAAACCACCAACCAATCCACATTATGGAACCCGCGCTTGCTCGCCGAAAGGCGCTTGAACCGGTCCAAATTGCAGAGGCAATGAATCGTCTTGCTGATGTCGATGTTATAGTCGATGTCGAAGGTGGTGGTCAGATGGGTCAAGTTGATGCAATTCGTACCGCTATAGCGCGTGGCCTTGTTCACTACAATGGTGGAGCAGAAGGAATCGACGAGGAACTTCGTGATGAGTACCTCCGTTTTGATCGCAGTTTATTAGTCAATGATCCACGACGTAAGGAAGCAAAGCACCAAATGGGTCGTGGCGCTCGAAAGAAATGGCAGAAGTCCTACAGGTGATCAAAGATGCTTATTCCAGTACGATGTTGGAGTTGCGGCAAGGTTGTCGCACACCTCTATGACCAATACAAGACCGCAGTCGATGCCGGCGAGGACCCGCAGAAAGTTCTCGACGATATTGGCCTTGAGCGCTATTGCTGCCGAAGAATGTATGTTGGCCATATCGATCTAATCGATGAAATTGCGCCATTCAGCATTGCTCGAGAGAACTAAAACTCTCATCCGGCAAGGCTTTGACAAGAACCTTGCACAGATGAATTACACACGGGGCCTGTAGGTTAGCTTGGCCTATACTTCGCGGCTGGGGGTCGCGCGACCCAGGTTCAAATCCTGGCTGGCCCACCATTTTCATCTCAGTGAAAGCAATTTATAATCTCCAAATGGGCACCTTTTAGGCCCCCCCCTTGTCTGCCAAATCATGGTTCAGGAGGGCTCGGACGAGTGGGCTCAAAGAAGCCGCATCGATGAGCTAGCAGGTCTAATTTCTTATCATTCAGATCTCTATTATAATGAGGCCACTTCGGAGATTACAGATGCCGAATTTGATGCGATGGTTGATGAATTGAAGCAATTATCTCCGTCTCATCCGCAATTAAACAAAGTGGGTTCAGACCCAGCACCTGGTTCTGTCAAAGTAGACCACTTGTTCCCAATGCGTAGTTTAGACAAAGCCACTGAGGATGAAGAGGTTGCACATTTTGTTGCTGAAACCACAGCCCACGGTAGGCAATTTGTCTGTCAACCCAAACTCGATGGTTCGGCTCTTTCTTTGGAATATCGTCGAGGACGTTTGGTACGTGCAGCAACTCGTGGGAATGGTGAGCGAGGCGAGGATGTGACTGCAAATGCTCGCCGGGTCTCTAATATTCCTGAATCACTCGATTGGGACGGTGATTGTCACGTCAGGGGAGAAGTTGTCATGCCTCTCGACATTTTCAATTCCAAATACGCACAAATTGCTCCTAATCCTCGTAATCTTGCCGCGGGTAGTCTACGTCAGAAGAAAATCGAATCAGGCAAGGGCGACGCTGCCGACCTCAATTTCTATGCTTATGGAGTCATGTTCCCTGAAGGTGAGAATAGACACCCAGACAGTCCAGAAGCCCCTAGTTTTACTAATGATTCAGAAGCAAATGAATGGCTTTCAGCAAATGGCATCACTGTAGCTGGTAACGAGATTGTTGAAGGATCAGATGACCAAGAGGTGTCAAATGCCTTGCTAAAGGTGACAGCTCATTGGGCTAAAAATCGAGATTCAGCACCATGGGAAATTGATGGTGTAGTCTTCAAATTAGATCGTCTAGACAAGCGATTATTACTTGGCGAAACGGCCCACCATCCTCGCTGGGCCCTTGCTTGGAAATTTCCCCCTGAAGAAGCATTAACCGTTCTTATGGGGGTTGATTGGCAAACAGGACGAACTGGCACCGTAACGCCTGTGGCACGGGTTGCGCCAGTCACTGTTTCAGGCGTAACCGTAGAAAATACAACTTTGCACAATGCGGGAGAAATTCATAGACTTGGAATTAGCATTGGAGACCGAGTTAGAATAGTTCGCCGAGGTGACGTAATTCCAAAGATAATAGAGGCACTAGGCCAAGCCAATGAAACAGATCTTGCAAATAGAAGCCATGCTGATGGAACTCCTTTTGTTGAAAACCTACCATCTCCTGAGAAAGTAATAATTCCTAATCAGTGTCCTCGTTGCTCAACAAATTTAGAACAAGACGGAGCATTTATTCGTTGCTTTAATCTCAATTGTCCATCTAGATTGGAAAGAGCAATTCTCTACTGGGCTCGTTCTCTTGAGATGGATGGTATAGGTGAAAAGCTGGCCGAATCTTTGTGTGAAAGAGGTTTGGTATCTAGTCTCCCTGACCTATATCGCCTTCAACATTCGGATATCGAAAATCTTGAGAGAATGGGTTCGAAATCTGCAGCGAACATTATCTCACAGATTGAAGAAACTCGTCTAATTGATCTTGCTACATTTCTCTCAGCCCTTGGTTTACCTGGCATAGGGCCCGAATTAGCCACAGGTTTTGCTCAACAAATTGGAACAATAGAGCAGCTATTTGAGGTATTGAATAATCCTGAATTTGCCATCCAAACTCTAGTTGATATTGATGGAGTAGGGGAAACGGTTGCTAGTTCATTTATTGATGGATTAATTGAACGAAGAGAAATGGTGACTGATTTATCTGAGGTTCTAACTATCACAAGTACTGAAATGGTTGAACAAACCGGTTCTCTTCTTGGATTGACATTTTGTATTACTGGTACAATGTCTAGATCTAGGAAAGAAATTGCCTTGATGATTAAGTCATCAGGAGGAAAGGTTGTTTCCACAGTCTCAGGAAAATTGAACTATCTTGTGGCCGGAGAATCAGCAGGTTCGAAATTGGAAAAGGCCCGCAGACTAGAAGTCAAAGTATTGAGTGAAGCTGAGTTGCAGTTATTTCTCGATTCCGACTCACAGATTCAGTCGGATATTACAGAAGAAATTGATGATTCATCCCAGCAGATGTCTCTAGGCGATTATTAATCATCCAAACATTGCTGAACTCTCGCCCGAACTCTTCTCTTTCTGAAGATTATTCAGCTGAATTTTCATCATTTCCCGAATTTGCTCTTCAATTCTCTGCGCTTCTTTCAACAAAGGCTCAGGATCCAATTTAATTGCAGGTAGCAAACCATCCAAGGCTTTGATAATCCTAGCTGCAGCTCTAGCATCAGGTATCCCTCCATTTGCAATTTCATCACCAGACTCAGCCATAATTGCCATTGCATCTATGCCCCTTCTTCTACACTCACCGAGCATTACACCAGTCATTCCAGCTACAACACCATGTTTCAGCATTGGAACTTCTAAATTCGATAGCACTTCATGTGCAGTATCAGTAGATGCTATTCCCAGTAATGACTCCTCAGACTCATCATCATCAAAGATTGAGTGTGATTGTTCGGGGCCGTGAGAATATGAATCAATCATCATCATTTGAGAGGCCCCACTTTCTTCCACCCAATCTAAAATTGCGTCACTCATTGGTAGACTCATTTCTGCAGTCACTTGGATTTCCGAAGCAATTAGTACAATTTTATCACAGCGTTCAACATTGCAAATAGGTTCACCTGCGTAGAATCGCAGAGGAGGGAGTGGTTTCCCTTCCTGAACCAAGCAAACAGGTGGTAGCCCAGGGCCTCTTGCACCTCCTACAAATTTCAAACCGAGGCGATCGACAAGGAAGTGTGCTACGATACTGCTAACGAATCCAGTAGAGGGGAAACAAGTCACAACAAGAGCATCTTCAAAATTCAAATCGCTGTCTACAGCGACCACAGGAGTACCACTCATTGCTACTAAGCAGACCGAGATGCTGTTAATCCTTGGCCTTCACAGAGCGAGTATGGCGGAGGGCGAGGTCAGTACTCAAGAACCTGAAGAGGGTTTTATTGCACACCAATTATCTCCTTCTTCTTGGAATAGATTTGAAGAATGTCCACGTAAATACTGGTTATCTCGTCAGGGGCTACCTCGAAAGGCCAGTATGCCTGCTGCCTTAGGAAATGCAGTTCACAATTCAGTAGAAGATTTGTGCAATCTCAATCTTTTGGAAAGAGATGATGATGAAGTTGGATGGCTTCCTGCAACCGCTAAGGCAGTTCTCGATCGACATTGGCAAATAGAGAAGGATAATTTTCTCGGTACACCAAGGCATCCAAGATGGAAAGGTGAACAAATTACCAAGGCACATGATGGACTAATAGGAGCCCTCAACATTCTATTTTCAAAATCTACAGTTGAGATTCAGAATTTCTCTGAAGTTAGTGTGGCGACTTGGAAAAAGGTTCAATCAATAGTATTGGCTAATGAAGGAACATTAGTCTCAGAATGTGGCCGAATGATGGGCCGTCTTGACCTATTAGTCGCAGATATTGATGAGAACGGCGAATCTCGCGGTTGGATTGTAGCAGATTTGAAGACAGGAAGACCGCCCAGTCCTTCTTTGAATGAAAAGGTCAGTCGTCAATTACGATTTTATCGAGATTTATTGAAACAGAACAATCCTAATCATCCAAAAGTCACTGCTGAAGGATGGTATTCAGCCAATCAGACAATACATGTCGCCGATGGGCCATCCGTCCTTGAGCCGGCATTAGAGGCATGGGAAGGGATGCGGCCATCGAACACACCTTTGGAAGCAACACCCGGTGAACAACAATGTGGATGGTGTGAGTGGAAGGCTTGGTGTCCAATTTGGTGGTCCAGTAGGCGTGATGGGTTACTGTCTCCTGGTCATATGTTCAGAGATGAAGTAGTCAACGTTGTTCGCTTTGATAGAGATGCAGGTGCAGCATTGTTTCAAAGAACTCCTCCAGTTGGTGATGATGGTGAAGTATCTGGCTCCGATCATAAGTTTGGAGCAGTTCTCCGAGATCAAGCACTAACTCAAATGTCTGAGCTATTAGATTCAGGACATCAAGGACCAATTTTCCTAGGAAGCGCACGAATGGATGGGCGCGTGGCTCATCTTGGTGATTGGTGTGAGGTACTACCATGGAGCCCCTTGCTTGAGGGACATGCTCGTGATTATTCACGTTCGTTACGAACTAATTCCGATACAATTTTTGAAGGAATTGGAGATGATGGTGAGCAGAGCCAGTCAACATAACGCTGGTCAATTTTCTCAAGTTCTTTGAGAGTTCTTCCTCGATGTTTTCCGAATGCCACTACCACTCCATCTTCTGACATTCTCAATCTTCCATTTGTTCCTTGTATAGGCTCTAAGTCTTGAATCCCAGGTCCCATATTATTGTCTAATTTATTCCTGATTACCATATCCTCTAAGTCATCAATGCTACCACGGAAATTATTAGGATAATTTTTCATCATACTCCACAATAGTAGAAGACTTGCTCCAGCATCTGCATCGGCAGTATGTGCTCTATCTATACTAATATCAAATCGCGCACAAAGGGGACCAAGCGCATGTTTTCCAGGAATTCTTAGTTTTCTTGCTATGGCTAGCGTATCAATAATAGCTCGAGGAATAGGAGGTTCAAAACCTGCCCTCATACATTCTAATTCAAGAAACCTCCAATCAAATCGAGCCACATTATGGCCAACAATTACAGAGCCCTCCATCAGATCACAGATTTGTTTTGCATGTGTTTCGAAAGAACCCGCCCCTCGGACATCGTCATCAGAGATTCCGTGAATCCTTGTTGATTCAACGGGAATTAATTTTCGAGGGTTTACTAGTGAAGTTAGATTAATGTGAGATCCATCTATATCACTGCCAATCAATGCATACTGAACAATACGCTCCTTACGAGCATCTAGGCCAGTCGTCTCTAAATCAAAGCCAAGGACTCTGAACCCAGACAACATATCGCCGACCATGCCTGTTCCCGCAAGTGACCCTCCATGAACTCTATCTGAATCAGTTCTGAACCCGTCATGGCTATTTGTGTTCAGTTGTGCCAGTAACCTTGATGCAACAGCGAGAACTGACTACTCTGGTTTTTTCAGCGCTATTGCTAACAACATCATTAGCTGGATGTTCCGGTATTTCTTCCACTACCCCAACCGCTGTTGTGACTGCCGATCAGATGTCAGTTGATGTAGGAGAAACCGTGAATTTTGATGCTCGCCAGTCTTCAACACCATCTCCAACAATAATTGATGAATATGTTTGGGATTTTGGAGATGGCGAAGATAGAACTACTACTGTAGGTATTTCTTTCCATACTTTTACCGAACCAGGTCATTATGAAGTCGAAGTCGAAGTTTTCAATGACCAAGGTGATAGCGATAGAGCAAGTGTCACTATTTTTGTTAATTCTCCACCAACTATTGTATTAGAAATGCCTAATTTCGTCCGTACGAATGAGAGTGCAACATTAGATGCATCAGAATCTTTTGACTTTGAAGGCGCTCCTGTTGAATTCATGTGGGATCTCAACCTTGGTTTTGATTCAAATAATGATGGAGATGCAACAAATGATGCTGATGATAACAACGAAAAAATTACGATTTCTTATGCTGAATCAGGAAACATGAGTGGGATGTTAATGGTTTTTGATGATACAGGTGCGGTAACCAAAAAAATCTGGCATCTTACAGTAATCAAAAGAATTTTCAATATTGTTTGGGAAGAGCAAACAATAGAACATGAATACAATGGATATACCGAACAGGGCGAATCTACAATTATTACGAATTTACCCGGCGAGAACGGTCGATTAATCCAAGTAAATGCAACTCTCACTCTGAGCCGTGATCTTCTGCCGATTCAGTGGCCTGAAGATAATTTCACACTGAAAGTCAGTGTCCCACTTTCAGGCTGGGTTGAGTCTGTTCAGACAGCTCAAGAAAATATAACATTAAACTCGTCTGCCACAATCTCTCGTGAATCAATGAACCCTTATCCAAATAGTGGATATACAGTCAATTCGGACTCATCGGAATCCGTGATTGAATCATTGCTTAACCAACCAGGGGCTCGTTTTGGTCAAGGAGAATGGTTTTGGAATATTATTGCAGACCAATGTGATCCAGATATTCCGATTGATGGACTCGATCCAGATACTGGGAATGATTGGAACTTTGTTGTGGAATACATAATTATGATTCCAAGAGTAAGTGAAGTGGGAATATAACCTTCCCATCTTCGTGCGAAGACCTTTCAACTCCCTGCTTGTGGGATGAGCAATGGTGCGCTCTATTGAGATCACGAAGGCTTCGGTCCGAGACCGATTGGTCGTAGATGTGGAAGTTTGGATGAACAATCCGGATGACTTCGATTTTTCACCTCGAGCCAGTGTCGATGGCAACTCCTTGAGTATCTGTAACGAGGGTGATGAGGGTGCTCGTACCAGCATAGAACTTGACAATGAGCAAATGGGCGCTGCAGAGAGAGATCGAATGGTCGAACTAAGAGTTAAGTTCGCAGTCCAAGGAATGCACGGCGTCCTTGTTCATAAGACTACAAATCCTAGAGACGGACCTAATGCCAAGAAGCTCGCTGAGCCACGTTGGAAGACAGTTTTGCCTCTTTCGTTATGACTCAAACTTCGACCGTCGGGGTTAAACCCAAGACGCAGGTCGAGCGACCCACTGGACCCATAGTGTAGCCTGGATATCACTGGGGCTTGCGGAGCCTTAAACCCGTGTTCGAATCGCGGTGGGTCCGCCATCACAGCGTTCAAGCCATACCGTGTTGACGGAACCCCATGGCATTCGTTTCAACCCGTCGTGTGGATTTCCCTATGGTCGACCTTGCGAAGATTGTGTATTATCCTCGATTTTGGGATTTAGCACATAGGTTCTACGAAGAATCTTGGGAGTTTTCTTGTGGGATGCATTACAACGAGATTCTGAGTGAACATCAAATCGCATTCCCTCTTGTTCACAGCGAGGCCCAATTTCTACATCCTATAGCCTATGGCGATACTGTTCATTGCTCAATAAAAGTAGCAAAAATAGGAACAACTTCAGTCACTTGGCACTATGAATTCCACAATCAAGAAGGTATTCTATGTTGGACAGCCGATCAAGTCACCGTATGTACTGATATGAGTGAAGTGAACAAGAAAATTCCTATCCCGGGATGGATGCGTGAAGGATTGGCGAAGATGCAATCTGACTAGGGTTTTGGCCACTTTTTTTCTAGTGCTTTCCGTAGGCTATCATCCATTCGAGCATCCCACCAATTGGCACTTCGCCATATTGCATACTTTCCACGGATTCCACGTAAATCTGCTCGGTCTAGTTTAGTTCCTTGAAAATTCGACAAATTCATTCTAGCCTTCACAAAAATAGCATCACGCATATCTGCGTCATCAAATGCTGCTTTCATAAGATTCGCACGTTTGAATGAGGCCTTACGCAAATCTGCTCCAGATAAGTCAGCTCCTTCAAGGTCAGCCCCATCGAATACAGCTCTTCGTAAATCAGCACCTGATAGATCAACACCGCGCAAGTCCTCGCCTACGTGAGAAGTGAATGACCAGTCCTTAGGCTCGTCATTCGTATCTTCAGTATCACTCACGCTGACAGCCTCTCAAGATGATCTCGTCCAGCATCTGTAAGAATTACGAAGCGATTCTTATCCATCCCAGCAGGGTATGTCAAAAGAGCTGGTTTCCCTCTCTCGGATGTGTCCTCGAGCATTCTGTTAATGTATAGAGAAAGATTCCATTTCTCTACTTCTTCAGTACTCCATTTGCCTGAATCAACAATGAATTGCTTGACTTCTCTAGGCGGAGTATCTTCCTCTTTCTCAACAGAGCGCAGATAATGTATTGCCGCCAATATTACATCCCCAGTCTTGTAAATTCCACAATTTTCAATCAATCTTCTGAATGCAGATCCCCTTTCTGGAATTCCTAATTCCTGTAAAGAAGCCCTAGCGGCATCAATTGCATCCTGCCTCGCAGTGCGTACTTTTGACAATGATGAGGCCCACGTATCTTGTTCACGCAGTTTCAGCCAAGAATCATTGACTTCACGGGCTGAACCTGAAAGATCAACCTCAGTTGAACCTACTCGAATGTATATGCGCCCGATGTTGTTATTCTCATCTTCAGTCATCTGTATCGCTTGTCCCTAGAACCTCTATTTGATAAATTCGACTTCGATTCTTTATCAATCCCGCAACCGTTTGATTCAAGACTTACAGCCGACGACCAGTGTCTAATGGGTTCACAGGACAACTCAGGGTTTCCCCTCGTCTTGCATTCAACTGCAGACCCTACAAGGCTCGGTGGGACGGCAATTTGTGGCTTCTCCACAGTAGGTTCAGTCGGTGTTATTGCGATGTCTCACATTATTCAAACAATGGAACTAGATCCTATGGGGACTGTTCTTCATCCGGAGTTCCCAGCTATTGCTTTGATTCATGATTCAGTTCCTAAACATCCAGTCCGTGTGTACCAAGGTGATGGACTAGGTGTTTTCATAGCCGAGATTCAATTCCCTCCTCAGAACGATGTCCATTTTGGAGAAACTGTACTTGAGTGGTTTACGAAAGGTGGTTTTGATCGTCTAATTGTTGTCGATGGAGTGGTTAGCAATGAACTTGGAATTAAGGAAGAAAGTGATCTTTGGGGTGTGTCTTCAACTTCGATTGGTCGCGACTCGCTAGATAATTCAGGCATTCAGCGAATTCAACAAGGGATTGTATCTGGAATTTCTGGATATCTAATTGCAGAAGGCGAGCGGCGAGGTCTGGATGTCACAGCCTTACTCGCTGAGTGTAATCCAATGTATCCAGATGCTAGAGCCGCTCTGATAGCAATTGAGGGAATTTCAGAACTTATGGATATGGAGATTCCAGTACAAGGGTTGCTAGAAGATGCTCGTGCCATCGAGGAGAGAGTAAGAGAAGCATTCGAACGCGCTCAAGCCAATGCATTACCTGCTCCAGATACAGAACGTGATGACGACGAAGTCAGAATGGTCTATTGATGAGTGCATCAATAGAATGGATTGCTACCAGCAGCATGATCTGTAGTATCAACAACTTCTAGAATTTCAGGAACATTTTCCTTAATCATTACCTCAACTCCCTGTTTCAGAGTAACATCAGCCATTCCACAGCCTTGGCAACCTCCTCCAAATGCAATAATTGCCTTATCATCATCTACTCCTATCAGCTCAACTACACCACCATGAGAGGCAACTGCAGGATTTACTTTCTCATTGATGATTTCCGCAACACGCATTGATAATTCATCAATCCACAACGGGTTAGGGTTGTCAAAAGCGAATCCTCCCCCCATCAGAGTTTCCTTGAAGTCAAGTGTAGTCCCATCTAGATATTGAGCACTTCGCATAGCAACTCGAACAGCGACTCCATCGACATCAGTGATTACATCGTCTTCTTGGCCGCCATCGCTGCCTACAAATTGCAAATCATACTGGAAGCCTTTTGGTCCACGACCAATAATTTCGACCCGAAGAGCGATATCCTCTTCTCCTGATTTCTCAGCGAATGAATCAAGCATTTCACGAGCCTTTGATGTGATAGCCAGCATGTTCCCGACCTTGTTCAAAGGCTCCTCTATTTTCAACCTGCGGTTGTGTCGTTATACTAGAAATAGAAAAAACGACTTACTTTTATTAAACAACAAACCTTTGATAGATTGTTTATGAGGTCCAACCAATGGTGTCACAGGAAACCACGGATGCGCTGGGTAGACCATTGCGTGATTTACGGGTTTCAGTAACTGATAGATGCAATTTCCGATGCCCATATTGTATGCCGAGTGAGAAATTTAGTGAGGACCATACATTCCTACCACGTCGCGCCTTCCTATCTTTTGAGGAAATTGAGAAAGTGGTACTAGCTTGTATTGAACTTGGGCTTGAGAAGGTAAGATTAACCGGTGGCGAACCCCTTCTAAGGCCTAATTTATCAGACTTGGTATCTCTTTTATCTAAGCATGAAATTGACCTTGCTCTAACTACCAATGGCTCTCTTCTTCGACGTAATGCACAGGCATTGGCCGATGCAGGACTTTCTAGAGTCACAGTCAGTCTCGATGCCTTGGATGATGATGTTCATCGAATAATGACGGATTCAAGAGTTCCAGTTGCACAAATTCTCGATGGAATAGATGCAGCATTAGAATCCGGCCTCACACCTGTAAAAATTAATTGTGTCATCAGAAGAGGCGTCAATGAGGACCAAGCAGCGAAACTCGTCAATCATTTCCGTGGAACCGGAGTGATTGTTAGATTCATTGAGTTCATGGATGTAGGTAGGACAAATGGTTGGAGTAGAGGCGAGGTGATTCAGAGTAAAGATCTGCTTTCACATCTTCAAACTGAATTTGATTTGATTCCTTTAGAGGAAGTCCGCACCTCTGATGTTGCAGTCCGTTGGGGCCACTCCGATGGAACAGGAGAAATTGGATTAATTTCATCCGTCAGTGAGCCATTCTGTGGAGATTGTGTTCGGGCTCGAATTTCTGCCGACGGCCACTTATTCACGTGTTTGTTTGCTTCCGGTGGTCATGATTTACGAGCTTTAATTCACAATGAAAATAATGGTTTTAGTTTGACAGCCGCAATAGAGGCAATATGGAACAGACGAACTGACCAATACTCTGAATTACGCTCAGAAGAAACTTCTGCACTGCCGAGAATCGAGATGTCATATATCGGTGGTTGAAATTTCATCAAACACTCTAACTATTTCTGACCAAGGTGCTTCACTCCTGAATGCAGGCTCGGCATAATGAGAAACTGAAGATGTGTAACCCACTTGATTCAATAGTTCAGCCATTCTTGCAGGACTAGGTGGCCCTCCTCTCTCTAACCAACTTGATAGTTCGTCGACGGGAACGAGGTGAGTTGTTTCTATTGCTTCAGATTCTTCTGCGATATTTCGCACGGCTCTCGCAATTTTTCTATTCTCAAGTTCAACATTTTTTTGACTCCAATTGGCAAGATCATTTTCAGAATATATTGCACCACACAATTCCAAAGAGCGCTCAACTGTCATCGATGCCATCACATCTTTATCTCCCATAGGGCCAATCCACATTGGTCCAGAAATGCGTTTATCTTCCCGAGCAACAGGATGAGAAAGAGGAAGGAAACAATGTATTGGCAAATCCGTCCCCGAATCCTTGGGTAGAAGACCAGAATTGGTTGAGGCCTCAACTTCTTCTTTAGTCGGGTTGTACACCCTCCATCCCAATGATGATTCCAGATTGTTCGCACCTTCCATCAATCGCAGAACTCGAACAGAAACTCTCAGATGATGAGAATCCCAAATTGCCAAAAGAGGAATTATACTTCTGTCGTGCCTTGCAGCAGCACGTGCAACGGTAGCCATCAGTACCCTCAATCCCGAATCGTGCTTCAATTTGTCCAGCCGAACTCTCGCTCCATAGCGCCGCATCAAAGGATTTTTCGACGAGCCAGTCAATGCTGCAGTATCAGTCGCACTTACTTCAAGCACACCGCGTCTTGCAAGAGATTGGATAGCGGTGTCTAGGAACGGCACAGGTGATCCAAAGGGATCGATATCGACCCAATGCCATCCTTGTGAAATAACACTAGCCCGAAGGTCGCCAAGTAGTGAATTAAACTCACCATTTTTTGAAGGAAATTCAGCCTCTGTTTTCATTGCCCAATCAAGTGCATTTTGTTCCATATCGCCTACAGTCGCAATCAATCTAGAAGAGGAACTAGAGGGTAATTCATTCAGCCAACGTCGAGCACGCAGCCCTGAGGCAGATAGTCCATCCAGTGCTCTAATTTCAGAATCACCTAACATCCCAGATTCGATAGCATGAGCCATTAACAAAACACTACGCGTACGCGAACCGGCCATAGCTGGATTATGGAATACAGAATCTTTCGACTTCGCAGCCGGGCCTTTGCTTTCTGAATCCAGTAGCGAAGAAACACGAGTTAGAGTCCTTCCTTCCCTATGTACAACACCCGGCCATC
>NTJR01000032.1 GCA_002457595.1 Marine Group II euryarchaeote MED-G36
AGGTTGGGATGTTCTATGCCCTCAGGCAGAGATTGAACATCCTACAAAAGGTGGTTATGCTTGGTGGTTAAGAGCAGACGATACAATATCTCACGTTCTTGATTCGTCTTCTCAATCAAATGTGAATGATTCACTAATTCGAGTCACTCAAGAGATACCTGATGGGCCAATTATTGTGGGTGGATTCTCTCAAGGAGGAGCAATGGCTTCCGCTTTACTAGAAACTGATGTTCAAGACAGAATATTTGGACTCGTTCTAATAGCAACTAAAACCATACGACCTGAATCTCTAGATGCATCTCTGCCTTTCCTAAAACCTCGACCTGTGGTTTGGATGCATGGCAAAAGTGACCACCTCGTGCCTATCGATTATGGATATGAACACGCTGAGATTTTCGAAGCGGCTGATTGGCCGGTTATTCGATTCGAGCATGAGAAGGGGCACATGGTAAATCAGAATCAATTCGATGAATTAAAGACTGCAATCCAAGAAATGGCAAATTCAATCTAAGTAAATCAGAAGATGATCTGAACCACCAACGAATACAGGATTTTCACCTCTCATATCAAAACAGATTGGAACCGTGCGATGACCTGTCTCACGCATTACTTCCCAGCGTAATTCACCTTCATGATCGAAGTTTACTTCTGTGTAAGTTAGACCTTTTGCGGCGAGTGCATTTTTTGCACGAGTGCAATAGGGACAAACGGTTTGGGTGAATAGAAGAAAGTCTGTTTCACACGATTCAAGCCAATGATGCATGCTCGCCAAGTTCTGCTCCCTCCATCACTTGTCCTTCCTCTTCCCACCAACTTTCATCTCCGTCTTCATCGTCATCATCGAGGCGGCCTTCAAGGACTCTATCGGTCTCATCCTCATCAATGAAGATCAACATAATTACAGTTAGCATTGTCAATCCCGCGCCGATGTATATAGCAGTGGAATAGTTGAAAACTTCAATCATCCGGCCAGTTAATCCGTATGCTATTACGCCTGAGAGATTGAATAGGGACATATATGCTGTAAATTGAGTTCCACCAACTTTACTCCATGTTAATCTCATGCTTAGAGAAATAATACAAATCCAAGCAATACCACCAACGAAGGCCTGAATGATGAGGTAGAATGTCATCAGTGTAGTATTATTCCACATTGGTTCCAAGAAGGCTAGTGTGGCATTTGCTAGAGCGAGAATGGTGAATCCAACCATTGCTACTCTTCTAGTACCATATTTATCCCCTAGCAGACCTCCAAATATTTGTCCAAATAATGCACCAAATACAACAATTCCTCCAACAATTCCATTGTACTTTGCTTGTGACCAACCCGCTTCATTGATGAAAATATCAATTACAATTGGGCCGACAAAGATGTATAACTCTGAAAGAAGACAAAGTCCAATCAAAAGTAAAGCTGATCGAACAGAAAAGGCCTTGGCAAGATAAAAAGAGGTTCTAGCTACAGCATTTCTGCTAGATGTAGGAATTAATTTGAATGGATTAATAATCGAAGGTAGATTATCATTCAATTTAGAAACTAATAATGAAAGAACTGCTAATGAAATAATTGAGTAACTAGCTGGGTTTGTAATTTCTCTCAAAGAACCACCGAGAGACCAGTCAATAGTAAATACATCAACTGCGAAGCCTAAGAACCAAATTGATAAACCAACAATTGCAAAGAAAGATGCGAATGAAATTTTTTCTTCTGATACACTGTATCCTACGGTTCGAGCCACTCTAAAGTCAATCTCATCCTCCCATGGAGTTTCTGATTCTTCATCATCTTGACCACCTTGTTCTTCATCAGAATCAGATAAGACCGCTTCTACCACAGACCATGGGAATAACTTGACTCCTGGCTTCTCAACCATGGTTAGAGGTACTGAAATAATGGCTAGAAGTAACACCAATTGAGCCACTATCACACCTGAAATATCGATGTATGATACAAGGACTCCGAGGACTGCCCCTCCAACTATTATTCCACCTCTCTTAGCTGCAAACATAAATCCGTTAACTTTCGCTACTTCGTCAGGCTGCAGAATTTCTACAGCAAGTGCATCAGTTGCTACATCTTGAAGGGAGGCGAAAATATTGTGAATAAACAAAATTCGAGTAACAAGTTCAATTTTACTATTGAGATCCGGAATTAATATCAGACTTCCTAATGTCAATGCCATTCCAGTTTGAGCAAAAAGAATCCATTGTCTACGAGGACCAAATCTCTCAATAAAGACAGAGTCGACAATAGGCCCCCAAATCCACTTGAATGTCCATGGAAGTGCAATAGTTGCGAATAGTACGGCGATATCACCGATTGGAGTTCCATTTTTCACTAAGTAAGCAGCAAAGGTAACACTAGCGAATCCCCAAGGTAATCCTTGAGCGAAGTAAAGAAGACAGAGAGTAGTAATCCTTCGGGTTTTGTTTACGGTTAATGCCCCTCCTTTTCTCCATTCTGAAAATGCATTTTTGGTACCACTAACCAAAGTTGGACCCCAAATCATTGGATTAATCTTCTCTAATGTCCCCAAACCCCATTCAGCAAAATCAAACTCCTCTTCAGATTCTGCCCTCCAGCCTTCACGGTATCCTACCCAACCTAGAAGAATAGTTATGGCAATGAAAGGAAGAATGAAAATAATTGGGCCGAGATTTGTTTTTCCAGCATTAGAACCTACATCAGTTAATGAAACATAAATCGGGAATTCTGCATGAACGTCTCCGGGACTTCCACCTTCATCTGAGTAGTACATTCGGAAATTTCCAGAGCAATCTGATCCAGGAGTTGGTATCGGAGATTGACAAAGTGGACCACCCTCAGCAGGAACTGAGTAAGCAACAGAGATTGAAATCTGAGTATCTTGAGCCCAAGCTCTGATTGAATCATTTACTAGAATATCCCACTGGGTTGTGAAATCGTTTCCATTGTTAACTGAATTTGCAGGCTCGACATGCTGAGAAATTTGTTCTTGACCTCTGAATAAGGTCAGGGTAAGATCTGTACAGTCATTTCCACAATTACCTGACTCGATGTTAAACTTCATTCGAATTGAAATTGATTTATTGATTTCCAAAATGAAATCATCCGAAAATCCAGTATGGAGATTGCAGGATAATTCGACGTTGACATCCTGTCCTTCAGGGAAAAATATCTCACCATAGCCTTCAGATGCAGAACCCATTGAAGCATTAGAGTCGAAATTATTCCAACATTCACTCAAATCCTCATTGCCCCAGAAATACATGTATGGGTCATCTTCAGTAGGATGGTTTTCTTCACCTGATTGAGCACTTGTTGTGGCAACAAAGCAACTTATTGCTAAGAGCAATACAATTCCAATACTGAGGGACCTACGATGGTATCGCATAAGTTACTGGCATTGATAGCAGTGTTTGAGGCTTCGCTATGCTCAATTCAGTTCTCTTTGAGAATGACACCTAACTCATCATAGTCCCAATCTATGATTTGCCAGCCCGAATCTGACAAATCAAGGCAAACTGATTCTATTTCCATTGGGTGACACAATAGAGCAGCACACCCTCCTGCTCCAGCCCCTAGAGCTTTCCATGCCATCACAGCATTTCGGCTTAGCAGTGGGTCGATTACTGATTTGAAAGGTTCGTGTATTGATGGGTCGATTAGATCCACACCGAGGCAGATTTCATTGAAAGCCTCGACAACAAGATGTCGCTGATCTCTCTGTAGACCATCAATCATAGTTCTAGTTGCTAATCGGATTGTCTTCAAACCCTCAATAACTTGTGAATCACCAGATTCGTAGCGAGACCATACACCTTTCTGAATATTACCTGATTTGTGACTGATTCCAGAGTGTGCAATTATGAGGTGCTTACGAAGCCAATTTTGAGCAGAACGAGTAGGTTCGAATGGCATCTTCTCAACTTCATCACCAAGGAACAAAAAACGGTTGAATCCACCTAATGCAGATGCCCATTGATCCTGTCTACCACAAAGATTACCCGAGGTAATTTCAAGTTGATAGGCAGCCTCGGCAATATCCTCTCTTTCTATACCCTCGAGGCCTTGCTGTAAAGCGATTTTTGCAACATTTAGAGCGCCACTTGCGCCAAGTCCTGAGCCGGCAGGAACGTCGAATTCAAACTTGACCTCTCCTGTATCACTGAGTCTTGCATGGACATATTTGTTGATGGTGAAATTAACCACTTCACCCCCGTAATCAGTTGTATATGGAGCAAGGTCGGTCCAACCCCCAGCCAAATCAACTCGAAGAGGTGCCCTGACTACAGTCACGTTCGTATTTTCAGACTCTACCTATTCAGAGTATGTGTTGTGAAGACTGATTGTCGGACCGTAAAATAAGGGTATCATAGACCTCTCGCGAGAGCATGGGCGAAGGCGTTGACGAGGCGATTGCCGCTTTTTCGAGAGGAGATCCTGTGATGGTCTTCGACTCGGCATTTAGAGAGAAGGAAACTGATTTACTATGGCCGGCAACCGCTGCAACTCCTGCGGTCATGAGGCAATTACGCCAAGACTGCGGTGGTTTACTATTCCTAGCAATAGGTGATGAGATAGGGGAAATGTTTGGACTACCTTGGCTTCAGGACATCCACACAAATGATACACTGGTAGCCGAAAACCCAGTTCTAGGGTATCTAATTACCAATGATTTACAATACGACAATCGCTCGGCTTTCACACTTTCAGTAAACCACAGAGAAACCTACACTGGAATTACAGATCGTGACCGCTCCTTGACTACACAAAGATTTGGTGAACTGGCAGGAGAATTACTCGAATCAGGTGCTGAAGGTGAACTGGCATTTGCAGCCTTAGGAGCAGAATTCAGAACCCCGGGTCATATCCCAGTGTGCAGAGAATCGCCTGGTGGATTATCAACAAGACAAGGTCATACAGAACTCGCAGTAGCGATAGCACGACTGGCAGGTCAAGTTCCTGCAACTATTGGAGCTGAAATGCTGCAGCCCGATGGAGATGGGGCATTGAGTGTAGAAGATGCTAGATTATACTCTCAAAAATACGGAATACCCATGATTACGGGTGCAGATTTGTTGAAAGCATTAGACTTGGAGTAACCGAAGCATTGAGAGCATTCAGAAGGAGGCGGGGTTGATGGTTCGAGTAATGGCAGTCGGTGTTTTCGATTTGCTACATGCTGGCCATTTGCACTATGTGGAGCAGGCTAAGGCTCTTGGTGATGAGTTAGTAGTCGTGGTCGCACATGATGATACTGTACGCAAACAAAAGCATGAACCAGTAACTAATCAAGAGCTTCGATGTCGAATGGTTCAGGGATTGAAACCTGTTGATACAGCAATCATAGGCAATCCACCAACTATGCCTATTTATGAAATTCTTGAAACTGTAAAACCAGATATTATCGCTCTTGGATATGACCAGAAGCACTCACTTGATACAATCAAGAAGGGGCTCAAAGAAAATGGTTGGAAAGATGTAGAAGTCATTCGTGTAGAAGGTTTGGCTGACGACTTGGACGGGACTAGGAAAATCATTGCAAAGATTCTGAGACTTTGGTCGGGAGAAACTGGCGGACCTTACGAGGAGGATTGAGATGTATACTGGAATTGTAGTAGGTACAGCTCCTGTAATTGAGGTGACGGAAGGGGATAGTGTTAGAACCCTGAAAGTTGATCTTAATGGCTACTGTGCAGACTTAAAAATAGGGGCTAGTGTATCTTTGGATGGCGTCTGTATGACGGTGGTTTCGATAGACGGAACGGATGTTTGCTTTGACGCCATTGAGGAAACTCTGACTCGTAGCACTCTTGGAGAACTCAAGACTGGTTCTTTGGTAAATGTTGAACGATCACTGAAAATGGGTGATGAATTAGGAGGTCACATCCTGTCGGGCCATGTGATGATGACCGCTCGAATTCTTGAAAGAAATGAACAGGGTGAAGGTATTGATTTGAGTATTGAAAATCCTAGTGAGGCCCGACCGTATATTCTCGAAAAAGGATTCATTGCCATAGACGGAATGTCGCTAACAGTTGGTGAAGTTTCTGAAAATGAATTTGCTCTGCATATTATTCCTGAGACCTTGAGGGTCACAACAATTGGTCAAAAAAAGGTCGGAGATTATGTCAATATCGAAATTGATTCTCGCACACAGGCAGTAGTAGATACAATTCGACGTAGTATGGAGGTATCTGAATGAGAATTGCAGCAGTATGTGGCTCGTTTCACAAGACTGAGGTTGAGAGAATGTTAGAATATGCCCGTGATGAAGCTGTTTCTAAGAATGCTGAATTGACAGAGGTCGTCTGGGTTCCCGGCTCAATGGAGGTCCCTCTTGCACTAGAGAGATTGATGCAGCGCGATGATGTCGATGCTGCAATTGCCCTAGGAATAATTGAGCGAGGACAAACCCAACATGGTTTGGTTATGGGACAATCAGTTACTCGTTCAATAATAGAATTACAAATTCGGCATAACAAACCAATTGGATTGGGGATCATTGGCCCAGGTGCAGACCCTGAACACATCGAACCGAGACTTGAACCACATGCCAGAGCGGCTGTCGGGGCAGTTGTAGCGATGTTTGAGTAATCACAATCGTTTTGCCTTCAGAGTAAACGACAAGGGAAAATTAACCTGATTTTCTTTTAATCGCCAGTAATTAGGCCGAGATGGCTCAAACATTTCTGCTTCCGGCCATGGATCCCAAGCGAGTTCATCTCTCTCATTTAGAGATTCAATCATGAATCCGTTGCTAATCAATGCGTTAAGTAGAGTGTCGTATCTGTACTCCCATGAATGGGTGGTTCGTTCAATATCGGCCTCTGGTGATGCATAACTTCCCTCACCAATCTCAGAAATTATGCCTTCATTGAATAAATCATACTTCAAACCTAGACGGGGGGTCTCTGTTCCTTCTTCGATATCTAATGCATTGAGCATGGGAGTACTTTCCTCAAGATACAAAATTCCACCTGATTTAACCAATTCAGAGCATACTTTGGCCCACTCTTGTAAATCTGGTAACCAGCATAGTGCTCCACGTCCGGTGTACAGTATGTCGAACTTTTCTCCCTTCAATGTCTCTACCGCGTCACTAACATTGCTAACTACGAATTTAGCATCATTGATTTTGAGAATTTTTGCAAATCTTTCCGCCTCAGAAATAGCATTCGGAGAAAAATCTAGGCCAGTTACCTTAGCACCCTCGCGGGCCCAAGATAAGGTATCTGCACCAATATGGCATTGCATATGAAGTAGAGATTTACCTTTGACAGAACCTACCTCTTCTAACTCCCAGGGTGCAATTTTTGACTCACCAGCAAGCCACTGTTCAATTCTATAGAACTCAGCACCAGCTCCTTGTGCGTGTAAAAAAGCCATAGAGTCCCAAGCCTCGAGATTTTGGTGAATTGCTTCATCATCATCATCAGGTGATGGTATTGTCCTCCAAGCCATGTTTCTTCGGATATGTTGGGCTTTGAAATCATATCGCTCAAGTGTCAATGTTCAAAGAACTCCTGACATTGGCAGAAGCATGTCCGACGGCGTGCGCAATGTAATCATCATTGGTTCTGGTCCTGCAGGATACACAGCGGGCTTGTATTCTGCTCGTGCAATGCTAGATCCACTAATGTTCGCAGGTTACATGTCTGGAGGTCAACTGATGCTTACTTCTGACATTGAAAACTTCCCAGGATATCCTCAAGGAATTGGAGGGCCTGAGATGATGATGCAATTACGTGAGCAAGCTGAACGCTTTGGCTTGCAAGTGGAAGACAAGAATGTCGAGCGTGTAGATCTGAGTTCTCGACCATTCAAAGTCTGGGTTGAGGGTGAAGAATTTCAGGCTCAATCTCTAATAATTTCCACCGGAGCCGAATCTATCTGGCTAGGAGTTGAAGGAGAGGAAGCGCAGAAAGGACGGGGAATCAGCACATGTGCCACATGTGATGGAGCATTCTTCCGTGATGAAGAAATAATCGTAATAGGTGGTGGAGATTCTGCAATGGAAGAAGCAACATTCCTAACTCGCTTCGCTAGTAAAGTTACAATAATTCACCGAAGAGATGTATTCCGCTCTTCCAAAGTAATGTATGAGAGAGCGGCTAATCATCCAAAAATTGAGATTAAGACATTCCGTTCAGTAAAGAAGTGGCTTTCAGATGATAATGGCCTTACTGGTGCTGTGTTAGAAGATCCAAGAGATGGTTCAATCGAAGAAATTTCTTGTACGGGCGCCTTTATTGCAATTGGTCACAAACCAATAACTGGATTCCTAGAAAGCCAAGTTGAAACAGATGACACAGGATACATCATTCACAAGGAACATACAATGACCAGTGTGCCCGGAGTATTTGCTGCCGGTGATGTTGTAGATACCCGCTATCGCCAGGCAATTACTGCGGCTGGAATGGGTTGCCAAGCTGCAATGGATGTTGAGAAATGGCTTGAGGAACAACACTGAGGTTTTATCTTGGCGGAGACGGGAATCTTCGCTGAAAAAGAATTTCATGAAGACAGAAGTTGGCTCAGCCATCGCCTAGCAGATGTGGTCTACCTCACTCATACGATAGTTACCATCTGGATTGCAATTGGATGGTTAGGCACTGAAGATTGGATGCTATGGGGTGTTGTGATTTTGTATGCGAGTACTGAGATTCTTTGGTTAATTCGTTCAGATTTCTGTATTCTTACTGATTTAGAACGACGATTCAGAGGTGTGCCACGGCCAGATTCAGTTTTGGAACAGAATTTTATTCGAAGATTGTTCAACCTGTTTCTTCGTATCGACATAACTCCCGAAAGATCATACATCCTAACTCGTACTTGGGGAAGACTGAGCTTTGTAATTGCAAGTATGAGACTTGCTGGATTTATTCCGTTCTAAGTGAACATTCTAGACCGAAGCCACAATGAGGGGTTCACTCAGTCGAAAAGTTGTGTCACGGGAACTCAGTCCGGCCGAGCGTGCAAGATATGCACGTCACTTGATACTCCCCCAGGTTGGGGAAGAAGGTCAGAAACGACTTAGAGATGGGTCAATTCTTGTCATAGGAGCAGGGGGTTTAGGTTCTCCTGTTCTTCTTTATCTAGCGGCCGCTGGTATTGGAAGAATAGGCATTGTAGATGATGACAATGTTGACATTACAAATCTTCAGAGGCAAGTAATTCACACTACTGCAAGTATTGGGAAACCAAAAGTTGCGTCAGCAGTAGCGAGAATAAAACAATTAAATCCCGAAGTTGAAATAGTGGAATACAATCTTCGATTAGATGTTTCAAATGCTTTGGAAATTATAGATGGCTGGAATGTTGTAGTTGATGGCACCGATAACTTTGCCACTAGGTATACCATCAATGATGCATGCGAAATTCTTGATGTCCCCTGGGTTTTTGGTAGCATACACCGATTTGAAGGGCAGATATCTGTTTTCAATTACCAAGGTGGACCAAATTATCGAGATTTATTCCCTACTGCTCCTCCTCCTGAGTTAGCGCCTAATTGTGCAGAAGCGGGGGTCCTTGGTGTACTACCTGGTATGGTTGGAACTATTCAGGCTACAGAAGCACTGAAAATTATTCTTGGAGTTGGAGAGGCACTTTCAGGGAAATTGATGATATTAGATGCGATAACAATGAACATGCGCGCTTTATCCTTCGAAGCAGATCCTAATAGAAAGCCTGTCAAAAAAATGTCAAAGGAAAGCATCGAAGCTGTCTGTAAATCACAAACACCGAAAGTTGTAGCCCCGAATAATTCAATGCAAATTACCCCTAATGAGTTTATTAACAAGAAAACAAATGGTTGGGAGCCTTTCTTACTTGACGTACGCAGACAGAATGAAGAATCAATCGTTTCTCTGCCAAACACAAATCTGAGAATAGAGCACACCTCTGTGCCAAAGCGAAGTTCTGAAATCCCCAAAAATCGAGATATCGTTGTTTATTGCAGAGTAGGGGGTCGATCAGAGGTTGTTGCAAATTGGCTAATTCAGTCTGGTTGGGACCATTCTAGAGTTTGGAACCTTGCAGGTGGAGTCCATTTGTGGGCTGATCAAATTGATTCATCGATACCTAAATATTAGTCAGATAATAAGTGGTGAAATACCATTCAGTAACTTGTTTAATTGTGGTAAATAATAGTTAAAAATGTTGCTTGAATAAAGTAATAATTTACAAACTTTGATTTATTGTGGTAAAAATAGCCCTAGTCTACCGATTGTTTGTTGTACTAGTTGCAACACGAGAAGGCATGGTAGGGCGACGCGGCTTGTGGCTCTGCCCGACTTGCAATAAGCATCAAACTTGGAAATCTAGAGATTCTAGTACGTCACGCCTTGACCGTAAGTGCATCTCTTGTAGTCAAAGAATTCGAGTCACTCTCGATCGCTCAGGAGCTGGAAGAGGAAGGACCCAACAAGCAAGAGTTTGGGAGAGGAAAGCAAGCACCCCGATGAAAGAATTAGAGCAGGAAGCAATCTTGAGAGATAGAGATAAGAATTCAATAAATGTTGAGGGCACCTCATCCGCTAAGAGTCCGACACAACAAGACCTCCCCCCTCTATGGGGTGCCGATTGGATGCCGACTTCCCCCCTCATATTCTCGCATAAAATAAATTCAAAAGAAGTACGCAAGGAATTAATCCGATTCGTTATTGAAAGACATGATGGTTATGTCGAAGAAATCACAGAATGTTGGGATTTACTCAATGCATCGAAGTCATTCACAGGAGATACCTATCATGAATTCTGTCAAAATTTCAATAATGAGCTTTCGAAGAAACTACGAGAGAGAGTTTTCGAACCTGGATTCGCTAACCTCGCAGATGAAGAAATAATACCACGTAGAAGTGGGACAATCTACCTAAATAGGCGCGTCACGAGGTTATTGCGCGACGTCGCACTCTGTTTGCGTAGAATAGCGTACAAAGCATCAATCACCGTTGAACAACGATTTAATTGGCAAAGATGGATGACTAGAACACGTGCTCTTGATGAACACCTGAAGGACCTATTCACCAATGGCGTCCCTACCCCTGATGGCAGTCACTTTGGAGGAAAGGGGTTTCGCTCAACATGGCAAGAAGGAATTGTTGCATGTGCGACAGGATTAACCAGAGCAATCGACCTTGAAAGTGAAAAAACTGAGATGGCCGATGTCGTCGCCCCAATGATTCGAGATGTTGGACTTGCATTAGCCATGGGGCAAACTCCTCTTGAAATTTTTAATGCACAAGTAGGCAAGTCAGCATCAAATATGGATGGTGGGCAGAATGATGCAGGAGGAAGAGACCTACATGTTGGGAATTGGGAAAAAAGAGTATTACCACCAACTGCCCCATTACCCATTGCTAGCGCTACCGCTACAGGAATCGCTCTCGCTGCTCAAAGGCTCTCAATACCTCGATTTCATTTGGCTCCTGTAGGAGAAGGATGTAGTAGCAGTGGTGAATTTTGGGAAGCAATGAATCTTGCAGGCGCTCGTGGTTTACCCATTGCATTCATGATACAGAACAATCAAATCGCACTTGATACATTTACAGTAAGTCAATCCGGAGCAGAAACATTTGGAGACAAAGGTTACTCGATGGGGATTCCATCTTGGACTATTGATGGGTCTGACCCGGCTGAATTTCACGCCTCTACTTGCGCTGCCCGTGAATACGCCTTAGATGGAGGAGGTCCTACTTTGATTCATGTTGAAACCATGCGTGGTTGTGGGCACGCACACCACCATGACGACCTATATCTTGGAGCAATTAGTAGGAATCCTCCAGGTTATGTTGACCGCGAATTGCTTGCATATTGGGCGGAAAAAGACCCTGTTCCAAATCATCGAGATTTACTGATTCGATTGGGAATTAGTACATCAAGAATTGCAAAAATGGAAAATGAAGAACAATCTCTTGTTGATTCTGCAAGAAAAGAAATGGAGATGACTCCTTGGCCTGAAGGGAACACGGTAACCGTCGGAGTGACTTCAATTCATGATGCTAGCACGCATTCAGAACAATTCGATAGATTTGGAGAAAATACTCAAAGTGGTCAATCACCACTAGAAAATGGAGAGACGTCTATTGAATTCTCTAATGCCACAAATGCATGGACCTTCAGCAAAGCCATCCAAAACGGAATGGTAGCTCTCGCAGAAAAATATGGAAAATCAATTGTTTTCATGGGAGAGGACATGGAAATTGCTGGAGCCTTTGGTATGAATCTCCCCCTGAAGGCTAGAGGGCATTCAGATCGACTGCTAGATATGCCGCTTTCAGAAGCAGCAATCATCCACTCAGCCACAGGTGCTGCTCTTGGAGGAATGCGGCCGGTTGCAGAGATTCAATTCGGGGGATTCGCGGCACTAGCAATGAATCCTCTAATCAATAACGCGGCTCAATTGAGATGGAGATGGGGAGCTGATGTACCACTAACGGTCAGAATTCCTTTGGGTGCAAAAACAAGAAGTGGCCCATTCCATGCGAACATGATAGAATCGTGGTTTACTAATGACCCCGGTTTAGTCATTGTATTCCCAAGTACACCTCAAGATGCTTATGACCTACTGGTTGAGTCTCATGCATTGGAAGACCCTGTTGTCTTCTTGGAACACATTGGCCTCTATGGCCTTAGAGGAGGTTTGACGGGATGGGGGCAATCAATCAATCAAGTTGTAGATACAAAAGCAGTTCATGGACGACTCGCAAGGGGTGAGAACAGTATTGGCAAAGCCCGAGTTGTAAGAGGCGGTAATGATGCAACTATAGTCACCTGGGGTGCCATGGTCCACGTCGCTTTAGAGGCTGCAAAAGAGGCCTCAAAGAAGGGGATAGAGGCCGAAATCATTGATCTACGCACAATTATGCCATTCGATGCACAAACCTGTATTGACTCTGTACGAAGAACTGGGCGACTAGTAGTTCTGCAAGAAGCACAATACACAGGAGGATTTGGTCACACCATTAACAGTCGAATTTTGGAAGAAGCTTTTTGGAATCTTGAAGCAACTCCGGTTGTCATTGGGGCACTAGATACACCGGTTCCATTCTCTCCTCCATTAGAGGACCATACTATTCCAACCGCAGAATTGGTTCTGCGACATTTACTAAGGATGTGTGAATGATTAAGGGTATTAACTCAAACATGATTAGTGGGCGCGAACAAATAGAGAGGGAACAGTGATGCTCGACTCAGACCCAATACTTGTGATTCTTGGATTCATCCTACTGATGGCAGGTGGCGAAGGAGTTGTTCAAGGTGCAGTAAGAATTGCAGATAGGATGAATGTACCTCCCCTCTTAGTTGGATTCACAATAGTTGCAATCGGGACTTCTTTACCTGAACTAGCAGTTGCTATAGAAGCGATAGGACAGGATAAACCAGAGATTGCTGTTGGAGGCGTTTTAGGATCAAATGTTGCGAATGTAATGCTAGTTCTAGGAACAGCATGTATGCTTGGGTCAGGAGAAGATGCAGGGGCAGGGCTAAGACGTGATGCAATAGCAGTAATTACGGCAACTGTGATTCTCTTTGCTTTCGTGAGTATGGAAGAAATTCCTTATGAAGGTGGCTTGGGTATGCTTTTACTTCTTGTTGGGTATTACACTTACTCATACCTCTATTCAAAAGGCAAAGAGGAAGATACAGAAGTCGAGGATAATTGGTTGCCTGACAATATCATGCTAGCAATTGTAGCGACCGTAGCTGGAGGTGTGATGATTTGGCAGGGTGCTGTTCTAATGCTAGAAGGTGCCACTGGATTGGCCACATCATATGGAATCCCTGATTCGATAATTGGGCTTTCTATTGTTGCACTTGGAACTTCACTCCCTGAATTAGCAGTGACACTAATTGCTGCTCTTCGTAACCAAGGAGGTGTGGCTATCGGGAATGTGCTTGGGTCGAATGTCATGAATATTCTTGGAATTCTAGGTACTGCTTCAATAATAGGTGGCGGGCTTGAAATCTCATCAGACTTCGCTGGAAGAGATATCTGGGTTGTCATTTTGACATCGGGACTAGTTGCCGCGATGTTGCTAGATGATCGCGAGATTGGACCACGAGTCGGCGCCACTATGGTTGTAGGATACATTGCATACATGGCATTTCTTTTCTTCACAGTACCCTGATTTGGGGCGAACGGCTAAGGCTGAAAGGCTAGTGGCGACTTCATGGCTGACTTCCGGTTGTCTGAGGAACAGGAGATGCTGCGCGAATTGGCGCATGAATTCTCTAGAGATTCAGTAAGACCACATGCAGAACACTGGGACACTAACAATGAGTTCCCTCTAGACGCGATTTCTGAGGCTCATTCACTCGGACTAACTAACCTCCACATCCCCTCGGAATTTGGAGGAATGGGAATGGGTATTTCTGACGAAGTTTTGGTGTCGGAAGAATTTGCTTGGGGCGATCCTGGTTTCAGTACCGCCGCATACTCAAATGGACTG